>PHDP01000052.1 GCA_002842655.1 Bacteroidetes bacterium HGW-Bacteroidetes-14
CTCATCAATGTTTTCCGGATCAATAAATCCGCAGTTTCTCAAGGCAATACGAAGCTGTTTCTGGTAGAAACCCATATGCTTCGAATCCTCGATGTGTTTAAGAGTCTCAGGATCTTCATAAAGAAGCCTGTTTACCTTTCTTCCTTTGAGAACATGCTCCGTTACAATCTCGGCGCAATCCTCGGGTTTAACCTGGGTGTAGAATGTGTTGTCAGGAATAATCTTAACGATTGGGCCCTTCTCACAGAAACCGAAGCAACCGGTAGTAACAACCTGTGCATCGTTTTCAAGACCTAGGTTTTTAATTTCTGATTTTAGGTTCTCTACAATCAGTTCGCTTTGTGAAGCTCTGCAGCCTGTTCCGCCACAGACTAAAAGGTGCATTTTGTACTGTGCCATATCTCCCTATTGTTTTTCGTTAATAGATTGATAATTGGTTGGGATGATACCATCAAGAAGTTCTCCGTTTACGATGTACTTCTCAACAATTTCAACTGCTCTTGCAGAATCTACATTGCCAAAGACAACCGGATCTTTGCCGGGTACCTTTACTTCAATTGTTGGCTCTGCATAGCAATAGCCCATGCATCCTCCTTGGGTAACCACTGCAGGGATTTTCTCCTGCTCGATCTTCTCCACAAGTGTGTTCATTACGGTTCTGGCTCCGGATGCGATACCGCACGTTGCCATTGCCACCCGTATCTGAACAAGAGATTCAGGCTCATTGCTCTTCTCACGGATGTTCATTCCGTGTTCGAGACTTTGCTTCATCTTGCGCAAATCTTCAAGGGACTTGATTTTGTTCATAATTTGTATGATGTTATTGAAATTCCCTGTATGAAATTATGGGATAAAAATAGACATTTTCGTAACAATTCCAAAATAAAAATATCGATATTGTGTAAAATTATAAGCTAAATGTTTGAAATTAAAAGAGAGCATAACTCAGGCACCCCTTCAGACGCCCCTTTTCTTATGTGCTCAAACATTCTGTATGAGGGTTTTACATCATTAGGATCTATCAAAAAACAGGGCACTCCATGCTGCACATAATTGACCAGTCCGGCTGCAGGATAGACAGCAAGAGAGGTTCCAACCACTATAAAAATATCGGCGAGTGAAACTATCTTTGCGCCCCTTTCCAGCTCCGGAACCTCTTCTCCAAAAAAGACCACATGAGGTCTTAACTGAGCCCCGTCAGAAGCCAGATCGCCCAGCTTTACCGGCCCTCTTGTCTCAACCTTAAGATGAGGATTTTTTATACTTCTGCTTACAAGAAGCTCCCCGTGAAGATGCAAAACGCTCGATGAGCCTGCCCTTTCATGAAGATCGTCAATATTCTGAGTTACAATATTCACAATAAAATGCTCCTCAAGAGCAGCAAGTGCCAGATGTGCAGCATTGGGCTCAGCTCTTAACAGCTGCTCACGCCTCATGTTGTAGAAATCAAGAACTTTGGCCGGGTCACGTCTGAGTGCTTCAGGCGTGCAGACATCTTCTATCCTGTAGTTTGCCCAGAGTCCGTTTGAATCCCTGAAGGTTTCCAGCCCGCTCTCTGCGCTCACCCCTGCACCGGAAAGTACAACAACTCTTTTCTTCATAGAACCCTTAACTCCTTGATATTTTCTTTAATCATCTCCTCCAGCATCCTGATTACCCGAACATCACTCAGCTCAATATCACCCAAAACCTCTGCCACTTCAACACTGTCAAAAGTGTATTCATTTTCGTTCACTACATATGAGAGTGTAAAATGAATCTGCGGATTTGCTGAGACCATAAGCACAAAAGAGTTCGCCACATCTCCAAGCGGAGGACGGTCAATATTGCCAAGTTCAAACCATGCTGTAACAGTTGTACCTTTTCCCGGCTCAGACTCAACTGACAAATTCCCCCCGCTCTGCATGGCAGACTGCTTAAAGAGCGGAATACCCATCCCAACCTTCCTTGTTGTTCTGGTTGTATAAAAAGGATCCTCCAGTTTTGCAGCAACCTCCCGGGACATTCCCTTCCCGTTATCCTCAATTGATATTGTAAGTCTGTCGTTTGCAGAATCCTCCTTTATGGCAAGGCCGATTCTTTTCGCCCCTGCGCTCAGTGAATTCTGGATTATGTCAATGATATGGAGAGAGAGGTCGTTCATGGGATTCTAAATTTGAGGCGGAGATGCCTTGGAAATAATTGATTTTCTTATGTTATCAAATGTGAGATCATCAGTATCAAGCAAGGTGGAGACCTTCCCGATATCCTGCAGATAGTGAGCATCTGAGCTGCGGATAAAATTGTATTTTAAGAGGGATTTATCTCTGCCCCTCATCTCATCTGCCGAACCTGAGGCCGAAAGCTCTGCAGCATCCGGAGAGAGTCCAAAGGGCATAAAACCCAGCTGACTGTAAATTGAGTTCGAGTGTTTGTCAATATGAGCCGGAATGAATATTCCTCCCAGTGACTTTACAAATTCACCCACCTCCTCAACTGATCTGTCAATTGAGTTGATAAGCAGATAATCAATTTGTGCAGTAACCTCCTCATTTTCTGCAACTGCAAGCTGATAACCAAAAATATCAGGATTGTTTGGAATTCTTACAATATACTCGTCAAGATATGCCTGAAGCGCAGGAAGTTTATCAACCTCAGCAAAGGCCAGAACATGAACCTCCTCACGGGTTGTAATCTCAGCCCCGCAAAGTACAGCCAAACCAAACCTTTTCCCGACCCTCCGAATCTCCAGAGTATTAAGAGTTGAGTTGTGGTCGGTAATTCCAATCAGATCGAGTCCCCTGCTCTTTGCAGCTTTGACAATGTTAAGCGGTGTCATCTCGAGATCGCCGCAAGGTGACAGTACAGTATGAATATGGAGGTCTGCCCTTATCATTTAAGAAGTTCGCATAGACTTCCCGACAGTTCGAAAGCCTGCATCTTTGTTCCGAGAAGCGGAATCCCCTCCTGAGCAGAAAGTTCAATTGTATCTGCATCTGGCTTAAATCCCTTTACCAGAATAATTGCTGCAAGATCTCTCAGAGAGGCAACAGCCATAATGTTTTTATGAGTCTGAAGAGTAATCCATATCTGACCCTCTTTTGCATGACCCATAACATCGGAGAGCAAATCGGAGGTATATCCGCCGGTCACTTCCCGTTCCAGCCCCTCAGGAGCAGAGTAAACCTCAAGTCCCAGCTTCTGGGCAACATCTTTAACTTTCATTACAATTTAGTATATATGTGTATTTAAAATCTTTTGTCAAATCTTGTTCTTCCCCAGATTCTCTCCATTATTTTAATTGCCTCCTCCAGCGGCAGTTCTCCCCTTTTTTCATACAAAGTCCGCAGAAAGATACAAGCATTAATCTCGGATTGCCCCTTAACAATATCCTCGGCAAGTGCCTCACAGCTTGGGGCCCCGCATGCTCCGCAGTCAATGCCCGGGAAGAGCTCCCTGAGCTCCCTTGCACGCTCCATTTTCTGAAGGGCAGCATCTATATCCCTGTCATACTTAACCATTGACCTTGGTTCAATCCTGTCCATGTGTATAACCGCAGATGTATATCTCTGATAATCGAGTGTAAGTTTATGATAATCGGGTGCTGTTGCTGCGTACTTCTTCATGCTCTCAGCTGTAAGAAAGCGGTTTCTGTGAGAGAGTATCCCGCCTGCACAAGACTGGTCACAAGCTCTCAGCTCCAGAAAATCAACCCCGTCAATCTCTTCGTTTTCAAGTATTTCAAGGAAATCAATCACATTGGACATACCGTCAATCGCAAGAGTCCTTCCCTCAACATTTGCAGACTCACCTCCTGTTGTAGGATACAGAATTCCCTTAGATGAAAGCTCTCCGTTTATGCTGATATTTCCACTTACAGGTAATCTTTGTTTGTATGCAAGATAGACCTTGTTAAAGAAAAAGTCCATGTTAATAACACCGTTGATTGGAGAGGTATAGCCTCCGACAGGTGATTTTACAGCAGCAATTTTTGCGATGCACGGGGTGAGGTAGAAAATTCCCAGCTCCCCGTCAGGTATACCTGCCTTGGCAAATTTGTTTTTGTAGTACTGAGCTGTAATCTCAATTGGTGGCAGGAGCTGCATAATATGGTCTACAAGCGAAGGAAACCTGACCTGAATCAATCTTATAACTGCCGGACAAAACGAGGAAATTACCGGCTTCTGAGCATTTTTCACATACTCGTTTACCTCATCTGTAAGTGAATCCACGCTCTGCTCAACCGCACAAACCTCAGTAAAGCCAAGCTCACCAATAATCTGATAAATCTTCTCCCTTGGAACACTGTCTTCAAACTGTGCAAAAAAAACAGATGGAACAAGCAAGACTCTGTATTTATAATTGTAAATCTGCTTGAAGTCATCGTCCATGACACGAATAGCCCTGTTGGGGCAAATTCTGTAACACTCACCACAGTCAATACACCAGTCTGCATGAATTACCGCCTTTCCTGCCGATACCCTGAGGGCTTCGGTTGGACAGACCTTCATACAGTGCGAACACCCGATGCATACATCATCGAGAATCTCCAGTGCCCTGTTGTAAGTTGTTCTGCTCATCTGAACTTAATTCCAATTCTGAGAGTTGTTCCCTGTCCTACTATTGTGTCTATTTTAAAATCATCTGCATTTTCACTGATGTTTGGCAGACCCATTCCGGCTCCAAATCCCATCTCTCTGACTGCCTTAGAGGCGGTAGAGAATCCCGGAGTCATCGCCATTTCAACATCGGGAATGCCGGGCCCTTCATCTTCAAGGGTAAGGTTAATTCCCCCTCCGTCAATCTGAGCCTTAATAACTCCTCTGTATGCATGAGCCACAATGTTCACTTCGGCCTCGTAAAGAGCAATAACCACCCTTTTAATGACAGCGGGATCTACATTAAGCTGCTTCAGAATCTTTTTTATCTGGGATGATGCTAAACCTGCCGAGGTAAAGTCCCCTCCTTCCACTTTGTATTCCAGATTCATATAGAGTCTAATAAAGAGGTTTAAGACCTGCCGAAAAGAGAATTCCGGCACATCTGAACAGGGAATACGGGCTTGTAATTATGAGAATATCATTCTCTTCTGCCAGTTCCAGCATCTCGGGAGTAACCTCCTTGCCTCTGCACAAAAGCATGTATGAAGCATCGGACATCTCCAGTGTTCTGAGTGACTGTATATTTGCCAGTCCGGTAATTAGTATGAAATCTGTGCTTTTAATCGTGAGCACATCGCTCATAAGGTCAGATGCAAAAGCATACTCCACACTGTCGCCCAGACGGCCGGTCCCGCATACTGCAGTTCCCTCAACCAGGTTGCACAAGTCACCAAGATTCATTGTATTGCTGTTTTATATATTCTTAATATAACATCGCCTTCTCATATAAGGCTCAAATTCATATCTCTCCCACACCTTAAAGGCCGAATTGGTTTCTGCCTGAGGATTGGTTATGCCGAATGAAATTCCCCTCTCCTTGAGGTTGGCACCAAGGTGAGTATGGAAAATTGAAGTAACTCCCTTGTGCTGCCACTCCGGTGCAGCACCTATGAGCATAAAATCAATGGAATCGTACTTTTTAAATGCTCTGAGGATATGGAAAATTCCAAAGGGAAAAAGTTTTCCTTTTGCCTTGCGGAATGCCTTGCTGAGACTGGGAAAACAAATCCCAAAGGCTGCAATTTCGCCATCCGGCGCAAGAACTATACTGGTAAGCTCAGGCCTTAGTTTAGGAAAATACTCATCTCCAATCTGCTTAACCTCGGCATCAGTAAGGGGAACGAAGTTGTCAATTTTTCTGAAGCTCTCATTGTAGCTTTTGAAAAACCGCTGTACCAGCTCATCCCTGTTTTTTATTTTCTTAATATCCAGTACCTGCAGTTTATGTTTTTCAATAAGCAGGTCATTAATTCTGTGGAGCCTCGGGTCTACACCCACATCTGCCTTGATTTTAATCTGAATCCAGTCCACCTGTTTTCCGAAGCCGAGTTTCTCAAGAAACTGAGGGTAATATGGAAAGTTATAGAGACAATTTACCGGTGGCATATTTTCGAAACCCTCAATGAGCATCCCCTGACGCCCCCATGTGTTAAAGCTCAAAGGCCCGTGCAGCTGCTCCATTCCAAGCTCCCTGCCCCATGCCTCTGCTGTTTCAATAAGTTTTTTTGCAACCTCGAAATCCTCAATAAAGTCAAACCAGCCAAATCTGAGTCTCTTTTCATTATGATACTCATTTGAGCGGGGATTGTAAATTGCAGCTATTCTTCCTGTGGTTTCGCCCTTGGAATTGTATGTCATCCACATTCTGAGCTTGCAATACTCAAGTGAAGGGCTTTTTGTTAAAACCGATTTCTCATCCAGGTCAAGTACAGGAACATATTGTTTGCTCTCTTTGTAAAGCTTATGGGGAAATTTAATGAAGCGCTTAATATCCGAAGGGGAAAGAACCTCTTTGACTTCTATATTCATCAGGCACTTAAATTTAGGTTTCTCCAACAAATATAGTCATTATTTTTGATTCAGCGAGAGCAAATCTTCAAGCACTGCCTGGGCACAAATACACCCGAAAACAGGCGGCAGATAAGAGATTGTTCCCACCATGGATTTCTTGTTAAGCTCCTCAACAGGAACAATTGCATCCCCGTCCGGAAGCTCCTCAGAAAAGACCACCCTGAACCCCTTGCTGATTCCTACTTTTCTGAGCCTTTTGCGAAGCATGTATGCCAGAGGACAGTTGAAAGATTTTGAGATATCCTTGATTTTTATTTTGGTGGCATCTGTCTTTGCACCTGCTCCCATTGAACTTACAATTTTAATGGATGAGGCCAGTGCAAACTGAATAAGAGAAATTTTGGGCGACAGTGTGTCAATTGCATCAACTATGTAATCTATCTTAACATTTTCAAGAGTCAGCAGAGATTCAACATTTTCAAGAGTGATATACTCGCCAATCGTTATTAGCTCAATATCCGGATTGATATCCTTTAACCTGTTGTACATCATGACAACCTTGGGAAGGCCCATTGTACTCTCAAGTGCCAGCAGCTGGCGGTTTTTGTTTGTAGGTGTTACAACATCTGCATCTGCAATTATCATCCTTCCCACTCCGGCCCTTGCGAGCATTTCTGCTGCATAGGCTCCTACTCCTCCGAGCCCCACTACAGCAATGGTTGTGTTCTTTAATTGATTGATCTTTTCACTTCCGAGCAGCAACTCCGCCCTCTCCAGCCAATTTATGTTCTGCGGCATCTGTTAATTCAGTTCTGTTTATATGATTTATAAATTTCGTGTATTTTAAGAGGGGTAAGAATCAGCCTACAATTCCCTTAGCCTCTTCCCATACAAGGTCCATCTCCTCCAGTGACATCTCCTTAAGCGAACGGCCCTCCCTTTTAGCCCAAGCCTCAAGATAAGTAAAGCGACGGATAAATTTGAGGTTTGTAAGCTCCAGAGCTGTGTCAGGATTTATATCATAAAGACGAGCTGCGTTAACCAGTGAAAACATAAGGTCTCCAAACTCCTGCTCCATATGCCTTGCTCTCTCCTCTCCCCCTCCTGAAGCACCTGCAACCTCCTGCTCAAATTCACCTATCTCCTCGCGAACTTTCTTCCATACATCCTCTCTCTGTTCCCAGTCAAATCCCACAGCTCTAACCTTGTCCTGAACCCTGTAGGCCTTTACAAGCGAAGGGAGCGACCTTGGCACTCCTGAGAGAATTGTCTTGTTGCCATCTTTCTCTGTTCTCTTTAACTGCTCCCAGTTTTCGATTACCTCACCGGCACCGCTCACCTCTACATCGCCAAAAACATGTGGATGCCTGTAAATAAGCTTATCACAGAGCCTGTCCATAACATCTGCAATATCAAAACTGCCCTGCTCCTTACCAATTTTTGCATAGAAGACCAGATGAAGCATAATATCACCAAGTTCTTTGCTTATGTTAAGATTATCCTTTTCCAGGATGGAATCACTCAGTTCGTATGTTTCCTCTATAGTAAGCGGGCGGAGTGACTCCATAGTCTGTTTGCGGTCCCACGGGCACTTCTCCCTGAGTTCGTCCATAACATCCAGAAGGCGGACGAATGCCTTTATCTCTTTTTCTCTACTCATTGTTGAATTTAATTCTCACCTCAGAGGCGAGGGTTATGCCCTCCAGTTGAGCCAGGGAGCTTAGGTTTAGCGCAATTTCCAGTTTTCCCAGTGAGTTGAAGAGTGCCAGCAACTCTCCCGGATTATTCTGATCATATGATCTTGAGATCTTTTTAATTTTAAGGTGCGGCCCCTGAACAAAGATTGTAAATGATCTTGCCCTGTGCACCTTGTCAAAGATTCCCTTCTCAATATTTGTTATAGCATTGCCAAATGAGTCAATGTACACCACTTTGCCCACAATTGTATTTTCATCGTAGACAACCCTGGCCACCGATTCTCTTTTAAGATCACACGCAGTTGTAGTCTGTTCAAAAGTATTTTCCAGAATAGTCTTAACCCCCTTTGCAAAGAGTGCCGGTGCCATAAATGTTGAGAACGGCTCATCGCAGTTAATTGTGAAGGCCATAGAGGGCGGTGTCTCAAAGAGCTGGGAGAATCTTCCGTCATTGATTCCGATAAAATAATGGTTGTTTGCAAAGACAATAACCATCGGGTGTTCAGGTGTTGGTTCGCACATTACCCCGAGCAAATGAATTGTATTTGCAGGAAAATGGCTGTAACTGTTCCTTAAGACAAAAGTTTCGTGCAAAACATCAAAAGATGGAATGGAATTTGCTATATGGACGAGATTAATTTCAGGCGAAACGGATGCCAGCCTCCCGGCAAGGGCACCCAGATAAAAGTCTCCTTTGTTCCAATCGCTTGTTAATGTAACAATTGTCATTTACAGCTAATAAAGTGTTACGCAAAGATAGAAAATTTTCATACATTAGCGCCGTTTTTAAAAGGGGCGGCCTTTTACAATATAACTAATTACTAATCACTTATCATGCACACACATCTAAAATTCATCAGTGCCGACCAAGCGGTAAAGGTAGTAAAATCGGGAGACCACATTCACCTGAGCAGCGTAGCCAGCGCGCCCAAAGTACTCATTGACGCGCTAGTACGCAGAGGAGATGCCGGGGAACTCAGAGATGTAAGGATTCACCACCTGCACACAGAGGGTGAGGCACCATACACAGAACAGAAGTATGAAGGTATCTTTTTCCACCAGGCTTTCTTTGTTGGAGGCAATGTGAGAAAAAGCGTCCAGGCCGGTTATTCAGATTATATTCCGGTTTTCCTGAGCGAGACACAAAAACTGTACAGAAGCGGTACTCTTCCAATCAATGTGGCGATGATTCAGGTATCTTCACCAGACAAGCACGGATTCGTATCACTGGGAACTTCAGTTGACGCTACACTTGCTGCAATTGAGTGTGCAGATCATGTTATTGCTGTTGTAAACTCAAATGTTCCAAGAGCATGGGGAGACGCAATGATTCCTGTAAGCATGATTGATTTCTTTGTAGAGGATAACACTCCGCTCGAGGAGGCTCACTTTACAACTCCGGACGAAATCGAATCTGCAATAGGAAAACACTGCGCAGCACTTATCGAGGACGGAGCATGTCTTCAGATGGGCATAGGCGCAATTCCAAACGCTGTTCTTACTCAGCTGGGAAATCACAAAAATCTTGGTATACACACAGAGATGTTTGCAGACGGAGTTCTTCCGCTTGTAGAAAAGGGTATTATCAACGGAGCAAACAAAGCGATTGACAAAGGTAAAATGGTATCTACATTCCTTATGGGATCACAGAAGTGCTATGACTTCATAGATGACAACCCAATGGTACTTATGCAGGATGTTGCCTATACAAACGATCCTTTTATTATTGCAAAAAATCCAAAAGTTACAGCAATTAACTCTGCCCTTCAGGTAGACATTACCGGCCAGGTTGGAGCAGATTCACTTGGAACCACATTCTATTCAGGAGTAGGCGGACAGGTTGACTTTATATATGGTGCATCTTTGTCTGAAGGCGGAAAGGCTATAATTGCAATGCCTTCTGTAACCAATAAAGGAATCAGCAAAATTGCCCCTGTTCTTAACCTTGGCGGCGGAGTTGTTACTACAAGAAACCACATTCACTGGTTCGTAACTGAATACGGCGCAGTAAACCTTTATGGCAAGTCACTACAGGAGAGAGCAAGACTGGTAATTTCAGTTGCCCATCCGGACCACCGCGAAGCTCTTGACAAGGCTGCTTTCGAGCGCTTTGGCCCGCACTTCCACTTCAAAGGCTAAAAGAGATTCTGAAAATAAAAAAGGCTAACCGGTTGGTTAGCCTTTTTCTTTTATAGGTCTTAAATTGTTATTTCTTGAGAACCTCAATTTCGAAGAACATAGGCTGATATCTGCCAAAGCTCTTTTCTGATGAGCCATAGCCGTAGTCTGACGAGAAGAATGTAATGGCCTTCTCTCCGTACTTCATATTGAGGATAGTCTTTGCAACGCCTCTGATAACCTTGCCGTCGCCTGTCTCTGTCTCTTCGTGGGTCGTAAGATCCATAGGACCATATGTTCTGGAGGCATCGTAAATTTTATATTTTCTTGCAGTATCCTCAATGTTTGTATCAAATACAAATCCGTCCAGAAGCTTGCCTACATAGTTGTATTTAATAGACTCATTGATTTTTACTGAGTCTCCGCCTGTAGCTTTTGTAATTTTGAAATAGTAGTTAAGATCTGTTGAATCGAGTCCGCCATAATATTTATTGCTGTAAGACTCAAGCGTGTCTGTCTGAAAAACCTTCATATCCTTTACAACCGAATGTATCTTAAGGTCGTAAATTGTAGTTGCTGCGTGAATCTTGTTGCTGCCCGAATAGTTGTAGTCAGAGAGCCATGAAGGAATTATCAGCCTTACAGAACTTCCCTCACGAAGAGTTAGCAAAGCCTCTTCGAGTCCCTTGATTGCCGAGTTATAGCCGGTCTCGAGAAGGTAAGGGCCATAATAATTAGCTGTTGAATAGCCACCTGTTTTTTTTGCAATCTCTTCATCTGTGGTTGAGAGGTAATTGCCTTTAAGATCCAGGGTAGAATATGTTACAAAGATACCGTTAAGGTTTTCAACCGGAAGACCTGCCCCCTTTTCCTTTGTAATTATGTAGAGCCCTGAGGCGGTTGGAGAAATTGTATCCTTATGTACAACCTTAATATAAGCGTTTAGGACTCTTCTCTCAATATCCTCTGCAGATTCTTCTCTCTCAACAGCGCATGAATAGGTCAGAAGTGACAGACAAAACAGAGACCCAATCTTTAAGTATTTATTCATCAGATGATTAATGTATTTCTAAAAATTATTAGCAGACAAAGTTAAAAAATTTAATTTCCCAATCACAAATCCTGTGCCTTACTGAGCGAATCTTGTTCCAGAGCCAGACATTTTTCAAAGTAGGCACCAACTTCGCCTACAGGAATAAAGAGCTTTCCCCCTGCTGCCCTCTCATGTCCGGCACCGTTAAAGTACTTCCTTGAAAATTTATTAACCGAGAAACCATTTGCCGAACGAAGCGAAACCCTTATGTGACCATCCTTTTCGGTAAAAAGTGCAGAGACTGTTATACCATTGATATTAAGAGGCATATTTACAAATCCCTCCGTATCTCCTTCACTGAAACCAAAATTCTCCAGATCTTCTTTTGTGAGGATGATATAGCCGGCACCAAACTCATTTAAAATCTTCATTTTATTGAGAAGAGAGTGACCCAGAAGTCTCATTCTTCCCTCAGAAAAACCTCCAAAAACCTTTAACTGAAGTGTCTCCTTGTCAATCCCGTGCTCCATGAGTTCGTATGACATTTTGAATGTTCCGGCAGCCACAGAATTTGCAAAGTTGTTTGTATCAGTCATCATGCCAACATATAGCGACTGTGCACAATCTGCTGGAATGTTTCTAATATTCCCTCCTTCAAGCGTTCTTATAAGCCAGAAAATCAGCTCAGATGTGGATGATACCTCTGTATTTGAAATTACCAGGTCAAAGGCACTGGTTTCAGGCTGGGGGTGGTGGTCTGCAAGTATCTTTGCGGCTGAAGAATTTCTTATATATGCCTCAACTTCGTCCACCCTTTTAAGCTGATTGAAATCGAGAGCAATGATAAGATCTGCCTCAGAGAATACAGCCTGAACGCTCTCCTTCTGACGGCTGTTTATAAGAATTTTGCGTCCCTTGTCCATAAAGGCAAGGTTTTTAGGGAATGGATTTGGCACCACAACTTTACATGCTTTTCCTCTGGATTTCAGGTATGAAGAGAGAGCGGTAACGGAACCAATGGCATCCCCGTCAGGATTTGTATGTGTAAGAATAACAATCAGTTTCGCTCGTTCTGCAGCCTCTCTGAACTCTACTGCCTGTTTTCGTTTTATATAACCCTTCATAATAAAATAATTAACACAAAAATAGAAAATATATTGCGGGGTCTAAATAATTATTTTATTTTTGTGGAACTTATTGACAAATTAATACAAATACCATAACCAACGATGAAAAAAGTCTTAACTTTTGTTGTGCTGCCTATTATAGCTATTGTAATAGGTTATATTATTTTTACGAGCATTCAGGAGCCTGTTGTTTTTGAAAAACAGAGGAAATTCAGAGAGTCAATTGCTATTGAGAGACTTAAAGATATCCGCACACTGCAGGTTGCATACAAAACAAAGCACAACAGATTCGCCGGAAGTATCGACACACTTATCGATTTCTACAACAACGGAGTTATTACAGTTGTAAAACAAATCGGATCAATGGACGACTCAGTTGCAGTTGCACAGAAAAAAGTATACCGTGACAGTATTAAAATTGCAGTTCGCGATACACTGCTCAAGAGAGAAGGATTCATTATCGACTCAATTCAGTTCATTCCTTTCAGCGGAAAACAGAAAATCGAAATGAAAGCTATCATTGGAAAGGTATCAGGCGTAGATGTACCACTGTTTGAAGCAGCAGTTCCGTTTGAAATTCTTCTGAACGGCCTTAACAGACAGCTTGTCATTAACCTTAAAGCAGACAGAATCGATACAGAACGCTATCCGGGTTTGAAGGTTGGTAGTATTGAAGCACCTAACAACAACGCAGGTAACTGGGAATAATAATGCCAATTATTGTCAATAAGCAGCTCGAGCTGGAAAAGACAAATCAATACAGACTATCCATTCAAGCCGACTTGAATGGATTTTCTTTTTCGATTGTCAACGAAGAGGCCAGAAGATGCCATTTTCTGTATCAGTCAGAATTTGGCATGAGCGACGATGCAGACCTTTTCAGTAAGTCGGTACTTAAGCTTACAGAGGGATTTCCCCTTCTTGCACGTAAGTTTGCCGGGGTTGATGTTATTGTCAATACACATAAATATGCCCTGGTACCGCTTAAAATGTTCCGTGAAGAGGATGCATGGCAGCAATTCAGACAGCTTCACACGCTGGACGAGTATGAAGAGATAGACACTGCTGTTCTTGAAGGCCAGCAGATAGCCGTAATTTTTGCGGCAAACAGTACATTTCTGAATATTATCAAGAAGATTCAGCCCCAATTCAGGGTATTCCCTTCTGTGTATCCAATTATCAGAAATACCGGACTATTTCCTGAACACAACAAGATTTTTGTACAGTATCACAAGGGAAATGTCCATGTAATAATTACAGAGGGCACAAAACTGCTCTTCTGCAATTCTTTTCCGGCTATTCACTTTAATACTGCTCTATACTTTATATTCCTTGCCCTCAAGCAGACTCAGCTTAATCAGGAGCAGACAACTCTCTTTGCATCCGGAAATTTCAGGGATGAGGAGATTTATAATTTGACAAAATACTTTCCAAAAGTGAGGTTCCTCCGCCACCCGTCAATTCAGCTGGGTCCGCAGGATGTGGAAATGAAATACGCACCTCTTGTACTACCATTATGAGAATTATATCGGGAGAATTAAGAGGCAAACAGATTTTACCACCTGCAAACTATAAGGCGAGGCCCACTACAGACTTTGCCAAGGAGGGGCTGTTCAACACCCTGGTCAACCAGTATGACTTTGAAGAGATATCTGTTCTGGATCTCTTTTCCGGAACCGGAAGTATCTCGTTTGAGTTTGCATCCAGAGGATGTCAGTCGGTCACTTCTGTTGAGATGAATGCCCTGCACTACAATTTTATTAAGAGCACTGCATCAAAATTTGGAGTTAAGGGAATGCATGTGGTAAGACAGAATGTTTTCGATTTTCTTGACATTTGCCGCATGGAGTACGATATTATTTTCGCAGATCCGCCCTATGATATTTCCGGACTTGAAGGAATTCCGGATAAAATTCTCTCTGCTCCCATTCTAAAAAGCAACGGCCTGCTTATTTTTGAGCATCCCGCTGCATTTAATTTTGAGTCTAATGTCAACTTTATCAGGGAGAAAAAATATGGCAATGTACATTTCTCATTTTTTGAGAAGAAAAACAGCTAAAATATTTTGCAAATAATAAAATCATCCCTATATTTGCAGTCCCAAAAGGAACTCAAACGGTGTGGTAGTTCAGCTGGTTAGAATACCTGCCTGTC
>PHDP01000053.1 GCA_002842655.1 Bacteroidetes bacterium HGW-Bacteroidetes-14
TTAAATAATTAGTTAATAAATTTAGTTTTAGTTATTTCAAAATTAGTTTGCAAAGGAAAGCAAAAAAAACCGAAAAATAAAATTTCTATAAAGTGAAATTTTGAACTCCTGTCTTTCAAGGCCTTACCATATACAGTATAATTATAACAACATTTTTTATTTCGTATAAAATGGTTAACTTTGTGGCCTAATATTCTGATAATGTGTCAAATTAATATCGCCATATTCGCCTCGGGTTCAGGTACAAATGCAGAAAATATTATTGACTGGACCAGAAAATCAAACCACCTAAAAGTTGGCCTGATTCTGTCGAACAAAAATAGTGCCTACGTACTGGAGAGAGCTAAAAATAATGGCATCCCTTCAATGACATTCACCCCTGACGAATTGAAGAACACAACATTAGTAGATGAAATTCTTACTAAGTTAAAAATTGATGCAATTGTGCTTGCCGGCTTTCTTCTCAGAATTCCGGAACGTCTGATAGAGCAGTACCCCGGAAAAATTATCAATATTCACCCTGCATTACTCCCATCATACGGCGGAAAGGGAATGTACGGAATGAATGTTCACAACGCAGTTATTGCGGCAGGTGAAAAAAGGAGCGGCATAACCATTCATGTTGTTGACGAAGTTTATGACAACGGCGATGTTATATTTCAGGCTGAATGCCCTGTTAACGAAGGGGACACAGCAGAGCAGCTTGCTTCAAAGATTCATGAACTGGAATATTTGCACTTTCCCAGAGTAATTGAAGAGTATCTGATTAAGAAGTTTTAAATTTCAGGATACCTATTTAAGTTCATTAACCAGGGGAATTGATATTCGAAACCCTGCCGAATTGAATTTCCAACCTCCAAAACCGGCAAAAACTCCGGCTTTTACAATTCCGCTTACACCCACTGAGTAGCCTATCTCTGTATGGTGAACGCCTCTGTCCATAAGCCACAGGCTCTTAAAGTGAAGCGACTCGCCTATAAGCGGATTATTCATAAACGGGAGGTATTTCAGCAAAATATACTCAGAATCATAATTTACCATAACCTGCGCCCAGCTTCCCGGCGTAGAATACTTATAGTTGTCGAGCAGCAAAAAGTTTTCTTCAAATCCCGCTTCTGAAAAGATCATATCAGAGGCCCTGAAGTGTCTGAAATCCGGAATCCAAAGCCTTTGTGAACTGAGGAAGGTTCCGGCACTTACAGCATAGTTCACAGTTGAGTAAATATTAAGTCTTACAGACTGTCTGATGCCCGTCTCTACAGCGCTGAATGATGCAAGCTGCAGGTCGCCTCCTGAGAATGCTCCTCTGTAATTAATTGAAAAGGTAGGATATTTCGACCGGACATAATGCTTTTTCCCTTCTGATATTCTGTAGTAATGGCGAGGTGTGTACTGAACTGAAGCCTCAGCAGTGTATGCTCCGTGGTTATCAAAGAGAGGATTATATATATTTAGCGGAATGTTAGAAGATGGTGCTCTTCCAAAGAGGCTCTTCTCTCCTCCGTTAAATAGAACCGAACGCCTCTGAGCAGAGAGTATCAGCCTTCCCCTCAAACCGTTTGCTATATCAATTTCCCCTGATAACTTCACATACTCTTCAGACATAAACTTTACAGGATTCATCCCAAGAAAGAATGAGGCATACGAGTTTATAAAACGGCTGGTAGAGCTGTTACTGCTGATATCTTTACTGCCGGCGCCTGCCTGAATGGAGAAGATCCCGTTTCTAAGGGGAGAGCAGCGCAAAGTGAGTGAAACATCCCACAAAAGTTTGTCTCTTGACGTTGAATAGTATACAGATGGCTTTAAAACCAATGGCATATTCTTGTTTGCCGAATACTCCAGAGCGAAGTTTTGCCCCAGTTGGTATCCATCCACAAAGTTGAAATCACCAACAACCTTTGAGAGTCCTCCGAATGAAAAGTGAAGGCCGTTTGCAAGTTTGTATTTGTGTCCGAAAACAATTTGCTCCAGAGGTTTGCTTCCTTTACCTCCGTTTTGCGCTTTTGCAGAATCTGCCTGTTCAAGTTTTTTAAACTCTCTCTTAATACTGTCTGCCCCAAGATATGACTTTACCTCGTCGCCCCTTAGGGGAACTTTACGCACCTCAAGCCAGTAAAGCGAATCTCTGCTCTTTGCTGCCGAGTCAACTGTAATAGTTGTACCGGGCTCACTTTTCTTTAACTCCAGTGAGGTCTGCACCGGAACCGGATTAAGATTCTTCTCAGTTTCACGGGAAATTCTCTCTGCCTCTTTTGCAGTAAGTTTTGAATCTGCCGGCGGAATACTCAGAGTCACGGGCAGTCTGGAGGCGCTGTTTTCCTTGATTGATTTGTATGCAACCGAAGAGAAATATCTTCCCTCTCCCACTATACCCATCATATCAATGTTTACACCAACATTATATGTTGTGGGGAGGAAAACATTTTCTGACACCTCATTGTAGTTGATTTTTATATTTATCCTCATGCCGGACTGAACCGTTGCCAGCTCAGCAAAAGTAACATTCCACGTGTCGTCTGCAATATATAGATGACCTGCCAGCAGCTTTGCATTTCCCTTTCTCGGAACAACAAGAATCTTGTTAATTACACGACCCGCTTCATTTGTCACACCCTGGTAAACAAACCTGTAGTAAGACATGGCGCTGGCAGAGAGAGGAGAAACCATCTCCATAATCTCAGGGTCATAAATACTGGACTTAAAAAGCAGATCAATATCCCCTCCGCTTATCTCATCCGGAATAGTGCTTTTGTATGCCCTGACTGTCTGAGTATACTTGCCCGGAGCTTTATAGCTGATATGAGAAAAGGACTCTACCAGAAACAATCTGTTCATAAGCAGCTTCGAACGGTCTTTCAGAGATTTCAGTTTGAAAATTACAGGCAGAGAGGTGATTTTCATTGTCCCTTTAAGGTAATTTTCTGCCTCGTAAGATGCAAGCTGATACCTGTAACGGGGAGCCATTGCAATAGCCCTTCTCATGATTGCCGAACCTCTGTCCTCTCCCCTTCCGGAAAAATGGACAGGATTCAGTTCATAGCTCATCTCCTCAAGAACAATGACCCTGTTAATATTTTCTCCATCTGTGCGGAATGAAATATGTCCCCTTTTGTAACCAAGAGAGGAGATCTCGCAACTGTATGTTCCGGGAGCAATTTTAAGGCTGAACTCCCCTGATGCGTCTGCACTTATACCCGATTTGATTTCTGAAATAAAAAGAGAGGCATGAGGAACCGCCAGGCCCTCCTTATCGGTAACTCTGCCTGAGAATATCTGACCTTTAAGAGAGGATGCGACTAAGACAAAGATTAGCAGGGAGAGGATTTTTCTCATCTTACCAGCCGTTCTGATGTACTTTTTCCGGTTTCCACTTATCCTTTGCCTTGGTTTCACTCTTTGGATAGCCCAGTGGAATCAGGCAAAGAGGAAGATATGGCTCAGGAATTGAAAGAACCTCCTTAATGATGTTCATATTTTTTTCATAAGGATAGGCAGCTGTCCATACGGCTCCAAGACCGAGTGACTCGGCAGCAAGCAGGATATTCTGCGTTGCGGCAGAGCAGTCCAGATACCAGTATTCAGAAACTTTGGGATTACCCGCCACAACTATTGCAGCCGGAGCCTTTGCAGCCATCTTTGCATAAGGCAGAAGTGCCGCAAATTTCTCCAGAATTGCCCTGTCGGTGACTATGATGAACTCCCATGGCTGTTTGTTCATTCCCGTAGGCGCAGCCATTCCTGCCTTAATGAGCAGCTCGAGTGTAGCCTGTTCTACCTTCTGCTCTGTGTATTGCCTTACACTTTTGCGGGCAAATATATTTTCAATTGCTGGTGTTGTCTGTGCCATAACTGATGTAGTTAGGATTAATGCAAGAATTGCAATTGTCAAACTCCTGAAATTCATTTTGATTGTCTGTTATAGATTATTGAACTGTATAAATTAACTGCAGGGTCCAGAATTTCATCTGAGAATCTGTATCCTTCGCGGTGAATGTCGTCGCTCTCCTTTCCGTTTCCGATATCAAAAAAACAGGCTTTGGAGATAGATGTAAAGTGGGCAAAATCTTCTGAACCTCTTGAAGGGGCCTGTGCCCATTCAACAGGCATTCCCAGCTTCTGCGCAGCCTCAAGTACCATGTTTGACGCAAGCACATTGTTTCTTGTTGAAGGGAAGCGGTCGTGATAAGTTATATCTACCTTCAGTCCGGAGGCCGATGCCTTTTCGCCTGCAAAACTCTCTATCTTGCGGCAGAAAAGGTTAAGGTCGTTCTCGTCATATGCCCTGAGTGTAACCCTGATAATTCCGGAACCCGGAGTCACTCCGTAGTTAGCCTCTCCAATATGAACATTTACAACAGTCCCCAGCACAAAATTATGAAAGAGCCTTTTGTCTGAGTTCATCCGTTTAATCTCCTCCACAATGTTAATGATTGCATAGGTTGGGTTGGCAGCCTGCTCGGGGAAGGCGGCATGCGATGGAGAGCCGGAGAAGAGCAGTTCCATTCCCACAGATGCAGCAGCATAAACATCGCTGTACATGATAACTTTGTTAAGTTCATGTCTTGGATTGTTATGCAGGGCAAAGGAGTAATCAAAGCTGATTCTGTGCTTTGAGATGTCTACCACCATGCGGGCAGCCCCCTCTCCTATCTCCTCTGCAGGCTGAAAAAAGAGCCATACCTTACCAGGGTAGTCCCGTGCCTTTGAAATAACATTTGCCACACCAATGAGGATTGCCATATGGCCATCATGTCCGCAGAGATGGTCGGGACCATGTTCAGTCGGAACAGCATCCATCTCACACCTGAACATAAGAGAGTCTCCCGGCCATACACCCCTGTATCCGGCCACTATACCATGCCCTCCAATGCCGGTATATAGTTCATCAGGTTCTGTTGCCCGGATATATCTGATAATAGTTTCTGCGGTAAGATTCTCCTTATGGGAATATTCCGGAGTTGAGTGAAGTTCTGCCCTTACCCGGGCTAGATTTAGGGATTCCATTATGGTATTGGCATTGCTGGTTAATTAATCAAATTTACAATTTTTATTTGTGCACTCACCCTTTTAGTTTCTATTTTTGCGCCTTCGCAACAGAAAAACAAAATTTATGTACAACAACAAAAGAAAAACCAAACCCATCTGTTTCAAACGATGGAAAAGGACTCCCTGGGCAGCATTTGCATCCCTGGGAAAGGTGATTAAGATTGGTGTCCTCTCTGTCACCTACTCAATTTTAGTAATGAATGGTCAGCCTTTGCTGGCTCAGAGCAATCAGAAAAGCGGAAATGACACTATCCGCGCACTTGAGGAATTAATAATCAATACAGAACGACCCACGCCCTTCCAGCCTCTGGTAAGAGTTGTCGCAGTGATTCAGCAGGCAGAGATTGAGCGGGCTGCGGTAAACAATCTCCCCGATCTGTTGCGATATCTCCAGGGAACCGACCTCCGTACACGGGGAGGCGAAGGGGTTCAGTCAGACCTGAACATTCTCGGGGGAACATTTGACCAGACAATGGTCATGATTAACGGGGTCAACTTCACCGACCCTCAAACCGGACACCACTCTCTGAATCTTCCGGTTGAAATTTCACAAATTGAGAGAATTGAAATTCTGCACGGACCGGGAGCCTGGTCTGAGGGATCAGTGGCATATGCCGGTGCCATTAACATCATCACAAAATCTCCTCGTAAAACCGGTGCATCTTTGTCACTTTCCGGAGGGTCATTCGGCTATTTCAAGGGGGATGCAAATCTTCAGTATGCAAAAAAGAGCGGTCTCTGGAACCTCTCAGCCCAGGCTGGCGGAGGCTATGGCAGGTCCGACGGTTATGCAGAGAATACAGATTTTGATATTCTCAATCTTTACACAAGCATAGTTGCTGCAAAGGGGAGCAAACATACAATTGCTGCCCAGGCGGGATACCAGCATAAGGCATTCGGTGCAAACAGCTTTTATACTGCGGCATACCCTGAGCAATTTGAGGAGACATCTCTGTGGCTCTCTTCTCTGCAGTACACATACAGGAGCGGAAACTGGCAAATCAAGGCGATGGCATACCACAGAAGGCATTTTGACAGGTTTGAGCTCTTCAGGTATGAAGCGGCTCCCTGGTATAAGGGACACAACTATCACCGAAGCGATGTTGCCGGTGCAGACATTCAGGCAGCAAGGCGCTGGGGCAAAGCCGGGACAACGCTGATTGGTGCCGGATACAGGTTTGAAAACATTTACAGTACTGTGCTTGGCGATCCCATTGAGGGTGAAAGCGGACACTTCTCTCCCGAGGGCATTCAGTATACGCGAAGCAAAAGCAGGCAGACACCATCGGCCTATGCCAAACATATTCTTCAGCTGGAAAAGTGGAGGTTTACCGCAGGAATGCTTGTTGCCGAGAATATGCGCATCTATGGCGGTGCAAGTGCTGCATACAGCATTTCGCCCTATCTTGAGGCAAACATGTGGGTAAACAACTCTTTCAGAAAACCAACATTTACAGACCTCTACTATAAGAGCCCCAATCAGACGGGAAATATGAACCTTAAGCCGGAGGAGGCTGTCTCGGGTCAGCTGGGGCTGAGGTATACAAAATCCGGATTGAAAGCTTCACTTTCCGGCTTTTACAGATACGGGTTCAGTATTATTGACTGGACAAGGGCAAGCGGTTCTGACCAGTGGCAGGCAAGTAACATAACCAATGTTATTACTGCAGGCTTTGAAGTATCTGCTGCAAGAACCTGGACAAACTCCTTTATGAACAGCGCAGGAGTAACTTATGCCTATCTGGATGTGTCAAAGAAAACTGATGGTCTGCTGTCGCTCTATGCCACAGACTTTCTCAGACACAAGGCAACTGCATTTGCAGATCATAAAATCTTCGGGAAACTCTCTGCCAGATGGGACCTGAGCTTTCAAAAGAGAGAGGGAACTTGGCTCGGGCCAAATTCTGCAGAAGTTCCTTATAAATCTTTCGCACTTGCAGATGTAAAAATCGTATGGAGCGAACCAAAATGGAGGGTTTCAGTTGAGGCAACCAATCTTTTTGGAACAGACTACCTCTACCTTGGAAACCTGCCGCAGCCCGGCAGATGGATTAAGGCAGGGCTTACACTGAGTTTATAAGCCTTTCGTAAGTTCTTAAATTATTAAACCAGCATTAACCATTGACCGGATCCAGTTTCCGGCATCGGTTAATGCCTGGTTTTTTGCTATTCCGAAATTCCGGATTAAGAGATCTGCTACCTCTTCATTTCCGAATTCTCTCGCCTGCAAAGCATTCCATAAGTATTCGGCAGTACTGTTGAGCAAAACTACCTTGGTGAGGTCTACACCCGAAGCACTATTAATTACCAGCATCTTCTCTCCGGAAATTTCCCGCAATATCAAATCAGGTATTAGTTTCATTACTTAATGTTATTTGATTTAGATTCAACCGTCTCTTTATATGTTTAATTATTCTGTTCAGAAGAATCCGGCATCTTCTCCCGGTCAATTTAATCATTCCAATTTTGGGCAGATCTGCCAGAGCAACTACATCTGAGTAACCTATCACCTCTCTCTGTTTAAGGGCATCTCCCCTGGTAATAATATTCGCATCCGGCCGGCCATCCTTCCGGATCTCTACGATTCTGTGCAGCAGGAAAGCATCTTTATAACGAAAAAGAATTACATCCCCTGGTTTAAGATTTTCTGAATTAAACGGGTGCAGGAAAACTTTGTCTTTACCATCCAGAAGGCGCGGGCTCATGCTGTTTCCTTTTACACTCAGGTGAACAGAGTTGCCGGCTTTCACACTCTCTTCGATGATTCTGAGTGCCTCATTATTGGGAATAATCTTTTTCATTAATAGAGAGTCTCCTTAGCCAGCAGGGCCGCATCACTGTCGGGAAGGCAGTAGAGGTGATACACCGGAGTGGTTGTTATTATATCTGATATCATTTCACATATATGCCCCTCGAAGAAACTATCTTTAAGATATGCCGGAGGAAACGAAGGGTAAAGAGCTCCAAAGGATTCCAGAGTATTTAGTTTTTTGTATTTTATTGGATGAGTTCTGCCTTATTCTTACAACTGCCTTTAGAGGGTAGCTTTCGTTTAAATATTTTTGACCCTTTCCGCTCCACGGCGACCCGTGGACATACGGTTTTCCCTCTTCAATGCTTAAAATAGGGCTGTCGTCGTTAAGAAGAGTGCTGCCGGGAATATTTTCCAGCCATAATCTGGTATGCGTGCTTTTTCCGGTCCCTGATTCTCCCAGAAATAAAACTGCACTTTTATTATATACTATTACCGACGAGTGGATGGCAGATAATTTACGAGGAATTCCTCTGAATCCAAATATCATCCACAGAGCGAATTTTAAATGAACAGGGTTTGACAACAATATTGTTCCATTTCTGTAGTCCGGTACAAGACGGCACTTTACCCTTGAGGATTCTGCCTCCATTGAAAATTCAGCAGAAACTGACCCGCCTCTTTCTGTTATTGTAAAAAAGTAGTTATTTCCTCTTTTACTGAACCTGCAGATATCCTGTTCAATATTAAAAGTGTGTATAATATTTGTCTCACTATCCGGTTGCATCAATCTCTCCTCTTCTGATTCGCCCTCCCTGACAAGATGAATAAGTGACTCTTCCGAATCTGAGGAGTCGTGAAAATGGCCAAAACCCGGGAGCAATTTTGCTAATTTCTCGGGGTATTCAGTCTTAATCTCCAGATATCGGTTTGCAATTTTATACTTCAGTCTGTTTTCCATTCAGCTTAAATCAATTATCCTGTTGCAGATATTAAGTAAACTATCTTTATGAGAAACAATCACAACAGTTATGTTTTTATCCTGAAATGCAGGGTTTTCGAGCACTCCGGATATCTCCTCCTCAGTTTTCTGATCGAGTGCAGAGGTTGGTTCATCAAGCAGGAAAACATCTGCCTCTTTATAAAATGCCCTTGCAATGGCAACTCTCTGCCTCTCTCCTCCTGACAACCGGCAGCCTCCCTCTCCTATCCTGGTATTGACACCTTCCGGGAGGCTTTCGGCAAGTTCCCTAAGTGATGCCCGCTCAATTGCCATATTCAGCCTTTGGGAGTCTCTCTCCTGCGCCAGAATTATATTGTCTGCAAGTGTTGCATCCATTATAAATATATCCTGTGATACATATCCCACCCGTTTATGCCATCCGCCCCTGTTCTGAATATCGAGCTGAGTATCATCAATGTAAATATCTCCCTTTAATGGCTTGTAAAGTCCCATCAAAAGGTAAAGCAGAGTGCTCTTGCCTGACCCGGAAACACCCTTTATGCCAACCTTTTCTCCCTTATTAATTATCATAGAGAAATTGGATATTTTAAGGTCGTTTTCTGCAAAACCAAAGTATACATTCCGGAATTCAAGCTTATTTTCAAACTTGAGAGTATCTTGTAAAATTGATTCAGTTCCAGAATCAGATTTGTAATCGATATCTGATTCTAATATAATCTCCAGAGTATATTTAGAAGATTTAATGACTGAATACTGAGAGACAACAGATCTGAGTGCAGGCAAAAGTTTCAGGGTTGCAATGGCAAAAAGTGCTATAAGTACTCTGAAGTTGCCCACGCCATTATCAAAAAAATATCCTGCCAGAATTACGCCGGTAATCGCAATAATAACTCCTGTCTCAATTAGCTTAGATGAGGCACTTTTCAAACTTTCTGTTTTAAGTTTAGATTTTGAAATTGCATGCAGTCCGGTGTCAAAAATCTCTGCAAGTTTTGACAGTGCATTATTAACCTCTAATTCTGCATATCCTCTGAAAGTCTCAGCTGTTACTCTCCACTGGTTTTTCTTAGCCTCATTATCCCTCTTTCCGGCCCTTTGCAGTTCTCCCCCTATTTTCATCTGATAAAAAAAGATTAACGGGAAGAAAAGCGCAATCTCCATGAGGGCAACATAAAAGTTAATAAATGCGAGAGACGCAACTATTAAAGCCACCAGAACTATTTCTCCGGTCATTGCTATTGCCGGTCCTGTTACACCAAAAACATAAGCGTAGCATACAGAATTTGTATTGTGGGACAGAGCAGAAGTGCCGTTCTCTTTTATATATTGCAATCCCCTGTTATAATAAGTGGTGAAAAGTGATTTAGAGCAGGATGAGAAAATTTTTAGCAAAGATCTGTTCTGATGAGTCTCAATCTTGTGAATTGCTATATTTTTCAAAATTGTGAATATCAGAATCACTCCGCAAACTAAAATAAGAAATGCCCCCGGGCTGCCAATATTCAGCCAAGTATATATCCTGCCAGGCCACTCGCTTTTTTCCAATCCATCCTCTTCAAGCAGTACGAGCATCAGAGGAACAAACAATGCCAGTCCTGCAAGCTCCAGGATTGCCCTTAGTACTGAAAGAATAATCAATCCCGGATATTTTAAAATTATGCTGAATATCTTTTGCATATTATTTCTAGTTGATGGGTTGAAAATTTTGAAAAACTCTAAACAGAAATGTTTTATGGAACAAACCTCTTTCAATGGAATCGTACTTCCATTTCGAGCTGAAAAAGAGTTTTAAACCAAAAAATTTTCTGCGGGGAACCCACATTTCTTCGAACTCTTTTTTATCAACTGATCTGTATTTATTGTAAAGTGTATCGTTTAAAATCCTCTCTGCGAGACCAGTCGTGTGCTGCCCTTTTTCTGAACATTCAGTAAGGCTTACCTTCGAAAATCCAAGATAATTCTGAGCAATTGCAAGAAAAGAGCATATCAGCCTGTACTGTCCATTTTCTCGCATCACCTTTTCAAACCTGGCAAAATCAATTCTTTCCCTGTTCTGCTCAAAAAAGAGGGCCAGATCGCAAAAATGTCTTAATACCAGTCCCGAAGCCAGAAAATGAGTAATGTTGTGCCTTGCTAGAAAAATAGCTGTAAAGTCCGGAACCGGAATACGAACCTGAACACCATCTATAATGATTGTGTCATACCCCTGTTCAGTAAGAGTCGTATGTAAATACTTCTCCAGATTTTTGTCTGTCTGAGTGCAGTCTACATTAAGAAACGTTTTGTGGTTTTCCACAGGAACTCCTTTAAAATAGAACTTTGAATGCTTTGAACCATCTTTCTCAACCTCAATTCCTGACTCTTCTATAACCTTGTTTCCCTTTTCGTAATCTCCAAAAAGGAAAATATCAATATCTCCACTCTCTCTGTGATATGGATCCGGATAGAGTTCACTCAATCCAATTCCTTTCAGCAGGAGCATCTCAATCCCATTCTCTTTAAAAAGAGCAATAAGCTCTTTAATAACTGCTCTCTGCTTTCTATTCCTTGCTTCCAGCTTTTGGACACTTAGCTCCCAGCGCAGAAGCAACTCCCTTGAAATTCCAGGCATCTGCACCAATCCGTCCCTGGCAACACACAGCACACCCTGTCTGGCAGCCAGGTTTACAAGGCTGCTCCAGTCTATTTCTTTCGGGATTACAGAAAAGGCCTCTCTGTTATTCCGGAAACACAGAGAGGTCTTTATAAGTGAGAAAAGTAAATTTTGCTCAGGGCTGAAATTCATAAGATTAATCCTTCACACACCTGACAGAAAACCCGATTGTCTTTATTGCATCACCTGATTGAACGTAGCTAAAATAAGAGTACATTACTAGATATTTGGCGGCATCACTATCCACAGGAGAAGTAGACCACCAGTAACCATAGCTGCCAATATCCCCTTTAAATCCTCCATCCCAAGAACGTGAGCCTCCAGGAAGGGCTGTAAAACCGCTGATGTTTGTTGCTGCAGAATTAGATATCCAGTGAATTGTGCCTGTTTCCTTTAATTTGTCGCCTGCTACACTCAAGCCTCCTAAATAATCAGTTAAGGTAGTCCACTCCGCACCTGTGGGTACATGCCAGCCAACAGGGCAAATGTTTTTTCCTCCGTTGCTTGCCACTTTAGTAGCATCATTATTGTCTACCGCATACCAGTTGTATAGTGCTCCGTAAGTAGTTCTATTTGAGATATCATTGTTGTAATAGTAATACGAGCCCACTGTTTGAGTTGACCAATTGGTGTTCACGAAAGGAATTGCGGTGCCGTCATTATATTTTGTGGTTTTAAGATTTTCTGCCATCCATTCCTGGGTCCCAATGATTACTGTATTGTATGCATAGCCATCAGCATCAACAGGTGGAGTTGCAGTGGCATCTGTACTATTTACACTGACCACATATTTTCTGCCGCGTTTAAATCCACCATCAGGTGCAGCTTTACTTATATAGGTCCATGTACCGCCAATTTTTAGGCCTACCAGACAGTTTCCGGTCTGATTACCGGGGTTTACAACCATGTAAACTTTTGTATCTGTATTGGTGGCGGTAAGGGTGGCCGGAGTTGATAAAGTAACAACACTCTGCGCAGATGTTCCTGTTAGAGAAACAAATGCATATGCAACATCTGCTGCAGGTGTGGTCTGGGTAATATCGACAGTTCCTCCGCTAAATGAGACCGGAGTAATTGAGCCGGCTAGTTTAACCGCCTCAAGCACACCTGAACCTTTGATTTGAAATTCAAGAACAGAAAAAAGATGATTGTATTTCAGGTTTACTCCGCCTGTAGTACCTGTATTTGAAGGAGATGTTACTGTAACCGGAGTTGCAATCATAAAGTCCAGAGCACCTATATGATCTGTATTGTTGGCAGCTGACTGTGTCTGTGCAGAAGGAAGTGACACCGGAACAGCTGTTGCAGCCGGAGAACCGGATGCATAAGGGTAGTATGCATAAAATGTGTGGGAAGTATTCGCTGCACCCCAGTACATTGTGCCTGTAAAGTTTGAGCCTGTTCCGCTGCTTGCTGCAGTAAACTGTGCATTGACTACTGAAGATCCTGCACCGCCTGTTGCTGTGCGCGCCTGAGATGAATAAATACCTACCTTGTCTGTTGTCTGAATCCAGGAGGTAACAAGCCCGTTTAGTGTGGTTTTTGTGGTTGAGTTTGCATCCGAACCTGTAATACGGATTTTTTCAGATGAAACTCCGGCAGCTCCGCTTCCGGTCTGTTCTTTAGAACATGAGACCAAAGAGAGAATTAAAAATAAGGAAACTAACGAGGTGGTTTTATTTATAGAAATCATATTCATAATATTGATGTTTAAATTTAATTGAACCATTACCATGCATCTTGTCCAAAGTCAGTGGCAGAGTCGGCAAATCCTTTTTCTACAACTACTTCAACGACCTCAATTTGAGGTGGTTCATAATTTAAATCACATAGTTTCTCCATCTCGGTCGAATTGGCTAAGTTTTTAATTTCCATAATTTGGCGGACTTTTTGGGGTTATAATGATGTTAGTCTGAATATATAACAGACAAGTTTTAAAATTATTTTCTGTAAAAGTGTGGAATTAAAAACTAAAAACAAAAAATATTTTCACTTTTTTTACATTGATTAAAAATATTTTACACAGCCGGATAATTAGATAAAAAACTGACTGTTTAAGTGTACTTCGTGCCGGATAGAATTGCGGCTCCTAATATTGCCTGTCAAAATTTGAAACAGAATTGAAATTTTAAATTATTTTTACACTTTCTATTACTGAATCAAACAATAACACTCTATAATCTATGAAAAGCAAACTGATTGCCATGTTAATTTCAACTGCTGCCATTGCTGCTTCCTGCGGAGGGAATGCAGAAAAAGAGGCCGAGCCAATAACAAAAAGCACTATAACCGTAGAAAACGGAAGACTCACTCCTGAGGTAATGCACAGTATGGGAAAACTCTCAGACCCTCAGGTATCACCTGATGGCAGCGAGATTCTTTACGGAGTTGCATATACAAGCATTCCCGAAAACAAAAACAACAGGGAACTCTTTGTTATGAAGGCCGACGGCTCTGATGTCCGTCAGCTTACATCCTCTGCCGGAAGTGAAAACAATGCAAGGTGGATAAACGATGGAAAAGAGATTGCCTACCTTTCGGGAGGCCAGATCTGGATCATGGGAAAGGATGGCTCCAAAGCCAGAAAGGTTAGTGACTACGAGCCCGGAATTAATGAATTCTCCTTCTCACCGGACGGAAAGAAGATTCTCTTTGTGAGCGACATCAAGGCAAATAAGAAAGCTGTGGATGTTTGGCCTGACCTTGACAAGGCAAACGGCAGAATGATCTCCGACCTGATGTACCGCCACTGGGACCATTTTGTTGAGACAATTCCACACTCTTTCATTGCAGATTTCGATGGCAAGGCACTTGCCAACATTACAGATATTCTTGATGGTGAAATGTTCGAGCTCCCTACTATGCCATTTGGCGG
>PHDP01000157.1 GCA_002842655.1 Bacteroidetes bacterium HGW-Bacteroidetes-14
ATTCTCCCTGATTTTCTTGCCGATAGTTTCGTTACGATCGTCAATTGAGGCGCGAATATCGGCATTATTTAGAATATCTACAACTTTTTTAGCATAATCGTTGTATTTTTCACTTACAGGAAGGATGACTGCCTGCTCCGGAGAGAGCCACAGCGGGAACTTTCCGCCTGTATGTTCAATAAGCACGGCAACAAATCTCTCCATTGAACCAAATGGTGCGCGGTGAATCATGACCGGACGGTGTCTCTTGTCATCTGCCCCCACATATTCAAGTTCAAACCTCTCAGGAAGGTTGTAGTCTACCTGGATTGTACCAAGCTGCCACTTTCTTCCGATAGCATCCCTTACCATGAAGTCCAGCTTGGGACCATAGAAGGCTGCCTCTCCGTACTCCACAACGGTCTTAAGACCCTTCTCTGCAGATGCCTCAATAATTGCTGCCTCTGCCTTGTTCCAGTTTTCGTCAGAACCAATGTACTTCTCTCTGTTATCCGGATCCCTCAGAGATATCTGAGCAGTGTAATCCTTGAAATCCAGGGTTTTGAAAATGTAAAGTACAATATCGATAACTTTTATGAACTCCTCTTTAATCTGGTCCGGGCGGCAGAAGATGTGAGCATCATCCTGGGTAAATCCTCTTACACGGGTAAGACCATGAAGCTCCCCGCTCTGCTCATATCTGTAAACTGTACCAAACTCTGCCAGACGAAGCGGCATATCTTTGTATGAACGAGGCTTGGTCTTGTATATTTCACAGTGGTGAGGACAGTTCATAGGTTTTAGAAGAAACTCCTCTCCCTCCTGTGGTGTATGTATAGGCTGAAACGAATCTTTTCCGTATTTGGCGTAGTGACCTGAAGTCACATAGAGCTCTTTCTGTCCAATATGCGGAGTAATAACAGGCAGGTAGCCATGTTTTTTCTGAACTGCCTTAAGGAAGTTCTCAAGTCTCTCCCTGAGCATTGCTCCCTTTGGAAGCCACAAAGGAAGGCCCTGACCCACTCTCTGAGAGAATGCAAACAGTTCCAGCTCTTTTCCAAGCTTTCTGTGGTCGCGCTTTTTGGCCTCTTCGAGCATAACAAGATACTCATCCAGCAGTTTCTTCTGAGGGAAGGTTACTCCATAGATACGGGTAAGCATCTTGTTGTTCTCATTGCCCCTCCAGTATGCACCAGCAATGGATGTCAGCTTGACAGCCTTAATAACCGATGTGTCTGCAAGGTGAGGTCCGCGGCAAAGGTCAGTAAACGAGCCGTTGGTATAGAATGAAATGGTACCGTCCTCAAGGTCTTTAATAAGTTCGCACTTGTACTCATCGCCCTTCTCTGTGTAGGTCTTCATTGCCTCTTCCTTGCTCACCTCCCTGCGCACAAAGTGCTGCTTCTCTCTTGCGAGTTCAAGCATTTTATCTTCAATCTTTTTGAGATCTGCCTCTGTAATGTTCTTCTCTCCAAGGTCAACATCGTAATAGAATCCGGTCTCAATAGATGGTCCTATTCCAAATTTAATGCCCGGGTAAAGAAGTTCAAGAGCCTCGGCCATCAGATGGGAAGAAGAGTGCCAGAACGTGCTTTTGGCCTCCTGGTCCTCCCACTTGTGCAGCTTTAATGTTGCATCTTCTGTGATTGGTCTGTTGATTTCGAAAATCTTTGAATTGACTGTAGCAGCAATGATCTCCGATGCTAACCGGGGACTGATGCTGTTTGCAATTTCGAAAGCAGTGGTTCCTTTTGGAAACTGGCGGATACTGCCATCCGGGAATGTAATGTTTATCATAATAGTTGACTGTACAAATAATCCCGCAAATTTAATCAAATTTTTAAAAAGTGTTTAATTTTGGATAGTTATGGAAAATATCTAAATTTGAAATAACTAAATTTAAACCAACTAACTATTATCCAAAACATTATGCAAACAAATAAATGGAGTGTTGCAGCAACTTATGCAATTATGCTTGCTCTGGTAACAATT
>PHDP01000158.1 GCA_002842655.1 Bacteroidetes bacterium HGW-Bacteroidetes-14
GATTTTGGTAAGACTTGTACCAGCGTACTGAGCAAGTTGTGCAGGGGTAAACCTTACAGCAACATTGAAAGTACCACCACCTTGCAGACCAATAGCATCATCATTCACGCCATCGTCCCATGCAAGCCATGCAGAGATACCAGGACCAGTACCTTCAGGAGCTTCCCAGTTAAGCAGAACCTGCTCAACATAAGGCAGATTAACCACTGCGGTAAGATTGGTCGGTGCATCACACTCACGATAGATGTGAACATTGTCGATCATCCAGTTGAAGATATCAAGTGTATTTACACCCTTGGCATTGAAACGAACGCGGAATACCTTGTTCTTTGCCTGGTTTGTAATGTTGATATGCTTCATATCCCAGTTCATATCACCTTCAGCAGTGTAAGTAGCAACGTTTACCCATGCGGCACCGTTAAATACTTCTACAAGCAAGGTTTCGTCACCGGTAGCATTTACATCGTCAAGTTTCAGGTCGAAATCGAGGTAAATCTTACCATCGATAAAGCCTAAACCATCCGTGCCTTTACCATTGATCCAGTAGCTGGTGAGTGAAATTGCATAATTACTCTGAACAGGGTTATAGAAGAATTCAGCTGCCGGAGCAGGATTACCTGACTGGCCTGCAATTCTCCAATTGGCACCACCAGTAGTCCACTTGTTGGTTTCGAACAATCCTGTATTGAAGTTTTCAACGAATGGCAGATCATATCCATAAACGATAGAAACTTCAACCGGTCCTTCTATCATTGATTCGCCGGTCTGTCCTGCATATCCGTATGGAGTGAGGTCATAAACAGCGGTAATGTGATAGGAATATGTTCCGGGGTCGAGGTTAAGATCAAAGTACTCAAGCGTTGGTTTTTCAACATAAGCTCTGAGTGCATTGTCACGATAGAGGTTGTAGCCGAGCAGGTTGGAAGGAACACCTCCGCCTGAGCCACCACCGGTTCCGTTAATGATAAATGGTAATCCCTGAGGACCAACATCAACAAGAGGAGCCCATGCACCAGTGTACTGGATAGCATTGCCAGTTGTAGTCTGACCACTTATAGTTACCGGAGGAACCCAAGGTCCGCTAGTTCCGGAGCCTGTAGTCTGCCATTCAACCCAGTAAGTACCAGGAGCCAGAGAAAGACCAGGAGTACCGGCAACAATACGCATAACCGGGCGATCAGTTGCTCCGCCAGGACCATTGTTGTTCCTGTAAATGTTGGACCAATCGGTGCTGATCATACGGTTTGTGGTAAGGTCACCCCAGATAACTACACCACCTGCATTTGGAGCTGCGTCGTAAACACGGCAGTATACACCAGTAAATGTACTGGTTGTGGTTGATCCGGTCTGATATCCGAAGAATTCGATATTCTCAATGTTCCAGTTTCCGGTTACTTCAAAGTCGTCAGCAACACTGTTGCCTGCACTTTGCTGGAATCCGAATCCGTAGGTACCCATTCCCAGACCTGATTGCAGGATGCTTTCGTCAGCACCACCTGCACCTGTTCCAGGGCTGTTTACCAATGGACCATTGTCAAAAAGAATGTTTCTGCTCGAAGCCAGCGGAACCATAGTCTGTGGGAATGTGCGCGGAGTCATGTCCGTTGCAACATCAGCGGCAGGTTGTGTTTCGGTAGCTGCTACGCGATCCTGATTGTCTCCCAGACCCGTTGGTGATGATGGAGGCTCCCAGGTAAGATGTGCGTAGTCGGTCATTGGAGGGCTCATTCCTTCGAGATTCAGAGGAGGATAGAGATACAGTGACCTGAACAGATAGGTATCAAGTTCTGAGTATCCTGAGCTGTAGAGCGCAGCAACACCTGCAAGGTATTCCTGTCCGTAGTTCAGGTTGGTATAGGTATAAGTCCGCTCAGGTGTGTTGTCAACGAGGGTACCATCGAGGAATACGCCGTATCCCTGGAGAGGAACTCCACCAGATGAAATCTGGATATCATCAACTGCCCATCCT
>PHDP01000159.1 GCA_002842655.1 Bacteroidetes bacterium HGW-Bacteroidetes-14
CCCCAACCTGTATGAACATAATATTGCTGCCCTCTCGGGAGCATGGTGGCAGGGAGAGCTCTGCACAGACGGAACCCCAAGGGGTTATGCAATCTTTACTGCAGAGGGAGGTAAACTAAACTGGAAATACAAGGCCACGGGCAAAGATGAGTCATACCAGATGAGACTCTACACCGGCGAGGATGACAAATCCTTTGGTGAGAACATTGTGGCCAATATCTGGAACAGCGACGCAAACTGGAGAGTTGAGCTATGGGAAGATGGAAGGCTCACTTCAAAAATGGAGCGTTTTGATGCTTACGATCCTGCTGCCAGAGAGCTCTATTCTAATAAAGATAAACTCGAACACAAATGGATTTATCCATCTGTTGCCTCTCACTTTTTCAGGGCAAAACCTCTCTCTTCAGGCTCTAACATTGAAGTTATCGCATATGACAGCTTTGGCAAAAAGTATTCTCAGAAACTGAGGAGCCGCAGCCATTACGATGTCGTGATTATTGGCGGAGGAGCAAGCGGAACTTCTGCCGGAATAAGGTCTGCATCACTTGGCGCACGCACCCTCATTGTTGAGGAGTTTGAGTGGCTGGGCGGAATGCTTACCTCTGCCGGCGTAAGTGCAACCGACGGGAACTATAAATTAAGGGGCGGCTTCTGGGCAGAGTTCAGAGACTCCCTCGAGAGACATTACGGCGGGGCAGCAGCACTCAAGACCGGATGGGTGAGCAGTACCCTATTTGAGCCAAAGGTTGGAGACCGAATCTTTAAAAACATGGCTGCCAGACAGAGCAAGCTCTCTGTTTGGTACAGGAGCACACTCAGTTCACTTGAGAAGAGCGGCAGCGGATGGAGACTAAAGGTTTCCCGGGATGGCTCTGCTTCAGATATTACTGCAGCAGTTGTAATAGATGCAACTGAAATGGGCGATGTTGCAAAGATGGCAGGCGTTCCATATTCAATTGGAATGGATTCAAAACATATAACAGGAGAGTATATCGCCCCGGAGCAGGAGAATGATATCATTCAGGACCTTACATACGTAATGGTGCTAAAGGATTATGGAAAGGATATGACAATTGCCAAACCGGCAGGATACAATCCAACACTTTTCTACTGTTCAACTATCAGCAAAAAGTGCACAAATCCAAAGGAGAAGAACAGACTCTGGAGTCCGCAGATGATGATTACCTATGGTAAGCTTCCCAATAATAAATACATGATTAACTGGCCTATTGAGGGCAACGATTTTTATCTGAACCTTCTCGAACTCACACCGGCCCAGAGGCAGGAGGAGCTCAAAAAGGCAAAGAATCACTCACTATCCTTCCTCTATTATCTGCAGACAGAGCTCGGCTTTAAAAACCTTGCCCTTGCAGATGATGAATTTCCAACGGAAGATAAGTTTCCTTTTATCCCTTATCACCGCGAATCCAGAAGAATAAAGGGAGCTGTAACATTCGGCCTTAACCATATCAAAGAGCCTTACAAACAGGCAGAAAAGCTTTACAGAACAGCCATTGCGGTTGGAGACTACCCAGTAGACCACCACCACACAAGATACTCGGGATGGGAAAACCTTCCTGATCTCTATTTCTATCCGGTTCCATCTTACGGGCTCCCTATGGGAACACTTATCCCTGAAGGAACAGACAACCTGATTGTGGCAGAGAAGTCAATTTCCGTAACCAATCTGGTAAACGGAACAACCAGACTTCAGCCTGTTGTTCTGCAAATAGGAGAGGCGGCCGGCACAATTGCGGCGCTTGCTGTAAAAAGAGAGACAGCCACTTCTGCCGTAAAGGTAAGAGAGGTTCAGGAGTCACTTCTGAGCAAAGGCGGATACCTTCTCCCTTATCTGGACCTCCCTGCAGATCATAAAAACTTTAAGGCAATCCAGAGAATAGGCGTAACAGGTATTATTAAGGGAATTGGTGCAAACAAGGGGTGGGAGAACCA
>PHDP01000160.1 GCA_002842655.1 Bacteroidetes bacterium HGW-Bacteroidetes-14
CCCGTTCTACTACCAGCATGACGCCATGGACTGCGGTCCAACATGCTTGCGAATGGTTGCGATGCATTATGGCAAGCACTATTCACTGGAAACGCTGAGGAAAAGAAGCGAGTTTTCGCGTCTGGGAGTTTCCATGCTCGGAATAAGCCAGGCGGCGGAGAGCATAGGTCTCAGAAGTTCAGGCGTTAAGATAACCTTTGAGGATTTGATGCAATCTACACTGCCATGCATCGTCCACTGGAACCAGAATCACTTTATTGTGGTCTACGGTTTTAAAGGCAAAGGAAAAAACAGAAGAGTGCTTATTGCCGATCCGGTTGCAGGATTAAATCATTTTTCAGAAAACGAATTTAAAAACGGATGGATAAGTACCATCTCGAGAGGTAAGGAACTCGGAGCCGCCCTGCTCCTGGAACCTACGCCCGAATTCAGGCTGGCGCCGGGTGAAGTTGTAAACAGAAACCGGTTCAGCTTTCTTTTATCGTATGTCAAACCATACAAACAACTGATTTCTCAGCTCATAATAGGGCTGATAGCAGGTTCGCTGCTTCAGCTGATTCTCCCTTTCCTGACGCAAAGTATTGTGGATATTGGTATAGGGACTCAGAATATCAGGTTTATATGGCTGGTTTTGCTTGCCCAGCTTGCCCTTACGATTGGGATGGTTCTTGTGGAATTCATCCGGGGGTGGATACTGCTCCACCTGGGAACGAGGGTGAATATCTCCCTCATTTCAGACTTTTTAATCAAGCTCATGAAGCTCCCGATAGGATTCTTCGATACCAAGACCACGGGAGACCTGCTTCAGAGGATAAGCGATCACAAGCGAATCCAGACATTTCTTACCGGCTCGTCACTGAATATTCTCTTTTCGATGGTGAATATTCTGGTGTTTGGAGCGGTTCTTTTGTTTTATAATGTGACCATTTTCCTGGTCTTCTTTGGAGCATCGGCACTCTATATTTTCTGGGTGCAGCTCTTCATGAAGAAGAGAAGAGAGCTCGATCACAGAACTTTTGCCCAGAATGCGGCAAATCAGAGTTCATTAATTCAGCTTATTACCGGGATGCAGGAGATAAAGCTTAACTCCTGCGAGAGGCAAAAGAGATGGGAATGGGAAAGAATACAGGCCAGACTCTTTAATCTGAGCCTTAAGGGCCTTGCACTTGGTCAGTATCAGGAGGCAGGCGGAACGCTCATAAATCAGCTTAAGAACATTGTGGTGACATTCCTTGCGGCCAATGCTGTAATTGCAGGAGATCTCACCCTTGGTATGATGTTATCTGTCCAGTATATTATTGGCCAGCTTAACTCCCCGATCAACCTGATTATTGGATTTATCCAGCAGACTCAGGATGCAAAGATAAGCCTGGAGAGGCTCTCGGAAATCCACACCAAAAAGGATGAGGATGATGCTGAGATGCCGCTTATCAGGGAGATTCCACGGGATTGCGGAATCAGAATCACAGACCTTTCATTCAAGTACGAAGGTGCAGGTGCGCCTACTGTACTGAATCAGATTAATTTAGAAATACCCTTCGGCAAGACAACGGCAATCGTCGGAGCCAGCGGAAGCGGAAAAACAACTCTTATTAAGCTTTTGCTTGGTTTCTATCAGCCTTTAATGGGCCGCATAGAGATTGGAAACACTCCCCTGAGCTCGTATAGCATGAGCGAGTGGAGGAAAGAGTGCGGAGTTGTGATGCAGGAAGGGTTTATCTTTTCGGATACAATAGCAAACAACATAGCCCCCGGGGCCGAGATTATAGACAAGGAGGCGCTTCATAAAGCTGTTTCCATAGCAAATATTAATATCTTTATTGAAAATTTGCCTCTTACCTATAATACAAAAATCGGACAAGAGGGTTATGGCATCAGTCAAGGCCAGAAACAGAGAATACTTATCGCAAGGGCAGTGTATAAGGACCCTCAGTTTCTGTTCTTTGAC
>PHDP01000161.1 GCA_002842655.1 Bacteroidetes bacterium HGW-Bacteroidetes-14
CCACCGTACCAGTTAGAGTCCCAGCCACGGATAATACCAAGTCGGTTTGATATAGGATTTGTCTTTTGTCCCATCTTATTGCTCCTCTTTTACGGTTTTAACTTTCTTGCCAAGCACGATTGTAACGTGGTTCGAACGCTTGCGGATTCTTGCAGCGCGACCTTGCGGTGCTGTTCTGATACGCTTGAGTGAACGGCCTTGTCCAACCATAATTGACTGAACGCAGATATTTCCGTTTTCCAGCTCTTTGCGATCTGCTTCGTTTTTAGCTTCCCAGTTTGCAATTGCAGAACGTAGAAGTTTTTCCAAACGTACAGATGCCTCCTTTTTGGTATATTTCAATATATCCAAAGCGCGGTTCACCTCTACACCCCTGATGATGTCTGCCACAAGGCGCATCTTTCTGGGTGAGGTAGGAACATCATTCAGCTTTGCGATAGCTGTCTGTTTCCTTATTTCTTTATGCCTTTCGGCAGATTCTCTTTTTCTGGCTCCCATTATTGTGATTTTTTACACATTAATTAATTAGCGATTACCCGAGTGACCCTTGAAGGTTCTTGTCGGTGCGAACTCGCCGAGCTTGTGACCAACCATGTTCTCGGTTACATATACCGGAATAAACTTATTTCCGTTGTGAACTGCAATGGTGTGTCCCACAAAATCGGGAGAAATCATGCTGGCTCTTGACCAGGTCTTGATTACCTCTTTTTTGCCTGCTTCATTCATGGCAAGTACTCTCTTCTCGAGAGCGGCCTGAATATAAGGACCTTTTTTTAATGAACGACTCATACTCTATTCAGTTTAATTCCGTTATTTTTTCCTTCTTTCAATAATGAATTTCTTGGTCGTCTTCTTAGGGTTACGTGTCTTGTAACCTTTAGCAGGAATACCTTTCCTTGAGCGAGGGTGTCCGCCGGATGCTCTACCTTCACCACCACCCATCGGGTGATCTACAGGGTTCATCACGACACCACGGTTACGTGGTCTGCGGCCCATCCAGCGCTTACGTCCGGCTTTTCCGTCTGACTCCAAGTTGTGATCTGGATTTGATACTGTTCCAACAGTTGCGCGGCATGCTACAAGCACCATTCTTGTCTCACCTGAAGGGAGCTTAAGAATTGCATGAACACCTTCGCGGGCCAGAAGCTGAGCATATGCTCCTGCACTTCTTGCCATAGCTGCACCCTGTCCGGGACGAAGCTCAATGTTGTGAACTAATGTACCAAGTGGAATTTCTGACAGAGGAAGAGTGTTGCCAATCTCAGGAGCAACTCCTGAACCTGATGCAATCACCTGGCCAACTTTAATTCCGTAAGGAGCCAAAATATAGCGCTTTTCTCCATCTCCATATACTACAAGTGCGATACGAGCACTTCTGTTCGGATCGTATTCAATAGTTTTAACTGTAGCGGTGTACTGATCTTTATCACGAAGAAAGTCGATTACACGATACATTCTTTTGTGTCCGCCGCCAATATAACGCATTGTCATTTTACCCTGGCCATTGCGACCACCCGACTTGCGAAGCGGCTGCAAAAGTGATTTCTCAGGAGTAGAACAAGTAATCTCGTCAAATGCGCTTATTGCTTTATGTCTTGTACCGGGGGTAGCCGGTTTAAATTTGCGTATTGCCATAGAGTTTAAATGTTACTGTAGAAATCTATCTTATCATCACCAGCCAGAGTTACAAACGCCTTTTTAAAGTGGTTTGCACGTCCTGACAACAATCCCGCCTTTGTGAAGCGGCTCTTGCGTTTTCCGTGGTAGTTAACCGTATTAACGTCCAATACTTTAACACCATACATCTCCTCAACCGCTGCCTTGATCTCAATCTTGTTGGCAGAGCGGTCAACCTCAAAACCGTAACGATTCAACTTTTCGCCTTGAATCGTCATCTTTTCTGTTACTATAGGCTTAATTAATATTCCCATTTCGATACGG
>PHDP01000054.1 GCA_002842655.1 Bacteroidetes bacterium HGW-Bacteroidetes-14
TGTCAAGAGAGGCACTCTCCCTGTTTGTAATGGATTTTGTAATCTTAAGTTGTCTCATGTATACATATTATCTTGCAAAGCTACGAAAAAAATGGTTTACGCTGCAAAATTTTAGAGACCTATTCCATAATAGACTATTGACCCATCCGGATAAACACCTTCTACTAATAGCGATCGTTTACTTCTCTGTATAACTGATTCGATTTCTTTTACACTTCCTACGGGAATCTGGTTTACATAAGTGATAACAAAACCCTTTTTTATTCCGGCGCTTCTGAGTTTACCGTCACCAACTTTAACCACTTCAACTCCTTGTCTTAGTGACAGCATTTTCAATGTCTCCTTTGAAGCCTCCTTTAATTCAGATCCAAAGAGTAATGAGGCTCCGCTCAAATTTGCAGCAGCCAGTTCTGACCCGCCTGCTTTGGCTTGTAATACAACTGAAAATGGAATAAGTTTACCATCTCTTTTAATTTCGACATTAATCTTATCCTTGGGTCTGTACTTACTTATCTGCTCCTGAACCGCAGGAGCCGAACTTACTGTTATTCCGTTAATCTTTGCCAAAACATCTCCATTTCTGATTCCTGCTCTGTCAGCAGCACCATCCCTGGATACTTCTGCAATAAAGACACCCTCATTTCCTTTAAGGCCGAATTCTTTTGCAACCTCTTCGTCAATTTCCCGCATTGTTATTCCCATAACTGCTCTTTGGACAGTTCCAAAATCAAGTATATCCTCAACAACTTTTTTGGCTATTGTTGTAGGTACAGCAAAAGAATACCCTGAATACGAACCAGTTCTTGATGCAATTGCAGTGTTAATGCCCACCAGTTCTCCTCTTGTGTTTACAAGTGCACCTCCTGAGTTTCCGGGATTTACAGCTGCATCTGTCTGAATAAATGATTCAATTTTAAATTCACCATCCATCGCAGGCATACTTCTGGCTTTTGCGCTAACTATACCTGCTGTTATTGTCGAACGAAGATTGTATGGGTTTCCGATAGCAAGCACCCATTCGCCCAGGCGAAGTGAATCAGAGTTTCCAAAAGTTACAAAAGGAAGGTTTTCTGCATCTATTTTGAGCAGGGCTATGTCTGTAACAGGGTCGCTTCCAACAGATTTCGCCTTAAAACTTTTATTGTTTTCGAGAGTTACAGATATTTCATCTGCTCCCTCAATTACGTGATTGTTTGTAATGATATAACCATCAGTAGTGATTATCACTCCTGAACCAGAGTTAACCTGATTTCTCGGTGTCATTCCGGGATTTCCGTATCCAAAAAAGAAGTCATAAATGGTATACGGTTGTTCAATACCTTTTTTGGTAACTTTTACATGAACAACTGCTTTGACGGCAGTCTCCGCAGCAAATGTAAAATCGGGATAAAGCTGTTCTGATAATGTCACTTTCTGGACAGGAACTCCATCGCTGGAATATGCATAGGTTCCGGAATTTTTGTCAGTTATTTTAATGACTGTAAGGGCTGTAGCCGCGCTGACAACTACTGTCAGAATTAAATAAACAAATATTCTTTTCATATTCATTGATTTTTTCAACCATCCAAAATCAAATTATATGCCATAACTATTTTTTATTATCTTTGTTAAAAATTGAGATTATATGAAATTCGTAGTTTCCAGCACAGAACTTTTAACCAGGCTTCAGTCAGTTTCGAGAGTTATATCATCGAAAAATTCACTGCCAATACTGGATAATTTTCTTTTCATCCTGAAAGACGGACACCTTACAATTACTGCATCTGACCTTGAAACAACTCTTAAGGCAAAAATGTCTATTGACAACATTACAGATGAAGGCGAGATTACTGTTCCGGCTAAACTTCTGGTTGATTCACTACGCGAATTCGCAGATCAGCCGCTGGAATTCAAAACAAATGAGACAAATTCAATTATAGAGATAATATGGGCTACCGGTAATGCCAAGCTGCCCTGCACTACAGCAGATGATTATCCTGCACTTCCTGAACTTGACGAAAACAGGGTTACGGTTTCAATTAATTCACATACCCTCCTGGAAGGTATCAACAGAACCCTGTATGCAACGGCAGAAGAGGAGCTTCGTCCGGTAATGAACGGTATTTTCTTTGATATTGATACTGAGAGTACAACTCTTGTTGCTTCTGATGCGCATAAACTTGTTTGTTACACAAGACATGACATAAAGTCAGAAATTAAGTCATCTTTTATCCTTCCTAAAAAACCATCGTCTGTCCTAAAGAATATTCTGGGCAAAGGTGATGAGGATGTAATTGTAAGATTTGACAACAGAAATGCATGTTTCGAGTTTGAATCTTTCACTCTGGTTTGCAGGCTGGTTGAGGGTAATTACCCTGCATACAAGTCTGTTATTCCTAAAAACAACACTAACAAACTTGTAATTAACAGGCTTGATTTCCTTAATTCTTCAAGGAGGGTTGCTGTTTGCTCAAATCAGGCTAGCAGTCAGGTGAGACTTAAACTTAGTTATAACACTCTGACTTTGTCTGCCCAGGATCTTGATTTTTCAATATCTGCAAATGAGAATCTGATATGTCAGTATGAAGGAGACAATATGGAAATTGCATTTAAATCAACGTTCCTTATTGAAATTCTGGGTAATCTGCCATACACAGATATCTCACTTGAGCTGTCTGATCCTTCCAGAGCTGCGCTGATACTTGCTGCTGGTCCTGTTGATCCTCAGGAAGAGATTCTTGCACTGCTCATGCCAATGATGGTAAATGCATAACACCATTTCTTGTTAATGAAACTCAATCTTAAGAATCCAATTATTTTTTTCGATATAGAGAGCACCGGCCTCAATGTCTCTTCAGACAGAATTGTTGAGCTGAGTGCTCTCAAGATTTTCCCCAATGGTGATCAGGAGCTCAAGACCAGGCGTCTGAATCCGACAATACCAATTTCGCCCGAAGCTCAGGCTGTGCATGGTATTTCGAACGAAGATGTTAAGGATTGTCCCACTTTTAAGGAGGTTGCCCGCAGCCTTGCAAACTGGATGACAGGATGCGATTTTGCCGGCTACAACTCAATTAAGTTTGATGTTCCCATGCTGGCGGAGGAATTTTTGAGAGCCGGAATTGACTTTGATTTCAGGAAAAGGAAACTTGTTGATATTCAGAACATATTCCATAAAATGGAACAACGCACGCTCAGCGCCGCATATAAGTTCTATTGCAGCAAAAGTCTGGAAAATGCTCACTCGGCTGAGGCTGACACTGTTGCTACGTTTGAAATTCTTGAATCTCAGCTGGATATGTACAAAGATACTCTGGAAAACGATGTGGAGTTCTTGTCAAAATTCTCAATCAGAAGTAATTCTCTTGATTATGCAGGAAGAATTGTTCTGAATGAGAAAGATGTACCTGTCTTCAATTTTGGCAAACACAAAGGTAAGCCGGTCTCTTCCGTTTTTCGCGCAGAACCCAGTTACTATTCATGGATGATGAACGGTGATTTTACACTTGACACAAAACAGGTTCTGACAAAATTGTACAAAGAGTTCTGCACAAATCCGGGAACACTGCTTTAAAGTAATAAGCACATAACGTGAATATTTTTACATACAATGTGCATTCAGATGAATTCACCTTCAAACCGGATACAACTCTGGTCAGGGAGGTGAATACTCTTTATATACCGGGGCAAATTGGCGAAATATCCGTGAATAGCGGGATCTGCGTCAGAATTTCCAAAGCTGCCAAGTGTGTGCCGGCAAAATATGCAGAAAGATATATATCTGATTATTTCTTTGGAATTATTTTATCAGACTGGCTAATAAACTGCGGGAAAGTATCGTCTCACTTTGAATATCTTAAACTGACAACATTCGAAGGCAGTACTGTCGTCTCTCACAATTCATATACCAAAGAGACTTTTCCTGCAGGAAGCATTTTAAGAACTTATATAAATCAACAGGAGCAATCAGAATTTGTACTTAATGACGAAATATTCGACTTAACTGAAAGAGCTGTTGAAAGAGTTTCATCTCACTTCTCGCTTAAGACAGGTGACTTAGTCATTATTCAAAAAGAAAAACCTTTGAAATTGCAGAAAGGAGACAGCATTATGCTCAGGCTGTCTGGTACTTATGAACATGCATCGGAAAAAGATTTTCAAATAACCATTTTTGATTTTTTAACAAAGTAAGAAGCAGATTTTCCCGCCAGATACCCCGTAGAAAACGCTATCTGCAAATTATACCCACCTGTATCGCCATCGAGATCGACCACCTCTCCTGCGAAAAACAGATTTGGCAATAATCTGGATGCCATCGTCTTTGGTATAATTTCATCAAGACTTACTCCACCTGCCGTAATTACACATCTTTCAAAAGAGGTGTAACCAGTAATTTCCAGCCTCCAGTTCTTAAGTAAATCTGCAATCTTATAAATTTCACCAGACAACTGCAGAGATAATATTTTTGACTGAACTAAACCGGAAGAATTCACGAACGGGATAATTAACTGACCCGGCATCAGCTTTCTTAAGAGATCTGTCAGCCTCATTTTGCCATCAGAAGGAAATTCTCTTTTAATTCTTGCAATAATCTGATCCTCAGAAAGAGCCGGTTTCAGATCAATTTCTGCAAACACTTTGTTTCCTGAAGAGATTGCTTTAACAGCTTTTCTGCTTATTCTTAATCCTAACGGACCCTCTAAACCATTTGAAGTAAATTCAATGTCTCCAAATTCCTCCTGAACCCTATCCTTACCGACAAAAAGTTTTAGTGAAACATTTTTCAAAGAAAGCCCTGAGAGTGACGAATCATACTTTAAGGGCATTAAAGCAGTGAGGGATGGAAGGCACGGGATTATAGTGTGACCGGCATTTTCTGCCAGCTTGTAGCCATCCCCGTCTGAGCCTGTCAGGGGATAACTTAAACCACCTGTTGAAATAATAAATGAATTTGTTTTTGCAGACTTGTCTGTTCCTGATTCTTGCCAGTCAACAGAAATTATGAGTCCGTCAAGCACATTAAATTTGGTAACTTTGGAATTATACCTGATCTCAACTCCTTTCCTATCAAGTTCTGCCGTAAGTGCATTTACAACATCCTGAGCTTTTCCAGAGGAAGGATATGCTCTTTCTCCTCTTTCAACTGTTACCGGAAGTCCAATCTCTTCAAACAGTTTAATTGTATCTGTATTGCTGAATGAATGAAATGCGTGTTTTAGAGTATTACTTTTAGGGTGAATATGCGTTGAAAATTCATTCCAAGGCCTTGTGTTTGTGATGTTGCACCTTCCCTTGCCTGTAATTCTTATCTTTCTTCCTGCCTTTTCCATTTTTTCAAGTAACAGGACAGACATCCCCTCTCTGGATGCACTTAGCGCTGACATAAGTCCTGCGGCACCTGCTCCAGCTATTATCAGATCATACTTTTTCATACTGCAAAGTAAGCCATTTTTATTAAATTTGAATAAAAATTAGAATCTATGAAGAGTCCCTATCAATCTATATTTCTGGCTATTTGCCTCATAATATTTAGTAGCTGCAGAAATGTTACAGACAGCTCAGCAGAGGCCGGTCCTGGTGAAGGTTGTGAATATGCCCGGAATTTTTCTCTTTCTGACTCATCTGGATTAGTCAGAATTTCTGTTAGTGAATCCTGGGAAGATGGCAGTGAAGGTGAATTTTCACAAAGGATTATCAGTCCAGAAAGAAGTGACTCTTTAAAGAGAATTGTATGTATGTCTACCAGTCATATTGCATATATATCTGCTCTCGGAATGGAAGAGAGAATAGTTGGAGTATCAGGCTCCAGATACATATCCAATTCTAAATTAATCAAAAGAATTGAAAGCGGGCTGGTTGCTGACATTGGATTTGAATCCTCCCTCAATTACGAACTGCTGCTTTCACTAAGGCCGGATGTTGTTTTTACATATGGTATAAGCGGAGAAAACAATCAGTATATCGAAAAGATCAGACAATTTGGGATAGATGTCATACCGCTTGGAGATTATCTTGAGGAGCATCCGCTTGGAAAACTAGAATACCTTAAATTGTTCGGCGAAATTCTGGGATGCAGAGAGCTTGCAGATTCATTATATACCTCTGCAAGAGACAGATACCTCTCCTACAGGGAAATGGTATCTGAAACAGATGAGATACCTGTTCTTGTTAATGCACCTTGGAAAGATGTGTGGTACATACCGGGTGAAAAAAGTTATATGACAATTCTGGCTAAAGATGCCGGAGCAAAGATACTTGGATCTGAAAAAAATGAAACCAGAACAAAATCAATGAGCATAGAAAAGGTATACTCTTTTGCTTCAAAAGCCAGATTCTGGATTAATCCAAACAGTGCCGCATCTCTTGAAGAGCTTAAAGGGATGAATCCGCTTTTCGGAAATATTGACGCTTTAAAAAAAGGTAATGTTTATAATAATACAAGAATGAATACACCCGGAGGAGGCAGCGGATTCTGGGAGCAGGGAGTTGTAGAACCTGATATTATTTTAAAGGATTTGATTTCCATTTTACACCCTGAGATCTTTCCTGAACACACTCCTAAATATTATATAAAACTAAAATAAGAAAAGGGGCCTTTGAGGGCCCCTTTTCTTTAATACAAAAAACTTGTTTAAGAATAAACTGATGGTTTCTCTCTGCCGGTAAGAACAGCGAGTCCGTTCATAGCGAGGGCGGACATTTCATCTTCGCCCGGGTATACCTTAACAGGTGCAATAAATTTGACCATCTCTTCAATTTTTACCATCAGCTTGGTATTGTAAGCCACGCCTCCTGTAAGGAGAATCGCATCAACTTTGCCTGAAAGTACAGCAGCTGCTGCTCCGATAGATTTTGCAACATTGTATCCGAAAGCGTCAGAAATGAGAGTATACTTCTCATCTCCCTCGTCTACCATCTTCTCAACATAATTAAATGAATTTGTTCCCAGGTGAGCGATGAGACCACCCTCGCCTGCTATCATTTTCTTTACCTGAGCAAGAGTATATTTACCCGAAAAACAAAGTTCCGCAAGAGCCTGAGTAGGTAATGTACCTGATCTTTCAGGTGAAAAAGGCCCTTCACCATTCAGTGCATTGTTAACATCAACAACTCTTCCGCCTGTGTGTGCACCAATGGAAACACCTCCTCCAAGGTGGGCAACTATCAGGTTAAGATCTTCGTATTTTTTCCCAACTGAAACAGCATACATCTTTGCAATTGCTTTCTGATTCAGGGCGTGAAAAATTGAGACCTTTGGCAACAGCGGATGACCCGAAATTCTGGCAACCGGGGTAAGTTCATCTACAACAACAGGATCAGCTATATACGCTTTGCAACCTTTTATCTCTTTTGCAAGATTATTCGCAATAAGGGCTCCAAGGTTACTGGCATGCTCTCCGTACTTCATCTCTCTGAGATCCTGCATCATTTGTTCATTTACTTCATAAACTCCAGATTCAATTGGTTTTAGAAGTCCTCCTCTTCCAACAATTGCTGACAGCTCAGATAAATTTAAACCGCTTTCATTAAGTGCAGAGACAATTGCCTCTTTGCGGAATTCATACTGGTCGGTAATTTTTTCATACTGAGAAATCTCTTCTGCAGAGTGTCTGAGAGTATGAGAAAAAATCTCTTTCTCGTCCTCAAATATCGAAATCTTTGTAGATGTCGAACCAGGATTAATGGCCAATATTTTATATCCCATAAAGTGTTATTTTGCTGTTAAAGCTGCTAGTGCAATTGAATTAAGTTTTGTGTCTATGCTGTCTGCACGGCTTGAAAGCACACATGGAGCCTTGGCTCCGGCAACAATAGCTGCCTGCCTGCTACCAGGGCATAACTGCGAGTTTACTTTGTAGAAAACATTTGCCGATTCAATATTTGGGAAAACCAGACAATCTGCATCTCCAGCAACAGGACTTACCAGTTTTTTAATGGCAGCAGCCTCAGCAGAGATTGCAACATCAAGAGCAAGCGGTCCGTCAACCAGGCAACCAGAGATTTGACCTCTGTCTGCCATCTTAGAGATTATTGCTGCATCTACACATGCCTGCATTCCAGGAAGCATCTGCTCAGTAGCAGTTATTACAGCAACTTTAGGTTTGGAATTACCCAGAGCATGTGCTGTCTTCACAACATAATTTGTAATTGCTATCTTTTGAGAGAGGTCTGGTGCAGGTATAACTGCAATATCTCCAAGTACCATCAATTTATGGTAATTAGGATTTGACATAACAGTAACGTGACTGAGAACAGCCTTTGGTGGCAATAGCCCCTTTTCCTTGTTTAGAATTGCTCTCATGTACTTATCTGTGCTGCAAAGCCCCTTCATGAGAATATCACCCTCTCCGGCATTTATAAGATCTACGGCCATTGCAACGGCTTTCACCTCATCTTCGTTAGGCACAATTCTGAAAATTGAAGGATCAATGTTTTCGTGTGCACATACCTGACGAATCATTTTCTCGTCTCCAACAAGGGTAGCTTCAACAATACCTGCCTCTACAGCAAGTTTTGCAGCGGTAATTGTATGATCATCTACAGCCCATGCCGCAATAAGACGCTTTTTAGGCTTTGAACGCAGCTGATCGTAAATTTGTTCGAATGTTGTTATCATAAATTATATCTAAAATTTTTTACCTATTTATTTTCAATAAGTTTCATAGTGTCCTGGGCAATAACCAACTCCTCATTGGTAGTTACTGTAGACATCTTTACTTTTGAACCCGGCTTTGTTAGAATAACATCCTTTCCTCTCACTCCCTTGTTTGCCTCAGGATTGAAATCAACGCCTATATACTCCAGGTGAGTTCCTACCATCTCTCTGATATGAGGGTCATTCTCCCCTATTCCACCTGTAAATACAATCATGTCACATCCGTTCATTACAGCAGTATATGATCCGATATACTTAAGAACTCTGTAATATAGAAGATTTAGTGCAAGAATCGCTCTTGGATCACCTTCTGCTGCTGCATTTTCAATGTCACGGGCATCTGATGATTTACCAAAGACTCCAAGGAATCCGCTCTTTTTGTTTAAAAGAGCATTGATACCTGCAGCATCAAGATTCTCTCTCTCCATGATATATGAAATAATTCCTGCATCAAGGTCGCCGCTTCTTGTTCCCATGATAACTCCCTCAAGTGGCGTAAAGCCCATTGATGTATCAATAGATTTTCCGTTTTTAATTGCAGTTATTGAACTGCCATTTCCCAGATGGCATGTAATTACCTTTGATTTTTCAAAATCAAGCCCGGCTAAATCACAGGCTTTTTTTGCTACAAACTTATGACTTGTGCCATGAAAGCCATACCTTCTGATTTTATGATCTGTATAATACTCGTAAGGAATTGCATACATATATGCATAATCTGGCATTGTCTGGTGGAATGATGTATCAAATACAGCAACCTGTGGCACCTCTGGCATAAGTGTTTCAATGGCATTGATTCCCAAAAGGTTGGCCGGATTGTGAAGTGGCGCAAGTTCACATAACACCTGAATTCCTTCAATTACAGACTTGTCAATAATTGTGCTCTGTTTGAACAGCTCTCCTCCGTGTGCAACACGGTGACCTACTGCATTGATGTCAGATAGTGATTTCAACACTCCCAGTGAAGGGTCAAGCAGAATGTCCAGAACCTTTTTGATTCCAACAGTATGGTTCGGAATTGGCGATTCCGTTTTGAATTTGTCTTTGCCGGTTGTCTGATGTGACAGAACACCCATTTCGAGACCAATTCTTTCTACAATGCCTTTGGCCAAAAGCTCAAACTGTGATTCAGACCTCATATCAAGCACCTGGTACTTCAGAGATGAGCTTCCGCAATTCAATACTAGAATTATCATTTTTTAAGTTAATTTATGAATTCGCAAAAATTTTGAATAAAATCGTACAAATATAATAATTATACCCTCTATTTGGTTATAAATTAATATTAATTTCGTTAAATTTCGAAAAAATGTGATGTCGGAGATGGATAAGCTGGGGCGAAATCACGATTTTCTGAAACAGTTCAGAAACTCACCACTTTTTATCTATTCGGCATCATATTTATCGGGAATCCTGATTGCAGGCAGTTCTCCGGCAGGCACAGAATTTTCGGTAATCTTTACCTCATCTGTAATAATTTCTGCACTGGGCATATATCATCTTAACTTCAACGACCCCCTTGCAGGAAGGGACAAACTGCTCCTAAAAACGCAGAAAATATTATTTATAACGGCCTTCTTCTCTATGGGGCTGTTAAACATATTTCTTTCAGGATACGGCTGCAAAATTACAAAAATAACTTCACTTCCCATAGGGAAAATTATATTGTTAAAAGTAATTGTAAAGGAAATTTCGACAGCAGGCGAAAATGGGATTCGAGTGATAGGATATTCCCGGGAAGCCGGCGAAGGGATTATGTTGTTTATAAATGGGAATAACTCCGGAATCGAATCTGGTGATACCCTTAATATTCGCTACAGGCCATCAGAAATTAAATCTGGCAACAACGAAAGCAGAATAAATCTAAAGCTATACTACAGCAAAAAGGGTATTTATTCATCTGGTTATGTTAATCAGTCAGATTGCGAATTAATTAAAGCTAAACATTTGACTATTCGCGTTTTCTTCTCCAGACTCAGAGATTCATTTGCAATGAGGGAGAAAGAGTTGCTAAAAAACGATGATGCCTCGGGAGTTATTATCGGACTTACTACCGGACTAAAAACGTATATGCGTAAAGAGTTAAAAGCATCATTCTCGAAGTCGGGAACAATGCACCTGATGGCAGTTTCCGGACTTCATGTAAATTTCATATACATAATTCTGACCTCCCTTACTCTTTTTATGGGAAACATAAAGCCAATGAGAATTGCCCGGGCCGGTATTATTCTGACAGTAGTATGGACATATGCATTTTTTACCGGACTGGCCCCCTCAATTTTAAGGGCTGTGATAATGATAACTATGGCAGAAGCGGGAAGAGTAACAGGAAAGGATAACAATAGTCTGAATGCGCTCTCATTTGCAGTTTTGGCGATTTGTATACACAATCCTGCATCTGCATTTGACGCCGGATTTCAGCTCTCTTTTCTTGCTACGCTTTCAATAATCATGCTTGTAAAACCATTATCTTCACTTTACAATCCTGGTAATAGAATAATGAAATATTTATGGAATTCAGCCTGTGTATCTCTATGTTGTCAGACGGGAACACTTCCGCTGACGATCCACTATTTTGGTTTGTTCCCTCTCTACTTCCTGCTTTCTAATATTGTCGCGATCCCTCTGAGCTCGGTTATAATTCTGTTTGGTATTGCACAATTTTCACTTTCAGAATCATTTCTGTCTGATGATATGGCAAGTGTTGCTGTATGGCTATGTAAAGTATTGATATGGTTCACGGGAAGAATTGAGTCTCTGCCCATGTCAGTTATTGAATTCAGATAGTACCGGCAATTATGATTACGGAGATAACAGCTAGGACTACTCCCACCCATTGCTTAAAAGTAAATTTTTCTTTAAAGAAAAACATTCCGGCAAGAGCAGTCAGCATAACCACAGAGGCATTATGAACCGGAAAAACAACTGAACCACCCATAAGGCCAACATTAACAAGTATCATCTTAGATACAAGAAAATTAAAGGTACCCATTACAGCCCCCCACAAAATGTTTTTTCCTTCAAATGAGTGGGCTGATTTTCTCTTTATCTTGTCAAAAAAGATAGTAACTAAGCCAATCAGAGAAGCAGTGGCAAATATCCCTGAGAGAAACAACTCCTGATGCGAATCTTCACTTAAGATTTTTTTATTTGTTATCTCCATTGAAGTATCGATTAACCCGGAAACAACGAATACTGAAACCGGAAGTGCAAGAGTCAGCAATGATACTTTCTCATTCTTGCCTTTATAAAGAATTAATAAAAAAGAGATTAATGCGAGAATAATTCCAAATATCTTTTCAGTAATATTATCGTCTTGTCCGAGATAAAGTATCCCGACAGAAACAGGTATGACAACCGACATTTTATTAAGTGCAGTTGTAAGACCAATCCCGGCTCTTTCCGTAGAAAATGACATAAGAACAAAAGAGAGAATAAAAAGAAAACCAACCCACAATGATGCTATGATCATTCCTGTACCCATATGAGCTACTTCGCCTGCAATTTCCCCTCCTGTGCTTAAAACCGTAAGAAATAATGCTACAATATAGTTGACAGTTATGGTCTGGTATTTATTCAGCTGTTTTGTATCAATAATCTTAAGGGATATAAACATCCCTAGCGCGAACAATATGTGTATAATCAAATAGATAATATTCATATACTAAATCTTAACAAAATAATCGGCGAAGATAAACTTTAAATTACTTACTTTTGTGTCCGTCAATAAAATTTTCATGTAATAATATCATTTATGGGCGGTCTGTTTGGCGTTGTTTCACGCGAAAAATGTTCTATCGATTTATTTTACGGCACTGATTATCACTCACATCTGGGAACCAGACGTGGTGGAATGGTAACTCTCAGCAAAGAGGGCCATTTTTCAAGGTCTATTCACAATCTGGAAAACTCTCATTTTAGGGCAAAATTTGAGGAAGAACTTAAAAAATTCGATGGCAACTCCGGTATTGGAGTTATAAGCGATACTGATCCCCAGCCAATTATTTTCAATTCACACCTGGGAAAATTTGCTGTAGTATCTGTAGGGAAAATCAACAATATATCCCAGCTTGAAAATGAAATAATTTCTAAAGGCAGAAATTTTTCAGAGCTAAGTTCCGGAAACACAAACCCAACAGAACTGACTTCCATTTTAATTACTGAAGGAGGCGATTTTACTGAAGGAATTAAAATTGCTCAGGAGAAGATTAAAGGATCTTCAACAATACTCGTTCTGACAAAAGATGGTGTAATCGCTTCCAGGGATAAATATGGCAGAACCCCTCTTGTAATTGGTAAAAAAGAGGGATCGTTTGCTGTTGCATCTGAAACATGCGCATTCTCAAATCTTGGATATGAAGAGGAGTACTACCTTGGCCCCGGCGAAATTGTTTTAATCACATCAGAAGGGTACAAACAACTCTCCCCTCCCGGTAAAAAACTTCAGATATGCTCCTTCTTGTGGGTTTATTACGGATATCCAACAAGTTCTTATGAAAAAATCAATGTTGATGATGTCAGATATGCTCTTGGTCACGCACTTGGCTCTAAAGATAATACAGAGCTGGATGTCTCTTCTGCAATACCTGATTCAGGAACATGCATGGCTATCGGATTTGCAAGCGGAAAAAAAATACCTTACAGGTGTGCTATTGTTAAATACACCCCCACCTGGCCCAGAAGCTTTATGCCATCTGACCAGTCAGTAAGGGATCTGGTTGCCAAGATGAAACTGATCCCCAATAAAAGCCTGTTAAGAGAGAAGAAAATCGCTTTTTGCGATGACTCAATAGTCAGAGGAACACAATTGAGGGACAATGCACAAACGCTTATTGAATACGGTGCACGTGAAATTCATATCAGAATCAGCTGTCCCCCGCTTGTTTTTCCATGTGAGTTTATCAACTTTTCTGCATCGAGATCACCGCTTGAACTGATTACAAGAAGGTTCATTCTGGAAAAAGAGGGACAACATGATAAAAACCTTGATAAATATTCAGATGACACAACCCCGGAATACCGCGAACTTGTTGAGTATATACGCAGGGAATTAAAATTGTCAAGCCTTCAGTTCAACTCAATCAGCGATCTGATAAACTCAGTTGGTTTGCCAAAAGAGTCAATTTGTACTCATTGTTTTGATGGCAGCAGTTATGGAGGATAAGTGGTAAAATTCTACCCGTAAAATTTTGGCATTTAAGATTTTTAATTATCTTTGTTATGCACAATTAAAATTTCTTAACCTTATCACTTCGGTTCTTATGAACA
>PHDP01000162.1 GCA_002842655.1 Bacteroidetes bacterium HGW-Bacteroidetes-14
TTCCATTCATAGCTGAAGTAGCCGGGAGTGGCTTCGAGTGTAAAATGTTGTTCAAAGGGAATGGTGTCGTTGATAGTTTGGAAGTTGGCACTGGGTAAGGGGATTACCCGTGCATTTACAATAATCGAATCCTGGCATCCGAGTGCATCTGTGATTTTAATAGCATAGTTCCCTGAGTTTTCCTGCCGCGCATCAAAACTTATAAACATATCCCTGTTATCGGTGCCGCCATCGGGTAATTGCCATTGATATGTAATAGGTTGGGTGCCTGCTACTGATGGTGCAATGGTGAGAATTCCTCCTTCACAGCAAACCGTTGAATGATTAACGCTGATGCCGGCAGGTGGATTAACCTGCATTTCGCCAATTGAATACTCAACATTATCAAGCATCCCGTTCTCTCCTTCAAACCAGCTTAACCCAGCCTGATCCCACGCCAACTGACTGGTACCGGTATCATTAGCTGTAAATACCAGTTCAAACAACTGTTCTGTTGCTGAAAAAGTAACAGGGGAAGAGCCTGTCCACCAGGCCACAACCCGTTCAAGAGCGGGGAACACTTCAATTGTCAATCCATCCAATTGATTGTTTAATCCGGTATAGTTTTGACAGGCTACTTTTGTGGCATCATAACGCAGGCTAATTTCAAATGCTTTCACCCCGTTAAAATTGGTAACCTCAACTGGAATTGTAAGCAATTGTGGCGAGAAACAGATGGTATCGTTGCCGGCAATGGCAGAGAGAATAAATCCCTGTATACGATCAACTGTAACACTATCTGCGGTAAAACAGCCGTTTTGGTCAATCACTTCGTAATAGTAAGTACCTGAAGCAAGTCCGGTGAAGTACCCTGTATCCTGAACTATTCCATAAAGGATGTAGGTTAAATTACCAAAACCATCTGCAGTAAGCGTAACAGTGCCATCCTGGTTGTTACCAGTCTCAGGTTCGGTACTGGTGTCAACCACAGGCCCGGGTTCGTTAGAAATGGTAATATGATCAGGCCAAACTGCCTGACATCCGGTACTGTCGATAACCCGAACTTTTACAACATATTCGCCGGGCTCCAGATTGGTAAACTGACCTTCATTGGTAAGCCACACATCCTGGCGTATAGAGTAAGCAAGCATATCACCCAAACCTGTTACGGCTGTAATAGTGATTGAGCCATTGTTATTGTCGCAGAACGAAGGCTCATGATCAACTGACTGGATAAGTACATTCCCTGCATCGGGAACATAATACTTTTGAATGAAATTGGTACATCCACGTCCATCAGTTGCCCAAAGAGCGTACCAGTCGGCAGGGAGGTTGTATATATCGAGCGTAGTGCCAACAACATTATTATAAGAATCCAGCCACCAGACTGAAACAGGTTCTACACCCGTAATGGTTAATTCTCTAATGGCTCCTGTACTGCCATTACATGCTGTTGGTGAAATAAGCACTGAATCACCCAAAACAGGAGCAGGGAAATACTCAACCCTGACAGTATCTCTTCCTATGCAACCAAGATTGTTGGTAACCTCAATCCAATATGTACCGGTATCAGCCACGGTGATCGAACGTGTTGTATCACCACTACTCCAAAAGTATGATTCAAAGACATCAGACTCAAATGTAACGGAATCGCCCTTACAGATAAATGCTGAATCACCAATATTGGGGAAAGGAGCCGGTAAAACAGAAATCACTTTAACAGAAGTATCAGACCTGCCGCCCGGCCAGTAAGAAATTAGGGTAACAGGATAATCTCCGGGAGTATGATAGACATGAGAAGAATTAAGAGATGTGGAGGTATCATTGACTCCTGATGGTACATCACCAAAGTTCCAGTACACACTGTCAGGCACCGGATATATATTGGGAGTGAAAAGGGTGGGTTGATTTATACAAGCTGCAGCGTAATTGATATA
>PHDP01000055.1 GCA_002842655.1 Bacteroidetes bacterium HGW-Bacteroidetes-14
AGCGGGCTGAGGCAGTGTTCCCTTTGGCTCAATTACCCTGTGCGTTCCGTATCTGCAACCTTTTGTCATTTAACCTTATGCGTATAGTTCTTCAAATACTTTTCTAAGTTTATCAGACTCCCTGAGTAACTGCAGTGTAATCTCTGCATGTCCTCTTGTATATCCGTTTCCAACAATCATGGTAACATCACTGCCCACACCCTCTGCTCCAAGAGCAGCTTTTGTAAAGCTGGTTGCCATTGAGAAGAAATAGACAACTCCTGTGTCCTTTGTGCAGAGAATACTTGTCATCTCTGTGTCAGTAATGTTTACATTGTTGATTGTAACATCACACATCTGACCGCCAGTAAGCTCTTCAATTTTCTCAAGAACAGGAACAGGCTGAGTTGCATCTGCAGAGAACACATAGTCACAGAATCCAAGATCCTGAAGTCTCTTTGTACTCTTTTCGCTATGGCAAAGGCCGATTACCTTACCTGTAACTCCTGCCCTCTTTTTGGCCTCATAGCAGCAAAGCATTCCGGATTTTCCGCCTGCACCAATAATAAGAACTGTATCACCCGGCTTAACAAGTTTTGCAGTCTGTGCAGGAGCACCGGCCACATCAAGGGCAGAAAGTGCAAGATTTGCAGGCATATCTGCAGGAATCTTTGCATAAATACCGCTTTCAAACAGAATAGCCTTTCCGTCAATATCCACCTGGTCAATATCAGGACGAATATCCTTGATTTTGTCAATTCTGAGAGGTGTAAGGGAGAGAGATACAAGAGTGGCAATCTTGTCGCCAACCTTAAGGTCTGTTTTTCCAATAAGAGCATCTCCAATTTTCTCAACTGTTCCAAGAAGCATTCCGCCCGAACCGGTTACCGGATTGCGGTGCTTACCCTGTTTTGCAACAATGTCAAGCATGATTTCGGCAATTTTTGCCTTGTCTCCGTTTGCCTGATGCTCAATCTGTGTAAAGCTTGCAGAATCGATGTTCAGAGTTTGTACATCAATGAGAATTTCATTGTCGTAAATCTCATCCATGTTGTTGTCAATCTTGTTTGCAGGCTGAGGAAGAACGCCTTTAGGTTCGATTACCCTGTGTACTCCGTATTTGTTACCCTTTTTCATATAGTTTGTGTGTTTAAGTCGTTATTTTCTTGGTTTAAGACCCAGGATCCTGCGGGCCTCTTCAGGTGTTGCAATCTCCCGGCCCAGTTCGCCTGCCATTCTTACAACCTTGGCTACAAGCTCACCATTGGATTTTGCCAGAACTCCCTTTGAGATAAATACATTATCTTCAAAGCCTACCCTTACATGGCCGCCATCAATAATGGCTGCAGCCGCCAGGGTGAACTCAAATCTTCCTATACCCGCAACGGTGTAGGTTGCATCAGACGGAATTGATCCTCTGAGAAAAACAAAGTCACGAAGTTCTCCGGTAATGCCTCCGTTTACTCCCATTACAAAGTCAAAATGCATTGGTTTCTGAATGTGGCCCTTCTTGTGAAGCCTTAAAGCCATATCAATCATGCTTTTATCAAAGACCTCAAGTTCAGGTTTAATACCTCTCTCTATCATCTTGTCTCCAAAATACTTAATAGTTGTCTCAGTATTCATGAAAACATCATCTCCGCCAAAATTAAGGGTTCCGCAGTCCAGAGTTGCCATCTCGGGCAGAAGCTCTGTTGGCTGAAGCCTCTCGTCGTTTGTCATTCCAACGGCACCTCCTGTTGAAGGCTGAATGATAACATCCGGACAAACCTTGTAAATGGCATCCATTACAGCCTTGAATCTCTGCTTGTCCTGAGTTGGGGTTCCGTCATCAGTTCTGACGTGAAGGTGGATAATACTTGCTCCTGCGTCATAGGCACTCTTTGCCTCCCTGACACACTCCTCTACTGTGTACGGAACTGCCGGATTGTGCTCCTTGAGTACTTCGGCACCGCATATTGCAGCTGTGATAATAAGTTTTTCCATCTTTATGCTCAATTATTTGTTTTTTCTCTGACAATCCTTAGGTGTCACACATGTTCCGCTTGCCCTGCAAACGACAATCGGTTCATCCAGTATGTCTGCTGCAGAGGGAGAGATATCCGGGCGCGGGATAATTACCTTTCTCGCCTCGAAAACCATTTTTCTTGAACTGTTTCCTTCAGAAACAATCTCACCGCTTGCCTCTATGTAATCTCCGGCATATACAGGAGCCATAAATTCAACGTTGTCATAGGCCTTAAAGAGGCCTTCATCTCCGTCTCTCATGATCAGAAGTTCAGTTGCAACGTCTCCAAAGAGCTGAAGCATTTTTGCTCCGTCAACAAGGTTTCCGCCATAGTGCGCGTCGTGAGAGCTCATACGAACTCTTATTAATGCAGTTTTTGACATAACAGGATTTATTATTTTGTAAAAATATAGTCAACAAGTATCGCCGGCGTGTGAACATTTTCCGGATCGATTGATCCTGATGCCACAATCTCTTCTGCCTCAGCAACAACTACCTCTGCAGACATAGCCATAAGCGGATTGAAGTTTCGGGTAGTTCCCCTGTAGTAAAGGTTACCGGCCTTGTCTGCAAGCGACGCCCCAATAAATGCTACATCGGCCTTAAGAGGGGTTTCAAGAATGTATTCCTTACCTTCTGATGTTATTGTTGTTTTGCCCTCCTGAACAACTGTCCCCAGCCCTGTAGGTGTCAAAACACCGCCAAGACCTGCTCCATATGCCCTGATTCTCTCTGCAAGCGTTCCCTGAGGAGAAAATTCAACAACCAGCTCACCGGCATTCATCTGATCTATCGCTACAGGGTTAGAGCCTATGTATGAGGTAATAACCTTTTTAACCTTACGGTTTGCAATCAGCTGACCAAGACCTCTGTCCGGATATGCAGCATCATTACAAATGAGAGTCAGGTCTTTGACACCGGAAACGGCGAGTGCATCCATAATGGCGTTTGGTCCTCCGTTGGTGAGAAATCCGCCAACCATAATAGTCATACCGTCTTTTACCTTGTTTACGGCATCCTGCAGTGATATAAGTTTATCCATAAATCTATATTGTTTGTCTTATTGATTCAGGCCTTCGCAATTCTGCAAATCTATGAATTTTATTACCTCAAAACAATAGTTTAAGGGTAAATAAAATGCCTGCAACTTGAAAATTGTTGCAGGCATTATTATAAATCATAACTATTTGCTAATAATTTTATAGTTCAAGCTTCTCCCTGGTGATTATGGGATTTGCATAAATTGATAAGAGGATCTCCTGAGTTTCTGCCCTGTCATCCTCAGTTCCAGAAAGTTTAAAGTCTATATACTCCCGGAATTTATGCATCTCCTCCACTGAATAATTATCTTTGAACCTGTCACTGCCTGTAAGCATATCATAGGCCATATAGCTTGTATTCCACAGGCGGAATGTTGATATTATTCTCTTGTCAATTATCTCTCCAAGAGCCTTGAATTTTTCGTTTTTCTCAAATTCGCTGCATTTCTGAAGTTCCTCTCTTGAGATTGGATCACAGAAATTAAAATGGATATTACCCTTGAACTGCATTATTCCCGTGAGGACACTGTTAAGGTCTTCCCCCTCACTCTTCACATACTTCTGCCTGCGGGAAACATAGAGCTCCTTTGCTTTGAGAATGTCACAAGGTTCGTATTCGTAAGAAACAGAAACCGGAACAATAGCGAGCTCATCAAAATCGCTGACAAAATCTCCTTTGCCGCTCATATCAAGCATCTTAAGCAACCCCTGCTCTGTAAAATCAACGCCATCCTTTGTACGTCCGTTTCTCTGAGCTATCCAGACTGAACTTATTTCATCCTCAAGTCTGTGTCTTATATATTCAGATAGGAGTACAGATGAGTTGTAAATTTCCCTGGAATTTGTATTCCGGATAACCTTAATCATTTTATTGACACGGGCTATATCTTCAAGAAGAGGGTCTGTAATGAGGTTGTCCCCCACTGCCATCTCTGAAGTACCCAGGCCTGCCTCGAACAGAATAACCTGCATAATTGCAGAATCAAGCATTATATCTCTGTGGTTTGAGATGTACAGGTACTTTTTATCCTTATCCAGCTTTTCAACTCCGGAAAATGTGAGTTTGCCTGAAGTATCTTTTAAAATTTTATTGATTACAACAGCCATTACATTAGACTGAAAATCATCCACGCCCTCCAGATTGGCAATCATGCTGCGAAACAACGCAGGGTCCTGACCGGGAAAAAGAAATGCAGCTATTTGCGAAAGAACAGGGTGAGCAGCAATCCTTTTGAGTGCCGCTACAGACTCCTCGTCGCTGTATGGTCGTATCTCTTTAAACTTATCGTCTGTCATTTAAATTTCAAGTTTATTTAAACAAAGTTACTAAATATTAATTCTATTTAACAACTTTTCTGGTAAAAGTGTAACAGGCAGGCACTATGGTCAAGGCTAGCAAAACCATGTAAAACACAGTGATAAACAATGCTCCTGAACCAAGGGCAACCTGTATTGAATATATGAATGGCGTTACCGTTAGCAGTGTAATGAAGACTCCTGCAAGAGCCATATTCCTTGATAAGAAGTCTTCTCCCGGAGAAAATGAAATGAGAGAGAAGAGCAAAGGAACAAGTAAGAAAAAGTTCTCTCCTGTTGCAATAAACAAAACAAGTGCAAAGAGAGACATGATAGTTACAGAAGAGGCAGAAAGTTCAGATTCAGAAAAAAGTCTCCGCTTTAATCCTGCCTTACCCAGGAAAAATATTACCGGAATTATGGCAGATATAAAGAGAATATTAAAAACTTCGTCAAACCTGAGATGAGCAAGAGCGATAAGTCTGTACGGTGCATCATTTGCAAGGCAGATTGCACGGGTCCCAAGGTAAGCAACCAGGGGAATCACAACAGACGCAATAAGAGAGGCTGTCAGTGCAGAAAAATATCCCCTTGCTGCCACCCTTCTATTTTTGAAAGCTGATACAACTGAGAAAAGAGAGATAATGAGCATTAAAATATTTAAAACTGTATACCCTGACTTCGAAAATGAGATAATACCGGTAAACGGAACAGTAAAATAGACAAGATCACTCTCTCCTTTAAGATACATGGGTACAGAATATTTTTCATCTGTCAGAAATTCCCTTGTTATTGGCTGAATCTGCGATCCGTAATGCTGAACTGATCCGAGCGAAATATTCGAGTAGTTGTCATGTCTGGTGTGATAGTAATCGAGGTTGTCAATTACTGAAAAATTGAAGCCCGGAATTGACTCTTTTACAGGAGAAAAGTCTGTGTCATTTGGAAGGGCTCTGTAAATTGCCGAGGTCAGGGAATATGAGTACGGATAATCTGACTTTGAGTAAAGTTCCACCAACCGCTCATTTCCGGCCGATGTTTCAAAAAGTATAGCTGGTCCTTTAACGCCTCTTGCCTCAATATTTATTGCCAGTCCGGCATTTTTGAAAAAGAGGGGTTCATTTTCCAGAGCCATTTTAATTCCGTCAAGCCTGTTCTCCTCTGCATCAGTAAAAATGATTCTGAACTCCTGCTTCCATTGATCTCTGTAATTCATTGCCAGCCGGGCTGTTTCCAGTATCACTCCCAGTCCGTAGCCATCATCTGCAGCACCGTATGAAAGATGAGCCTCTCCTCCTGCAATGAATGTATGCCTGGAATCATAGTGGGCAATCATAAGAAGTGATGTGCCTGCGTTTCCGTTCAAAGGAGCTGCAGATGCCTGAATATTGAAAATTGAAGTATATGATCCTGAACGCATTTTTACAGAATCGTACTGTTTGATTTCAACGTCAAAACCTATCTCGCTTAGTCTTGATGCAAGATAAGCCCTCACCCTTGAACGAGCTTCAGGATTCTCAAGTGAATGCGGCTCCCGGCTTATTACCTCAATATCCCTTGAAACCCTTACAGCTGAAAATGTTTCTGAGTCTGCGCCCAATACCGCAGGTCTGGTAAGGAGTCCAAGAGAAAACGCAATTGCCATTCCCATTACCGAGATGGCAATAACCACTTTTTTCCCCGATACCATTAATTCAGATTATATCTGTTGTAAATGTTTTTTCCTTCAGGAGTATAGGCGAAATCAATCTGTTCTTTATAAAATTCTTCAACTTTGCCTCTTACCATTTTCATGGTGGAATTGATCATTCTGTTCTGCTCAGTGAATGGCTCTTTTGCAAGAACAAATGTAGCAGGCAGCCACCTCTCAGGAAACAATCCTGCATAGATGCCCTTACCTTTGTATCTCTCAAGATCTTCCCATACAGCTTTAACCAGAGAATCACCGGAAAGTCCGGAACTTCTGTCTGCCACAATCACTGCAATGGTATAAGGAGACTGATTATTGTGGAGCATAATCTGCTGAATTATACGTGACTGAGATACAATTGTCTCTTCAATCTCTTCAGGTGCATACTTTTCGCCGTCACTTCCAATAAGAAGGCTTTTAAACCTTCCCTTAACATAGAGAAAACCCTCTTTTGTCATGTATCCCATATCTCCGGTATAGAGCCATCCATCTTTTACAGTTTCTGCAGTAGATACAGGGTTTTTCCAGTACCCTGCCATCACATTTTCACCTCTGACAACTATTTCACCAGAAACTCCAAGCGGTAGCTCGTTACCGTCTGTGTCAAGGATTTTTATGTCAAGAGGTTTAACCAGTATACCTGAAGATCCAAGCTTATGCTTTACAGGAGTATTTGCAGAAATAATAGGCGTCGCCTCAGATAGTCCGTAACCCTGATACATTGGAATTCCCAGCCCGTAATAGAACTTTTGAACCTCTTTATCCAAAAGTGCTCCGCCACCTACAAAAAAGTCCAGCTCTCCTCCCATTGCCATTCTGACCTTTGAAAAGAGAATTTTATCAAACAGTGCTTTCAGCGGCCACAAGAGTGCTCTCCAGCCCCTTCCCCTGTTGTAACCATCTCCGTTATACAACTGAGCCACTTTCATTGCAAAGCTGAAGAATTTCCAAGCCTTTTCACCCTTACTGCGAACTGAATTTTCAATGTTTTTCCTGAAACTTTTTGCCAGGGCAGGTACGGAGAGAATCAGATTAGGCTTTACCTCCTTAATATTGACAGGAATATTCTTCAGAGTCTCCATTGCCGTTTTGCCCTGCTGTACTGTTGCAACAATTGCTCCCTGGGAAATCATTATGTAGAATCCCACAACATGGGCAAAACAATGGTCCAGGGGAAGGATTATGAAGTTTTTGTACCCTTCCGGGATTGTCATGCATGTTAGAGCCTGCTCTACATTCGCTGTATAGTTCCTGTGTGTAAGAACCACACCTTTTGGGTCTGCAGTAGTACCGGATGTATATGTTATAGTTGCAATATCATTATTCTGAAGCTCTTTTCCAAGTTTGCGGAACTCTTCGCCATGTTCTTCAAGATACTTTTTACCGGCCTCAAAAATATCAGCTGCATATACCTCTCTCTCCTGCAGCTCTCCAACATTGTCCATTACAATTATTGTCTTAACATCAGGAATCCTGTCCTTAATTGCTCTTACTTTTGGCAGCTGTTTATCTGAAACTATCAGCAGAGTAACATCTGCATGCAAAAGCCTGAAGAGAAGGTCTGAGCTCTCTTCCAGTTTAACTGAAAGCGGAACATTAACTCCACCAGCATAAAATATTCCAAGTTCGGCAATTATCCAGAGATTTCTCCCCTCTGCGAGTATAGATGCGTTACTCCTTTTAGTAAAGCCCAATGAACAAAGGCCCGCCCCAAATTGTTCTGCAAGCACCTTTGTCTGATGATACGTAGTTGGTTTATATTCGCCGTCACTCTTCTCCAAAAGAAAGGTTTTCCCGGCAAATCTGGCTGCAGATTCTTCAAAAAGGTCTATCAAAGTTCTTTTGGTTTCAACATGACCATCTGTTTTCATAGCTTTGTTAGTTTATTAGTATATGCAAATTTAATTTTAAATGTCAAAGATTTGTTCTCCATACCTGAAAATGTTGTCCGGCAAGGATGTAAACTGGAACTTCACACTTACACCGGAGCTTCTGGATCAGGCTGCCAGAGAGGATAAGCTCATCTTTCTTCATATAGGATACATAAGCAATATAGTTGTACGGGAAGGCTCTTCGCAACTCTTTTCAAATAAAGAGGTTACAAAATTACTCAATGAAAATTTCATTTCAATAGCAGAGGACAGGGACGATAATCCTGAGTCATTTCTTGTAGCACTGGATATGCTGTTCATGAATCAGGACTTCTCATATGGCCCCATGAACCTCTTTATAATGCCTGACAGAAGGCCTATTGTCTGTTTTTCTGAAACCGACCCCGAAACCTTTATTTCAATAGCTGAAAAGATAATTGATGCTAAGAAAAACAAAAGGGAGCTGCTTGACAAGCTGGCAGATGAGCTGAGCAGACAAACAAGAAACTCTGGAATTATTTCCGGCATCTCTCCATCTGTACCTGCAACAGAATCTCTTCTGCATGACTATATCAAAAGCTGGTTCAGCCGTATGTTTCACTCAGATTTCCTTAGCAAACTCTCACCATACACCCCAAACCCAAGCAGTCTTTATACTGTGGTTGAATATCTCAGAGAGTTTCCAGACAAAGAGATGGGAGAGACAATTGAATCTTTTCTTGAAGACCTTCAATTCTCCCCTCTTTTTGATCCAATTGACGGAGGATTCTACCGCCAGGCAAAAGATTATACCTGTGCGGAGCCACTTTTTGAAAAAAATCTTGAAGATAACAGTCAGTATATTATTCTCTATTCTGCAGCCTACAGCCTCTTTGGAAAAGAGTCCTTCAGAGAGACTGTGTACCATATTTACTCCTTTATAAACAAGGAGTTTGCATCTCCTTCAGGAGGATATTTCAGTAATGCCACTCTCACAGATAACATTGAGAGTGCTGTCTATTACTCATGTTCCATAAACGAAATTGAGCATCTCTTTCCGGTTCGCTATCCGGAGATTGCAGTTGCACTGGGTATGGACACAAGATTAGACCCCTCTTTAAGACAAAATCCTGTAAGAAATCCGGACACATACTCATCAATCAGAAGAGACGAACTGGAAACTCTGCAGGAGAGAAGAAAAGAGCACAGAGGTTATCTTGTAGACAAAAGAATTATTACATCATACAACGCACAACTCGCAAAAGCTCTGTCTATTGCATCAAGGGTACTTAAAGACAATTTTTTACAGGAGGAGGCTACAGCAGTATTTGACTTCCTTATTAACAACAACATCAATACAAAGGGAAAGCTGTTGCGCTATACATGCTGCAGTAACGGCTGCAGATTTGGATTTTTGTCGGATTACGCATACCTGATAGACTCATCAGTTGAGTTGTATAAAACTTCCGGCAGCAGGGAGTTCAGAGAGCTTGCAATTAAATATATGAGTGTTGTAATGGAAAATTTTTACAAACCTGAAAACGGAATGTTCAGCAAATCAGAAAAAGGAGCTGCTGTTCCTGTTGTACCTTTCAAAAGAGAGTCGAACATTGATTTAATAAAGCCCTCTGCAAACTCTGTAATGGCCGGCAATCTCATTGAACTGTACCGTATTACACAAAACAAAACATATCTTGAAACAGCAGGCCGCCAGCTTTCTAATATTGCATCAGACCTTCCGGAATCCGGCCCTCTCCTTTCGAGCTGGGCTCACAAGCTACTTCTGTATGTTTTACTCTCTGAAAAGAATTGAGCTGTCTCCGTAGCTTAGGAATCTGAAATCTTTCTCCAGGGCGTAATTGTAAATATCTCTCCAGTTTCTTCCGGCAAATGCTCCAATAAGCAGTAAAAGAGTACTTTGAGGCTGATGAAAGTTTGTGATTAATACATCCACAATTCTGAATTTATAAGAAGGGACTATTATAATTCTGGTTCTGGCCTCAACTGATTCAAGCTGATTCAGCTCCATCCAACTCAAAAGTGCATTTAATGACTCTTTAGCAGTTATACCTGCATCTCCGTCATATGGTTCCCACTGATCAACATTACCGGGCTCACCACCGTTAATACAGTGAATACCCAGATAATAGAGACTCTCAAGCGTCCTGGATGAGGTTGTACCAACAGCCACAATTTTCTGATGCTCCTCCTTTTCTGCCAGTTTTCTGATAACATCAACAGGTACTGAAAAGGGTTCTGAGTGCATCTGATGGTCTGATATGTATTCAGATTTTACAGGCTGAAAAGTTCCGGCGCCTACATGAAGGGATACCTCAAGGCGAGAGATACCTTTGCTGTCAATATTGTTTAATACTCTCTCCGTAAAGTGCAGACCTGCAGTAGGAGCCGCCACAGAGCCCCTGAATTTTGCGTACAGTGTCTGATACCGTTCAATATCTGACTCCTCTGTATCCCTTTTCAGATAGGGCGGAATTGGCACTTTACCGCATAATTCAATTATTCTCGAGAATGTTTCCTCTCCCTTCCAGGAAAATTCAATAACAGAAGTATCTCCGTCTGAAGAAATCCTCTCTGCAGAGAGCTCATAAACCATTAACTCCGCATGATCTGCACAATCATACAGAAGCTTTCCGCCTTTCCAGCGCTTACTGTTACCAATAACGCATTTCCACCTGCATTTGTCTCTAGATGCGAAGGAGAGTGCATACTCAACAGGTAATACAGGTTCCAGACAGAATATTTCAATATGCGCACCGCTCTCTTTTTTGAAAAAAAGTCTCGCCGGAACAACCTTTGTGTTGTTAAAGACCATAATTGAATCATCAGGCAACAACTCTGCGAGATTTGAAAATTTAGACTCAGATATGGTTTTATTCTGAAATATCAGAATCCTGGAGTCGTCTCGTGACTGCAGGGGATATTTTGCAATTTTCTCTTCGGGTAAATTATAGGTATAATCTTCAATCTTAATTTCAGGCTCCACAATCGATTATTTTTTGCAAAACTATACAAATATACCTTCAGATAAAAATTGTTGATTTTTGCAATTTTGTTTACAAATGTAGTTTACATAAATAAATTAAACAATACACCTTTGTGAATTACATTCGTAAACTCTCAGCGTGTTTTTACAAAGGTGAATCAAGCCTCATAAAATTTATCTATATGTGATTTTTGATGAGTTTAGTATGTTAATTATCAGTGCTTTATGGCATGTAAACTAAACTATTTTCAAGCACAGATATCGCTAAAATCTGTTAAATAAGGCTAAATAGCTTAAATATCAGTATTTTCAATACTATATACCATTGTTTTCCAATGCTTTATATATTGTGAATTGATGTTAAAGTATAGCAATGTCTAATATACATAAGGATATGCGAATGTATTGTATTTCTTAACTTTATGCATAAAAGAGGAAAACAAGATTACATTTGTATTTCATCACACCATCACATTTGTAACCAATAATTGTATTACATTTGTATACTCTTAAGTTTACAGATATGAAAACCCGTTTACAGCAATTTTTGCAGCTTGAGCAGCTCTCTCCGGCACGTCTGGCAGACATGCTCGGCATTCAGAGATCCGGACTTTCCCATATCCTCTCCGGTCGTAACAAACCTGGATTCGATTTTATTCAGAAACTCCTTACCCGGTTCCCCACCCTTAATGCCGAGTGGCTCATCACGGGAAAGGGAAAAATGTACAAAGAGTATCCCGAGGAGACCCCAAAAAGAGATTTCAGAGCCCGTACATCACATTCAGAGATAAATTTTGAAAACAGGGGTGAGATTGATGAACAAGAAGAAATTGCCATACCACCTGATTTTGAGAAAGATAACCAAGATAATAGCTTTTCTGAACTCTCTGAGAATTCAATAAAATCCTCTTTACAGGAGAATGCACATAAAAACAGAGCTCTCAGAAAGATATTGCTTATATATTCTGACAATACCTTTACGGAGATTATCCCAGCCAAAATTGGATTATAGGTATTATAATTTATATCTTTGCGGCAAATTCCAGAAAAATGTTCCGGTTAATACTAAAGCCACTTCTCTTCTCGTTTTCACCTGAGACTGCCCACAACATAGTGGCCAGACTTCTCATCCTTTTAAGGTATATTCCGCTTTCGTCAAAAATAATAAGACTGATCTACAGACCTAAGTCCCCTCTTCTGGAACGGGAGGTTATGGGAATCAAGTTTCCAAATCCTGTTGGCTTTGCTGCCGGGTTTGACAAAAACGGAGAAATGTACAATGAGTTGTCTGATTTTGGATTTGGGTTTGTTGAGATCGGATCGGTTACACCTAATGAACAACCTGGAAATCCAAAACCAAGAATATTCCGTCTTGTAGAGGATAATGCGATAATTAACAGGATGGGAATCAACAATAAAGGGGTGAAGTATACAGTGTCAAAGCTGAAAGATCAGAAGCCAAGAGTTATTGTTGGAGGAAATATTATTAAAAGCACAACCAGTTCAAATGATCAGGCACCTCTCGATTACGAGAAATCATTTGCACAATTGTATGATTTTGTAGACTATTTCGTAGTGAATGTATCATGTCCTAATGTCAAAGGAGTTACTAAACTTCAGGATATTACGTCATTATCGGAAATTGTGGACAAACTTACCACTCTCAGAAAATACTTTGACGACTACAGGCCAATTCTTCTGAAAGTATCTCCGGATTTAACATACGAGCAGCTGGATGAGATAATTGAGCTGATCTTAATCTCCGGACTGGACGGAATTGTGGCTACAAACACCACTACTTCCAGAGAGGGTCTTAAAACCTTTAGTGAGAGAGTGGAATTCATTGGCGACGGCGGACTAAGCGGCGCCCCGCTGTACAAAAAGAGTCTTGAGATGGTAAAATATATAAGCAAAAAGACTAATGGCCAGCTTCCTATCATAGGAGTGGGCGGAATCATGACACCCGCACAGGCTCAGGAGATGCTTGATGCAGGGGCAAGTCTTATTCAGATTTATACCGGCTTCATATACAACGGACCAGGATTTGTCCGTTCAATCATTAAACATTTGTCCAAAAGTAGCAAGTTATGCTGACGGCCTCTGTTTGTACAATCGGAGATGAGATTCTCATTGGTCAGATAGTTGACACCAACTCTGCATACATAGCCTCAAAGCTGAATACTATTGGCGTGAAGGTGAACCATATGCAGTCTATTGCAGATGATGAAAGTGAAATTATCTCTTCTCTCAGACTTGCAGTTTCAAAAACAGATATAGTTATTGTTACGGGTGGACTTGGTCCAACCAAAGATGATATTACAAAAAAGGCCATAATGAAGATGGCCGGAAGTAATTCCCTGATTTGCAATGGCAGACAGCTTAATGTAATAGAGGAAATCTGTAAAAAAAGAGGAATTGAACTCTCTGATTTAAACAGAGAACAGGCCTGGGTTCCGGATAACTGCCAGGTACTTGTAAACAAAAGCGGAACAGCGCCGGGAATGATGTTTGAAATTGACGGCTGCTTGCTCTTCTCATTGCCTGGCGTACCCTATGAGATGCAATTCTTAATGGATGGAGTCATTGAAGGCATACTTGAGCACAGAAAACCGGAATCAATTTTCCATAAAAGCATAATAACCTTTGGTATTCCTGAATCTTCACTGGCAAAGCAGATTGAAGAGTGGGAAAATAATCTTCCTGCGGGAGTTAAACTGGCATATCTTCCAAGTCCGCTCACAGGAGTAAAGTTAAGGCTCTCTATATACGGAAGTGCTATTGAAAACCAGGAGAAGGTGGCAAATGAGCTTTTTGCAGCTCTCAAACCTGTTTTGGGTAATGCTATATACGGAGAGGGGGACGATACGCTTGAAAAGGTTATTTCTGCATACCTAAATGAGGAAAATAGTACCCTTTCTGCAGCCGAGTCATGTACTGGCGGGAAAATATCTTCCATGCTTACAAATAATGAGGGTGCCTCCAGGGTTTT
>PHDP01000163.1 GCA_002842655.1 Bacteroidetes bacterium HGW-Bacteroidetes-14
CGCATTCAGTCCGCCATGGTTAAAGAAAGAAATAAACCACATAGCATAGGAAACAGAAGGTACACCGAGATCTGAAGATAAAGCTTATAAAACACTCGTAAGTAGGGTCTGCTGAAAAACTCGGGAAGCGTCATCTTTGATTTATGCTGCCACCAGTAGCTTCACAGACTTTGATAGGTCTTTATCATTTCTAAATTCTCTGATTGTTTTTTGCCCACTTAACTCTTTTCTTATTGCTGAAAAACTCATCAGCAACTGATAAATAAGGCAAAGGAGTGCCTCCCCTGCCAACTTGACAAGGTTCAGCACCATGATGATGCTCGCAATCCACGATTCGCTTGTCCCTTTGAGCCTTGCTCTGATACGATTCAACCCGTACCCTGTTTTGGCTTGCCCGAACTTGCCCTCGATTGGGTTGCGCTCCCCCGGACTTACGTGAAATGGCACTGCCGAAGGCCTCCCTAGGGGTTTGGCTATTAGCTGAACCCCCATTTCTTTCAGCTTTGACCTGTTGCCCCGGGTACAATAAATCTGGTCGGCTAGGAGCTCTGCGGGGTAGAACCCAAAGCGGCGTTTGTATTGTTCAACATACCCTATCATTTGTGTCCCTTCATTGAAAGCATCCCAGCTGAGCTGGTCAAGGTACGCAATGCCATCGACCAATGACACGTGTATCTTTGCCCCAAACTCCACTTTTGCCTGGGCTTTGCCCCTGACAATAGGACGCACGTGTGGCTGGTGGATGCTCACAATACGGTCATCCACGCTGTGGGTACGCTCGTCGTACATCTTTTTTTGCTGACCGTACAAGGTATTGATCACCAAAAAGTACTTGTATTCCTTGGGGGCAAACGGGATTGACCCGTAAGCATCCAGTAACTTGTTTAATGTTTTAATGTTGCGCTTGAGGTATTGCAACTGTTTGCGCACCGCCTTACGGATTTCCTTGCGTGTTTTGTTTTTCTTCTGTGCTGTTTTCAGGTATGCTTTTCGGGCAACGTACCGATAGGTTCGTGGTTTTTTTCCATGAAGTACCTTGTCGTAAAGCATGTCGATCAGTTCTTCGGACTTCTCCCTTGATGTAGAAAGCAGGTCAAGGTCCGTAGGGTAAGCAATGTCCTGTGGGCAAGCAGTGGCATCAAAAATAGCCTTGCCATGGTTTTGTGGCCCGCCTTCACCCGTTCCGCTTGTATTTTCGCCCTCATTACCGGGTTTATCTTCTGGTCTGGCTGACCCCGCTTTGTTCCTGAGCGCAACAATCCGCTCATTGATCTGGTTGACCTGTTCCATGCCGAGCCGTTTACGAAACTCGACAAACAGGGAAGGATCAAACGGTGGCTCACTACTGAAACTGGTGTACCCAAGGAAGTATTGCATATAAATGTTTTCCGATATCTGATCGACAGTCTCCCTGTCATCAAGGTTGCACATATGCTTGATGATGAGTGAACCGATAACAACCCTCGGGCTTAACGGGGGGCGGCCGGTACTGCTGACCCCTGTGTTTTTTAGATAAACATTGCAAACATCGTCCCATGGGATCAACCGGGACAATACTACCCATCGGTTATCCGAACGCAGGTTCTGCTCGAACGGAGACTGAAAACATTCCAAGCTCAACTGGTTAGGGCTCACGTAAACCGGAGATGGTGCACGCTTTTTTGTGGCTCGTTTCATAATTCCTTGCACTTATTTGACCCCAAGTTAGCTATAAAGATCTACATATCAAAGTGCTGAGCATTATTCAGCAGACCCTAAATAAGTAAGCACATTTTTGCCATTTAACTTGTATCCTTTTTCTGTTTGTCTTAATTTTCACTTACAGTTAATATATTTCTTTAACCCTTAAACATTTTTAAAATGGCGGTTAATTATAATGTAGTGGCGCGTAAGAATCCTCTAAAACAAG
>PHDP01000056.1 GCA_002842655.1 Bacteroidetes bacterium HGW-Bacteroidetes-14
GGGGGTCAATTTCCTTTGGTATTAGGGGGTCAATTTGATTGGAATACGGGGGTCAGTTTACTTTGGTTTGATGGGGTCAATTTCAGTTGGATTTTCCAATTATCAAGACAAACCGAACCAGTTTACCTATAAGCATAAAGAAAGCGGATGAATAAAAATTAGTGCGGTAAAAACCCAATGCCAATGCAAAAACATCCCCGATTATAGGAATCCAAGTCAAAAGCGCAAGCCAACTACCGTATTTATTCACTCTCTTTTTTTGCTTTTCAAGCGTTTCAGGTTTTACCCTGAACCATTTCTCAATCCATTCCCATTTGCCAACATAGCCCATCCAGTAGGTAACTAATCCGCCTAACCAGTTGCCAGAAACGCCCCAAAACAAAGTCAATGGAATGCTGCCGTCAAGAGCCAGTGCGGATACAAATAATGCATCTGAACTAAAGGGAATGATGGTTGCTGCCAAAAAGCAGCCCAAAAACAAACCTAAATAACCCCAGTCACCAAGTAATTCCATTATATACAGTTCATCATCCTTTATTTTACTCTAAATTGAAGTTCCCCTAACTTCGATGTTATTAGTTTGCAACCTTCCTATCCGTCCCCGCTATCATTATCAGTAAAGCAATTCCGAAAATCAGGTTGGGTTTTTCGCCTAAAATAAGGAATAGGCACTTGTTTTCGCTGCACCTATTTCGCATTCTGTAAACCGCCTACTTGGCGTCAAACGAAGAAACCTTGATAATTACAGCTAAACAGCTATAAGTAAATAGCCTTTGTGTCGCTGTTTAGAAAAACATTGACACAAAGGTTGGGAAAATGCTATTTACCAGCAGTGGCGCCCATTTAATGAAATCAATACTTCAATTTCCTGTCGTACAACAATGCTGCATTCAATACAACCAGTACGGAACCTGCATTATGTACCAATGCTCCGGTAATCGGGTTTAACCATCCCATAAGCGACATGCCTATCGCCACGAAATTGATAACCATCGAAAGGGTTATATTGAATTTTATCGTGCTCAAAGTGGAGTTAGATAACTTTTTGAGATACGGTATCTTTGATATTTCATCGCCCATCAGCGCAATATCAGCAGCTTCAATGGCGATATCGCTGCCCATACTTCCCATTGCCACACCGACATCAGCAGTTTTAAGAGCCGGAGCATCATTAACACCGTCGCCTATCATACAAACTTTTCGTCCTTCTTGCTGTAGTATTTCAATCTGCTCTACTTTCTGTCCGGGAAGTAGTTCGGCATAAATGGTATCTATTCCCGCCTGTTCTGCAAAATAGGAGGCAGCTTGCTTGTTATCGCCCGTCAGCAGGATTACTTCCGTACCCATCTTTTGCAGTTTGCCCACCATCTCTTTTGCATCGGGACGAATGACATCGGATAAGGCGACAAGACCTACGCACTTTCCATTTAAAGCAACTAAGATTGAAGCCTTGCCTTCCTGACGTATATTCTGTAAAGAATCTGTTACTTTATCTTCTATTTGGATTCCGTTTTCTTGTAGTAATGCAGTGTTGCTGCATATTACTTCGTGTTCGTCAATAACGGCTTTCAGCCCCTTACCCGGTATCATTTCAAATGTGGAAGGCTCCCTCACATCAATACCTTTATCCCGTGCATATTTTACGACGGCTTTTCCCAATGGATGTTCAGACCGCAACTCGGCAGAAGCAATAAGGGATAGTAAATCCCGCTCATTCATATCGTCTGAAAACATAAGCAGGTCACTAATTTCTAACTTGCCGTAAGTAAGTGTTCCGGTTTTATCGAATGTAACGCTATTCACCTTACCCATTGCTTCCAATGCTTCGCCCGATTTAATGAGTACACCATGCTTGGTTGCCTGCCCGATGGCTGCAATTACAGACGTAGGAGTAGCCAAGACCAATGCACAGGGACAAAAAACAACCAGTACAGTTACCGCACGGACAATATCGCCTGTGAAGAAATAAGCCAATATAGCGATCAGCAGAGCGATAGGAACAAGCCATGTAGCCCATTTATCGACGATGCGTTCCATCGGAGCCTTTTTATTCTCGGCGGATTTTACCATATCGACCATCTTTTGGAGTGAAGAATCTTTGCCCACTTTAGTCGCTTCGATGTCGATAGAGCCGAAGCGATTGATCGTTCCGCAGAATACATCATCGCCGATACTCTTATCCACCGGCAAAGACTCTCCCGTCATAATGGATTGGTCTATGGAAGTGTTCCCAAAAACAATTTTTCCATCGACAGGAATTGTTTCTCCTGGAAATACACGTAATAAATCATCCCTGTGTATTTCTTCCACAGGAACGATTTCTTCCGTGATGTTGCCATCAACCGTAATAATGCGCCGTCCTTTCTGCGGAGCAAGGTTCAACAGTTTGCTGATGCCTTTTCTGGCTCTGCCTGCCGCCCGTTCTTCGAGCAAAGCACCGATAGCCATGATGAAAGCTACTTCGCCTGCGGCAAAAAGTTCGCCTATGGCAATAGCAGCAACCATCGCGATAGATATTAACAAAGCAGATGATACCCACCGTTGAAAAATCAAACGGGTAAGAGCGAGATACAGTAGCGGTAATCCGCATATAAAAACAGTTACCCACGCGGGATCGATGAGCATTTTTGTGTCTGTTAATAACAACACTAAACTTATGGCAAGGAAAACACCTCCTACTATTGTCATCGGAAGACTTTCGAGAAAACTAAATATTTTTTTCATTTTAATTTTTATTTGTTCGTTAAACATTGATTTGATAAAAAGCGATGTGTCTAACAAACAAAGGGTGGTGCTCTAAGCCCCACAAAAAGCACTATACAGTCAGTATAGTTGAATGCAACATTGGGATTAAATAATGAAAGTAACTTCGTTTCGCAAGTTATGTCCGGTGGATTATCAACCATGTAAGATGGTTGATAATCCAGGACATATTCTTTCTTGTCATTCGTTTTTTTAAGATGTAGCCCTGTTGTATCATCTGAATCAGAATAATCAAACCGATAGCTACAATAGCATTCTTTTGTTTTATCTGTTGTTGGATTATGGTGTTCAAATTGTTCCTTAAAATCCTCTCCCAACAGATCGACTACGGATGAAAAGAAACTGAAATGATGCGTATGGGGTATAACAGCATGAGCAAGAACTAATATCCCTGCCAAAACAAGCAACAGCTTGTTTTCTTTGTACAATTTCATTTTACTGTGCATACACATCATTCAAAACTTAAAGTTCCACCGCCGATAACTCCGCCAATGATAAATTATAATCTCTCTCCGCTTCCAATACCTTGTTGATGGCATCGTAGTAGTATTCCACTTCCATGAGGTAGGTAAGCAGTGAGATTTCGCCTGCGTCCAAGGCTCTTTTCAGCAGCGGTTCGTTGCCGTTAGCCGTAATGGACTGGCGGTATTTCAACGCGTTCTGTTGTAAGCCCGACGCTTTCAGGTGCAGGCTTTGCAGGCGGTTATAAAACTGCACTTTGGTGTCAGCCAACACCGATTCGTCGGCTGTAACCTGTGCACGGGCTTGTTTAACGCGGTTTTTGTTTTCCCAAAGCGGAATGGAAACACCGACCATAACGCCTTGGAAGCGTTCGCCTGTTACCGCTTCGCTCATGTAGCCCGCCGAAAACTTGGGCAAGCCCATTGCCTGATTCAACTTTATTTGCCGCTTGCTGATTTCGATTTGTCCGCTGACGTATTGTAACACGGGGCTTTTCGGTTCGGCAGAGGCGTACCAGTCTTCAAAATTGGCAGGCAGCACGTTGGCAGGGTACACATCATCGGTAAAAGCAATGTCCTTGCCGCCGTTCAACCCTTTGAGTTGGGACAGCAAAGTCGCCTGTTCTGTCCTGATACGTGCCATTTCGTTTTGAACGGTTGTCAGGTTCAGTTGCGCCTTGTTGTTTTCCAATACGTTGGCATCGCCTTTCGCCATGCGCGACTGGTAGGTAGCGGCAATGCGTTCGGCATTCTGCAACCTTGCGGCATACTCTTTCGCTAAGGTATTGTAGTACACCAAATCAACGCAAACTTTTTTGGCTGCCAACAGCAGGTTAATCCGCTCGGCTTTGTACTGCATTTCCGCATTGGCGTTTTGCAGGTCGGCAATCTTTCCCCTGTGGCTGTAAGCCGTTGGGAAGTCGAACGATTGCTTTACGGTAAAGTCCGTGCGGTTGCCTATGACGTTGGGATTACCCCATAGATAGTGAAATTCAACTTCGGGATTGGCAAGGTAGATTCCCGTGCGGTTACCCAATTTTTGCGCTTCCATCTGTTCACGCAGCGCAGTGAGCGTGGAACTGTTTGCTTCTATTGTTTGCAAAACAGTTTCATATCCGTTTTGTGCTTTCGCAGAAAACAGAACGGATACGAACAATAGGCTAATTACTATTTTTTTCATTTTTCTTCTGTTTTCTTTTTTCCAACATTTCGTACACTACAGGCACAATATAAATATTTAATAGCGTGGACGTAAGCAATCCACCCAACACTACAACTGCCATCGGGCTTTGTATCTCGTTGCCGGGCTTATCGCCCTGAAAAACGAGCGGGATAAGTGCCAATGCCGCCGTAAGTGCGGTCATCAGTATCGGGTTGAGCCTGTCCATCGAGCCATGTACTACAATCTCACGCAATTTTGAATCTTGAACTTCGATTTCCGAATCAATCCCTTCTGACTTCAACTCATCGCTCGAAATTTGCAATTCTTCATTGTGCTGCTGCATGTGTTGGTATTTGGATATAAGCAGGATTCCGTTTCGCGTAGCGATTCCGAATAGGGTGATAAAACCGATGATGGACGGAATGCTGACAATATCGGACGTGAAGAACACAGCAAACACGCCGCCAATCAACGCCAACGGTAAGTTCAGCAATACAATGGCTGATAGCGTGAGGTTTTTGAACTCGCCATAGAGCAAGAGGAAAATCACACATAACGCCAAAAACGAGGTGATAAGCAGGGTTCGCGAGGCACTTTCGGCACTCTCAAACTGTCCACCGTATTCCACGCGGTAGCCTTCGGGCAGGTTGATATTTGCACCGATGTTGGCTTTGATATCCTCTACGACACCTTTTAGATCACGCCCCGACACGTTTGCCGAAACTACGATTTTACGCTGTACGTTTTCGCGGGTAATAGTGTTGGGGCCGCCAACGGAAACCACTTCGGCAATTTCTTCCAACGGCACTTTACGCCCGTTGCCGATGTCAATCAGAGCGGCTTTCACTTGGTCGATACTTTGGGTGTAGTTTTGATTCAAGCGAAGCACCAAATCGAAGCTGCGTTGCCCTTCGTAGATGTCCGCCAACTTTTCGCCGCCATACGCTATGTCGATAAACTTATTGAAATCTTCAATGGTGATGCCGTACTTGGCTAACATACCGCGATTGGCGCGTACCTGTAATTGTGGTGTTTCGGTTTGCTGTTCCACCGCCACGTCTACCAGTCCGTCAATTCCCTTGATGGAATTTTGGATTTGGTTACCCATCATAAATAAGCGGCTTAAATCGGGGCCGAATATTTTAATGGCAATGTTGGCACGAGTTCCCGAAAGCATATGGTCGATGCGGTGTCCCAAAGGCTGCCCGACGGTAGTCGCCATGCCCGGAACGCCTGCCAACGTGTGGCGTACATCTTCCATAAATTCTTCTCGTGAACGGTCTTTTAGTTGAAACATCACATCAATTTCGGCACTGTTGCTGCTTTGTGCATGTTCGTCCAACTCGCCGCGTCCCGTGCGCCTTGCCGTTCCCGTTACTTCGGGAATATTCATTAGTTCGGTTTCAATTAGATTACCCAAACGACTGCTTTCTTCCAACGAAACACCGGGTTTGGTTACGGCAGAAATGACCAACGAACCTTCATTAAATTCGGGTAAAAAACTCTGTCCCATTGTAAAAAACAAGCCAAGCGACACAATAAACACGCCGATAGTTGGATACAACACTTTCTTTTTGTTGCGTAGCACCCATTGCAGCGATGAACCGTAGAAGGTTGAAAGTTTGCGGGTCAGCAAGCTGTCTTTTTCGTTTTTATCCAAATACTTATCGCCCGAAAGCATCAACTTACACATGAGCGGCGTTACGGTCATGGCGACAATCAGCGACATGAACAGCGAAACAATATATGCCACGCCGAGCGGTTTAAGCATTCGTCCTTCCATTCCCGTAAGGAAAAACAGGGGAACAAACGCTACAATGATAATGAGCGTAGCATTGAGGATAGAAGCACGGATTTCGCGCGAGGCATCGAATACTATCGTGAAAGAGGACTGTCGGTGCTCTTTGGGCTTGCGATGGTTTTGCCGCAGGCGTTTGTACACGTTTTCCACGTCGATAATGGCATCGTCCACCAACGAACCGATGGCGATACACATCCCGCCGAGGGTCATGGTATTGATGTTCATGCCCAACAGGTAGAGTACGATAATTGCACCCAACAGCGAAAGCGGAATAGCCACAACGGATATAACCGTGGTGCGTAAACTTCCCAAAAACAGGAACAGAATAATGACTACGAACAGCGCGCCTTCCATCAGTGCGCCACCCACGTTATTGACGGATGATTCGATAAAATCTGCTTGACGGAAAATTTTGGTATCCAACTTTACATCTGCGGGAAGTGTGGCTTGTATTTCTGCCAACCGCCGTTCGATGTTTTCGGTTACGTTGAGCGTATTGATATTGGGCTGTTTGGAAATGGCAAGTATAACGGCGGGCTTGCCGTTTTGCGAGGCTGAACCCAACTTTAAGGCACTGCCGATAACAATTTCCGCCACATCTGAAACAACAACGGGTTTACCATTTACGGTTTTAATGAATGTTGCTCCCAACTCTTCGAGGCTGTTGGTTCGAGCCATGCCGCGCAGGATAAATTCGTTACCGTAGTCGCGGATTACGCTGCCCGACGAATTGGCGCTGAATGTGCTTCCCACGTTTTCCAACTCGTTCATGCTTACACCGTAAACGTCCATCTTTTGCGGGTCGGCAAGTATTTGGTACTGCTTGTAATCGCCGCCGATAATGGTTACCTGCGACACGCCGCCCGTGGCGAGTATCGAGGGTTTTACCACCCAATCGGCTAAAGTGCGCAGTTCCATCATCGAAGTGCTGTCGGCTTGCAAGCCAAGTAGCAGGATTTCGCCCATGATGCTCGATTGCGGGGCTAATACGGGAACGACATCGGCGGGTAATTCGCTGCCGAGCGATACCATTTTTTCGCTTACAATCTGGCGGGCTTTGAAAATATCCGTTCCCCATCCGAACTCTACCCACACGAAGGAATATCCCTGCATGGATGCCGAGCGGACGCGGCGTACATCGGTTGCACCGTTGACGGCTGTTTCGATATGGAAGGTTACCAACCGTTCCACTTCTTCGGCAGCCATGCCGTGTGCATCGGTCATTACAACTACTGTCGGGGCTGTGAGGTCGGGGAACACGTCAATATCCATCTTTTGGGATATGTACGTTCCGCCTACAATCAGCAGCACCGCTCCCAGCAACACAAATAGTTTGTTATTGAGAGAGAATTTTATGATTTTATTCAGCATGTTGTCAATGGATTAATGCACGTGTCCCGAATGCGCATCCAACGCCCCCGAAGCCTGTGCCAGTTTTACTAATATTGCGCCTTTGGCAACAACACGGTCGCTATCCGCTATGCCTGATACTACTTCTGTGCGGAAACCGTCGGTTACGCCTTTTTTGATTTCCCGTTTCTCGAAAAATTCGGGTGTCAATTGCACGTAAACGAAGTAGTTTCCCATTTCTTCCACAACGGATTCATTGGGTACGGTGATTGCTTGCGCGTTGGTTTGCGTTTTGATGTACATTTCTACGAAACTGCCCGATAGTAATCCTGCACTGTTTTTCACTTGGAAAACAACGGGTATAAGCGGATTAGCGAGGTCGGATGATTTGCCGAATGACACTACACGTCCGTTCAATTCTTCCAATGTAAAGGTGCGACCGTCGTCCAACACTTTGATGTTGGCAGAGGTAATGCCGCCCAAAATCGAAAAATACTTGGGTTGCAATTCGGCTTTGATAAGTAAATCGCGGTTTTGCGAAACCACCAATACGGGTTGTCCCGCTTCGGCGTATTGCCCGTTGCTGACCAATACCTGCGTGATAAATCCGCTGATAGGTGAAGAAACGGTTTGCTTTCCTGCCGAAAAATTCTTCCGTAGGTTGTTGAATACGGCTTCGGCGTTGGTAAATTCCGTTTGTGCCTTCAACAGTTCGCTTTGCGAAACGATGTTGTCTTTTGCCAACTCTTTTTTACGGTCATACTCGGCTTTAGCTCGGTTGTATTCGCTTTCAGCACCGCTGTAACGTACCATCAGGTTGTTGTCAGCCATTCCGCCGCCTTCAATGGAAAACAGCGATTGTCCTGCGCCAACGGCTTTTCCGTCCACCACATCACCGTTCGGAAAAAGTACAATGCCTGCGGTTTTAGCCGTTATAATTTGTTGGTCGCCCTGCGAAGGTTGGATTTGCGCAGTGGTTCGGATAATTTGCCCGAAGGGTTCGCGTGTGGCTGCCGCAGTTGAGAAATCGACTTTCCAACTTTGTTCTTTGGTAAATACTACGCCGTTGCTGCTCGAAGCCACGGCATCTGCCGCGTCGTGCTGTGCATCGTGTACATCGGTATAAACCTTAATGTTGGAAACAACGATTTGCGAAGTTCCCTGCGGTGTTGCAATGTCGAACACCAATTTTCCCGTTCCTGCGGTGGCAGGTTGCAGCGAAAATTTATAGATGCCGGGGCGTGTAGGTGTTTCGAGTGTTTGACGTGCGCCATCGGTTCCGACAATTAAACTTACCGTTATTTTTCCTTCTGTAATCGGTTTGAAATTTTTCAGGAAGGAAAAGTGGGCGAGAATATCGCTCGGTTGTCCCACGACAAAAGGCGTTGCTTCGGCGAAAACCTCAAAATCGCTGCTGTATGCGGTGAGTTGAAGTTTTTCGTCGTGCGGATGGTCGCCTGCGGGTTGTTCTGATTTGCCTTTACAGCCGAACATGACGGCAGTAAGGCATACTAAATATAGGATGCGTTTCATCTTTTACTTGATTTTAGAGAATAGGGTATCAGCAACCGGGGAACAGAATTGCGTAAAGCAACTATTCCCGATTGTCAATTCCCAATTCGATTATTAATGTTTGTGAGGTTTGCCGTCGCCGTGGTCGTGCGCTTGACCGTGGTCATCGTGCTTTTGATTTAGGCTGTCTTTCTTGGCGGCAGTCGTGTCGGCTTCTACCTTGAAAGTTTCTTGTGCAGGCTTGGCTGGGTCGGCGGCATGGTCGGTATGTACGCTACCATCATCGTGCTTATGCGTACCGTTATTACTGTTGGATTTGTTGCCGCATGAGGCAAAAAGGAAACCGCAGATTGCGATGGCTAAAAATATCTTTTTCATTTGAATTTTCGTTTAATTTTTTTGAACTGAATTGAATAATCACAAACCACAAAGCCTGTTACGGGCTGTGGTTGTAAAACGCTCGATAAAAAATTAAACGATAGGTGGGGCGCGTGGCGGAACGCCTAAAGTAAAGGCTATTGGAATTTTAAGCGGGACATAATAAATGTTCTGCTTGTCAATTTCAACCTCTTTAGGTGTAAAGTCAAATGTTTGAACCGCATGGCAGTATAGCGTAAGGGTTGCAAACAGTTGGGCAATGGTATTGCTTGAACTTAATGTATAAACTTCGGGGTGCTGCGATTCCTCATGATGGGGAAACTTATGTGTATCATGGTGATGGGTTGAACCGTCAGCATGATGATGTTCGTCGTCATTATCATGGAATACATCAATCGCCGCACTAACGGTTTCCCAAAGGTGCGTGTGATGGTCGTGCGGGATAATGGTATGTATTAATACCGAACCATATACCGCAAGAATTAGATATGATATGACCTTCCTAAATCTCATGTTTGCAAAGATATGGATTTTTTTAACATGATAGGATAATTCTTATATGGAAAAAAATTTGTGCAAGGTGCAAGTCTATCTATATATAGATGCTTGCACCTTGCACAAAGGATAAAAGATTAATAGTGAGAATGTTTGTTGTTATTGAAAAAATGTGTAATTTTGAACCTGAGTTCTAAGCAGTCAAACGGGTGACAATAGCCGCCAAAAAGGCCAAGTAAAGCAATTTACCCCCATTTGTACCCCATGAACGAAATTGAAATATTGAATCACTGAATATTAGCGTAATACGGGTAGGGTTTTAAACCCGTCCGGACCGCTAAATGGGAAAAGGACAAAAAGACGAATGTAAGTCTTTGATTGTCAAGAGTAAGTAGAAAACGTACATTAACTGTACCCCCTACATTAAAAATAAGGGATAATCTACTAACAGACAGTCAGTTAAAGCGAAAAGTTCATCTTCCGTCCATACCGCAAAAACTCTGAGATATTTTCTCAGAGTTTTTTTTATAATACCTCTTAATCGGAGGCCGGTTTTCCAGTACAACTCTGCGGGATTAATTTTCAAAAACTCATAAAAAGGAATTCCTCCCGTTCCAACAAGAAGTACCTTATCAGGGTTGAATTTCTTTGCAAAAATATTCATCCCGGCATTACCTGCTTTTGTTCCGCTTTTCACTTCCAGACCAATAACATTTTCTCCTTTTTCCAGTACAAATTCAACCTCCAGGTTACCCTCTCTCCAATAATAGAGATTATACCTTTCAGAAATTGAGTGATTGAGTAAGTGCTTGCCTACAGATGATTCCGCCAGTCGTCCCCATAATTCAGAATTAGTTGTTGCATTTTGGTATGTATAATTACTTTGAGATGTAATTAATGCGTTATTTTATACCTGAAATTTGGGACTTGAACCACGTTTACGGATTATATCCCCGGCAAACTTATCTAAACCACCAAGTAAACCGCAATCTGACAGAAGTTTCAAGTAGTTTGCCAAAGTAGTTGTATTACCTGCATCCTGAAGTTGTCCAATAATCTTTGTATACGACAAAATCTGACCGGAATACAAACATCCCGTCTCAAATAATAGTTTGAGCAGAGCAGGTTGAACATTAAAAAATTTGGTCTGTTAATCAGAAAAGTATTAATATTGATAAATATATCAGCTAAATATGAAAACCATTCACATTATTGCAGCACTGCTCATATCCGGGCTGGCGTCTGCTCAAAACACCTTCAGTTACAGAACAGAGAGAGCAGAGATAATTCTGCTGTCTGAAGTTCAGGGAGAAAACAACACAAAGAATCTTATTGGAGCGACACCCGAAATTCTTGCAGAGACTGCTCCGGGAAATAAATATCCATCTGCACTTAATGCTTTTCTGGTGAAGACTAAAAAAAGTGAGATACTGCTGGATACGGGTCTGGGACGTGAACTCTTTAACAATCTGAAGTCTTCCGGGGTAGCTCCGGAGGATATTGATGCAGTTCTGATAACCCACCTTCACGGAGATCACTTTGGCGGACTTTTGAAAGATGGTAAGAGGGCTTTCCCAAATGCTAAACTGTATATGTCAAAAAAAGAATTTGCCAGTGCAAACGAGAGTGCAGCTAAGGCAATAAAAGAGTACGGTGAGGATCTGGTACTTTTTGAGCCCGGAATATCAAAACCCAAAAAAGTTTATGATGTCCTTTCTTCAATGAGCAGCTACGGGCATACACCAGGTCATACAGTGTATATTATTGACGACCTTGTAATCTGGGGAGACCTTACTCATGCTATGGCGGTACAAATGCCATATCCGCAGGTGGCAATATCATACGATACAGACCCTGCCGCTGCAGTCCAGTCAAGATTCATGATGCTTTCATACATTGTAAGAAACAACCTTAAGGCTGCGGGTATGCATGTTCCCTACCCCGGAATAGGAAGTCTGAAGGCCGACGGAAAGGGAGGATACATCTTTACGCCGGTAAAATAGAGTATCCTGCAGTGTGAAACAGCCCCCCGCCCCTCCGTTTTCACCGGAATTTTTCAGGATTCACAGATTTTTGCCGGCAATTCGTCGGGAAACACTATACAAAACGAACACGGGTTCATAGTTTTGCAAAAACTTTTAAAAACAAAGGAAAATGCATGTAATCGACGAACGGGGAAGCAGCACCCGCAGAAATGGACTCCATACCATTCTGATTGCTGCAGCAATTATTGCAGTAGGATTTATGTTTCTTGGCAAAAATCTTGGAATTGTGCCTTACGGAATCTTCAGAATCTTTATTTCCTGGCAGATGCTTCTGATAGTTCTTGGTCTCTCATCACTGATAAGCGGAAAGCATACCGGCGGAGCTGTACTGGTTGGAGTGGGCCTCTTCTTTCTGGTTCCGAAACTTACACATGTGGGATTTGCATGGATTGGCACTTACTGGCCTCTTCTGATAATTCTGGTTGGAGTCATCCTTATTCTGAAAGTTTTCAGACCGGACAGACATCATTACCACGGACACAACAAAAAATTCAGCAGCGATACCACCTACACTACTGAGGATGGTTTTGTAAACTCACACATCTCGTTTGGCTCTGTAAATCAGATTGTCCTGGACCCTGTATTCAAGGGAGCACGAATTTCAAACAACTTTGGCGGAACAATTCTTGACCTCAGGCGTACATCTCTTTCGGCACCGGAAACCTATATTGATATTGACTGCTCATTTGGAGGTGTGGAAATTTTCGTACCTTACAACTGGACTGTAAAAACAGAACTCCGGAACTTCTTCAGCGGCAGCGACGACAAACGCTACGCTGCGGGTACAACAACAGATCTTGAGCACAAGCTCATCATCAGAGGAAATGTATCGTTTGGCGGAGTAGAAATCAAGGGCTGATTATGACTCATCCGTTTACGGAAAGGTTATCACAAAAATTAACGGGAGCGGCGGCTGCAACAAGTGTAGCCGCCATTCTCACTCTGTTTTTATATGTTTATGGCGGCCTTCCGCTATTTGAATCGGCAGAGGCAGCAATTACCTACTCAATCCTTTTATCGCTTTCGGCATACATTTACTGGTACATAAAGGATTTTTTGAAGGCAACCGGAGCTAAGGCGGCTGTGGCACTTATTATACAGGGTGCATCGGTGGCCGGGTCAATGGCAGTATTATCTGTAAGGGGCGAAGAGACTCTTAACCAATTTTTCGGTTCTGTTCCGGCTGTAGTAATTACCGGCTTGCTTTGCTGGCTCTCCCTTACTCTATGGTACAGCAATGTGAGCTGCAGAGAGTCAGCAGAGGAGTGTGAAAAAGAGCAGGCAGCTGCACCTGAAAAGAGAGCGGCAATTGACCATATCTCTGTAAAGGACGGCTCAAGACTTCATATAGTAAGAACTGAGGAGCTTCAGTTCATTCAGGCATACGGCGATTATGTGATGCTTCACACAGATGATGGCAAATTTGTAAAGGAACAAACCATGAAGTTTTTTGAATACAATCTGCCGGATAACTTCATTCGAATTCACCGCTCATGCATTGTTAACACATCTAAAATTCTACGTGCCGAACTCTACGGCAAAGAGAGTTACAACATCTATCTTAAAAACGGTGTCTCGTTAAGAGCCAGCAGTACCGGTTATAAATTGCTTAAAGAAAGGCTGTCGCTGTAATACAAATTACTGATGTAATGCTGAATTCGGTTCACATCGAACATGCCATTTCCCCCTGACACATGTCAGCCTAATTTACACATCACTGAATATCTGCGTATTACGTTTTCTAAATCTAGATTTTTTTGAAATCTCCATTCATTTAACAATCTGAATTACTGATAATTGTAAATTAGGCTGACATGTAGTATCCCCCAAGC
>PHDP01000057.1 GCA_002842655.1 Bacteroidetes bacterium HGW-Bacteroidetes-14
AATCTCTGTTCCGTTAAGAACAAAGTCGTAGGCATTCGCCGCCACCGCTGCAATATCTTCTCTGTTTGAGCTGTAGAATTTCTCCATATCCTCAGGTTTTGGTGAGGTAAACGGATGGTGCATTGCATAGAAACGCTGAGTCTCTTCGTCCCACTCAAGGAGAGGAAAGTCGTAAACCCAAAGCGGAGCGTAATGGTCGCTCTTGCGGAGTCCGAGACGGTTACCCATCTCGATACGCAGTGTACCCATTGCATCCTGTGTCTTCTTCCTGTCACCTGCAAGGATGAGGATAAGGTCACCAACCTTGGCATTCATCTCTGATGCAATTTTACCAAGCTCTTCAGGAGTATAGAATTTGTCAACAGAAGATTTAATTCCATCTTCTGCCACGCGTATATATACCAGCCCTTTTGCTCCCACCTGCGGACGCTTAACCCATTCGGTTATCTCGTCCAGCTGCTTGCGGGTATATGAAGCAGCACCCTCAACACAAATACCGGCAACATATTCGGCAGAATCAAACACAGCGAAATCTTTTCCGCCCACAAGGTGCTTAATTTCTGCTATCTTCATTCCAAAACGGATATCGGGTTTGTCAGAGCCATAATATTTCATGGCGTCTGCATAAGACATACGAGGGAACTGCTCTGTCATTTCGCGGCCGAGCACATTTTTGAAAAGTGCCTTGATCATACCCTCGAATGTGTTGAGGATATCTTCCCTTTCAACAAACGACATCTCGCAGTCAATCTGAGTAAATTCAGGCTGACGGTCTGCGCGGAGGTCCTCGTCGCGGAAGCAGCGTACAATCTGGAAGTAGCGGTCGTAACCAGCCACCATAAGAAGCTGCTTGAATGTCTGCGGACTCTGAGGAAGGGCATAGAATTCGCCCGGATTCATCCTTGAAGGAACCACAAAGTCGCGTGCTCCTTCAGGAGTAGATTTGATAAGAACAGGTGTTTCAACCTCAATAAAACCAATGCTGTCAAGATATTTGCGAGTCTCCTGGCCCATCTTGTGTCTCAGCTCAAGTGCCTTTTTGAGAGGATTTCTGCGAAGGTCAATATATCTGTATTTTGCACGAATCTCCTCGCCGCCGTCTGACTCATCTTCAATTGTGAAAGGAGGAGTAAGGGATGCATTGAGCACATTCATTGCAGAGATCTTAATTTCAATATCTCCTGTTGGAATTTTACTGTTTTTGCTGCTGCGCTCGGCAACTACACCTGTAGCCTGAATCACATACTCACGGCCAAGCTTTTCGGCAACCTGATTCAGTTCGTGACTTACGCTGTCGTCAACAACAAGCTGGGTAATTCCGTAACGGTCCCTGAGATCGATGAAGCTCATTCCCCCCATTTTACGAATTCTCTGAACCCATCCGGCAAGCGTAACCTGCTCTCCGGCATTGCTAATGCGTAACTCTCCGCAAGTGTGTGTCCTGTACATATGATTTAGCTTTACTATATTTCAATTAACCTGCAAATATAGTTAAAAAACAAAATCACCCCAGAAATACATCATAAGTGTAATGACTACTGCACCCACCAGATTTATCACAAGACCGGTCCTGGCCATCCGGCTTACAGAGATTCTGCCTGTCCCGAAAATTATCGCATTGGGCGGGGTCGCCACCGGAAGCATAAAAGCCATTGAGGCCGATATAGTTGCGGGTATCATTAGCATAAGCGGATTCATTCCCGTGGTAATGGCAATCCCGGCAAGGATTGGCAGAACCATCTCAGTAGTTGCCGTATTGGATGTTAACTCTGTCAGGAAAGTAATCACAAGGCAGATTATCAGAACTATCCAGATTGTATGAAGCGAAGCCAGACCGGCAAGATGTCCTCCAAACCAGAGTGAGAGTCCGCTCTCCTTAAAGCCCGTAGCGAGGGCGAATCCGCCCCCGAAAAGAAGAAGGATATTCCATGGCAGCTTAGATGCCGTTGCCCACTCCATAAGTCTGTCGCCCTTAATAGCCTTGGACGGGATAACAAAGAGAATCAGCGCCATAAATATAGCTACCGTCCCATCATTAATAAAAGTCGCCTGCGGAAAAAGGTTGCTCCAGCCTGGAATCCTGAAGAGACCAAAGTCGAGGTCTACCCTGCTAATCCAGAGAACAGCAAGCAGCGAGAAAACTACAAAAACAATCTTCTGCTCATATGTTGTTCTTCCCATCTCTTTAAGCTGATTGAGAAAAGTGTGTTTGTCCACTTCGCGCCAATCCTCTCTCTTTGGGCGGAATGTCAAATAGAGCAGCACCCAGATAAAACCGAAAATCATGAGCGAAAGCGGAACTGCAAAGAGCATCCATTTGTAAAAAGAGATTTCAGGAGCATCAGGAAAGTAGATATGATAAATTCTCACAAAAGAGAGATTGGGCGGAGTTCCCACAAGTGTTGCCATTCCGCCGGTTGAGGCGCTGTATGCAACACCCAGCAGAATTCCTATAGAAAACTTAGATGAGCTTTTGTTGTTCATTAATCCGTCAAGTTGCTTAATGATGGCCATTGCAATAGGGAGCATCATCATAACAGTGGCAGTGTTGGAGATCCACATTGAGAGGAAGAAGGAGGCAAGCATAAAGCCAAGCAGAATGCGGGCCGGGCTCGTTCCTGTAAAATAGAGGATGTTGAAAGCGATTCTTCTGTGAAGATCCCACTTCTCCATCGCCAGGGCCACCAGAAATCCCCCCATAAATAGGAAAATAACATCATTGAAATATGTCGCCGAGACCGCCCGGCCGTCCATGATTCCAAACAGAGGAAAAAGCGCAACCGGAATAAGAGATGTTACCGCCAGCGGAACAACCTCGGTAATCCACCATACCGCCATGAGCAGCGCCACGCAAAAAGTATAACCCACCTTTGGATTATCGGGCACAAACTCAACAAATAAAATCAGATATAGCATTACCAGAGGAGTAATCACAAAGCTCACCAGCTTTTTGACACCAAAAGGCAGCACGAAATTCATAAGATTAGATTTGAGGTGAATTTACGAAAATTTCTACCTCAAAGTATAGTCTTTTGTTATGAAATCTTTCACAAAATGCTGGCCTGCACCATAAACAGAAAAACCGGCACTTTTTGAAAGTGGCGTGAAGTTTATTCTGGCCACTTCAATTCCATTTATCTGAAATACAACCTGATTTGAGATATAGAAGAATTTAAGGTTATTAACCTCATTAATATCTTTAATGGCAGAAGAGGACTTCCAGTCAATCCAGACCTCCCTGTTTCCCTTTTTGTAGGAAATAATAGTAAACCTTTTATCTGAACCAATCAGAAACATAGAGCAATTTGAAGCATCAACATAATCAAAGCACAATCCATAACCCTGTCCCGGTCTTGCATAATCTTTTCTGATATTGGCCTCGGCAGAATAACTCTTTGCATCTGCGGCGAACATTTTTGACACCCTTGTATAAGTCTTGTCAGGATTGGAGACATTGAACATTAACGAGTTGTATGAAGCCGAGGCGTGTACACCCTCATTACTGTATGCCCAGCTGTTTTTTTCAGACACAAACTGTTCAAAAAAACCTTCGGCCCTCAAGCCGTTTCTGTCAAACTCCGTAAAATGTCCATCTTCAATAATTCCATCTTTATACTCTGCAAAAAACTTTGGACTCTCGTCGTCATACCAGCTTTCATAAAGTCCGTTATACTTCCCGAGATTGTATGCTGTTCTGGTTTTCATGCTGCCATTTTCATAATACTCCACAAAAGGTCCATGCAGTACATGATTGTAGAAATAAGAGCTGCTCAGCAAATCTCCATCTTTTGAATAAACTTTGTTTTCTCCCTCATAAACATTAATGGAAGTATAGTCGTAATCGATGTATAAAGCTCCAAAGCTGTTCTGCAAAACTCCCGATTTGTAATAATCCCTCACCGGACCCTTGGGAATATTAGGAGCCGAATAGGTAATCAGCCGGTAATATTCAGCATTCTTTCTGGTGGTTCTGTTCCAGTCACCGTCAAAATATTCTGTAACCTCCTCATTAAGTTTTGGGTTGTAGCCGGACTCCTTGTCGGTAATCTTCTCAACCTCTGTGCCTCTCTGATAATACTTAACGCCACCATTATTGAAAGTGTACTTACCTGTGTAAAACTGACCATTCCGGAATACTCCCTCATACTTATCTCCGGTTGGAAAATAATATGTACCCTTCCCGTAATAACGGTAATTAACCATATTCCCATTGTACTTTTCGCCTGTGGGTTTTGAAAGGCTGACATCCCCCGTCATTTTCCCTCCGGAGAAAGAAGCATTGATGATTGTGCCGTCGGCATAGGTAATCCGCCCCTGGCCCTCTCTTATTCCGTCTACATAATAACCATCATAGACATTTTCAACCTTGCCGTCTGCATATCTGGTCATTTTTCCCCGCCCGTGTGCCTTCCCGTTTTTTACAGGCCCGCTCCACGAAATAGTTACATTGCTGTATGCATACTGTTCCATAGCCAGATCCTTGCCGGCATTACATGGCAGAAATTTATCAAGGCTCCACGCGGGGAGCGCTTTTGACATCCCCGACTGAGGCTGTGACTGAGATTGTGACTGAGATTGTTCAGATTGATTTCCGGAAAAAACATCGTTGCCGGCAGCTGCTGCAGCCATTGGTACCAAAAGTATATACGCAGATAATATCAGTATTTTCATAAGTAATTCGTTTAGGATTTATTTCTAAACAAATTACTGCACAGAATGTTTCTGTGCCACACTTTTCCACTGAGGAAAAACTACCTCTTGCGGTACTTTTCGGCCTCAGGCAAGATAGCCCTTATCTGCTTTAATTTCACACATGTCAGCCTAATTTACAATTAGTTGATTAAGTGCGATATAGCAATTCAAGTATTTGAGATTTTCCAGAATTAGAAATTGTAAACACCTGATTTTGTGCGCAGTGCAAATTAGGCTGACATGTGTCAATGCACTTGGCATTTTACCCCCTGTGGAAAACTTTAGTTGCCTAGTAGGATTCGTGCAAAAGTGCAGAATATCAGTATATTGTGATTATAATGTTGAAGAATTCGTTGCAAATTAATTTTGTAAATACCTGTATATCAATATTATTGCACGAATCCTACTAGGTAGCACTTTTTTTAGGTACCGGCCGCTCCGCAGCCGGTGCCGGTGCAGCGCTTCGCACGCAGGGGGCGGGGGTGCGGCTGCGCCGCAATTTCTGTTAATCACTTGGTTAATAGTTAAATGCAAAACACAAACTCTTCGGAGAGAAAAGTTTGTGTTTTGTAAAATACACATTGTGAATGCGTTAACAGAAATTGCGGCGCAGAGTGTTTCGCTGGCGGCCGGGGGTGGCCCCGGAGCCCGGGGCTACCCCCGGCCGCAGTGCAGTGCTACTCCTCAGTCTGCGAAACGCTGGCTCCGCCTGAGAGTTTTGTGTTTACAACCGGTGTGCCAATGTAGCGAACACTTGATCCGCCGGAACCATCGGCCTTAAGGTGGCCTGAAACTTTCACATGGGCAGATGCGCCGCCGGACATGCTAAGGTCGCTGTTGACAGTAGCCAGACCAAAGTTTCTGCAAGAGCTTCCGCCCGATGCGTTAAGTGAGAAGTTTTCGGCAGTGCCCTCAAGCTCACTGCGGGTTCCGCCGGACATTGAGAGCGACAGATCCTTGACATTCACGATTCCAAAGAGCGATGAACCTCCGCTCATGTGTATGTCGAGTGATTCGCCGTTCCATCCGGAAGTAAGGTTGAGGCGGGTTCCGCCACTGCCGGAAATACGCTTGATGTTATTTGTGTTTACATAAACCTTCACATTTGGGTTATGCAGGCTGATTCCAAAATCGGTAGAGAATTTAAGAGTATTGTCAATGAGGTCGACAATTATATATTCATGAATGTTTTCGTAAGTCTCAACACGAACCGAAACAGTCGAATCCTGAGTTAGAATCAGCTCCATCCCGGCCGATACTGATACATTTTCAAACGGACCTTTGTCGATAGTTTTGGAGATGTATTCGCCTTCGGGCTCAATGCCCATAAAGCCAAACGAGCAAGAACTCAATGATAAAGAGACGATTGCGACGAAAAGAAGAATTAGCTTTTTCATATTTCTGAATTTAGGTGATGTGAATTAACAGAAAATTTATGTTTTCTGATGTTTGTTTGACGAAAACAACATCCGAAAAGTTGCAAACATTTCAGAAATATTTAAAAATTGTCTGAAGTGTGTTTGAACATTTAAGAAGACAGTCTAGTTTGAAAGCCTGGTGATTGTTGCCAAATACTCACCTGAATCCTGCATTCCCAGTTTCTCGTAAAGTTCTTTCGCATCCAGATATGTGTGCCGTGCCTCAACATCTTTTCCAGACATTGCAAGTATGTTTGCCCTGTTGTACAGGGTGTTGGCATAATCTGAACAATCGCGTCCGTATACCTTTTCAAGCAACTTCAGCAATTTGTCAGAAATCTTAAGACTCTGATCAAACTCATTAAGCCTGGCATAAGAGATTGCCAGTAATCCAAGAGTATGAAGGTATTCGGGAGATGTTTCAGAGTCATCGCCCCTCATCTGATTAACAGATTCAAAATATTTACTGTTAAAAGAATGAATTTTAAGCAATTGTTTTTTTGCCTCAACAGAATCCTTATAGATATAAATCATTGGGATAATAACACCATCGCTGAATCTGTAAATTTTTTCGCAGGTCTCAAATTCAGCTGCAAAATCCTCCTGATTATGCAGATAAAAATCAAGCGCCTCTGCCGACCGGTTTTCTTTAACCAACTTCATGAATTTAGTAAAACAGGTATTAGACATATCATTCTCCAGTTCCTCCATCTCCATCTTCCCTGGCGAACCAGCTTCGGTTTCTGCAGGTTGCTTTGAAATTGAGTCAGTAGTACCTGAGTTAAGTTGATTCTCTCCGCTCCCGTTGCCAGAACAGGACGAAAGTAAAAACAAAAAGATAACAACCGGGAATCTGATGTCAAAACTCATACTGCGTAACTGATTTAATGACAATAAATTTACAAAATCAAATGAACTTTAAAACAGTTGTTCAGATAAATTTTTCTAATTTTAAACAAAATTGACGTTTTTTACTTGTCTGCTGGCTGTCAGCAAATCTAACAAAACCGTTATAAATACTAATAAATTCCAGTATTCACAAAATAATTCCAGAAATGAAAAAATCTTTTAAACTTTTTGCAGTTTTTTTGCTTTCGGCTCTTTTTTTATACTGCGGATCGCCTGTTCACAGCGAAGAGGCAGAGAAATTTCTGGTAACCAAGGTTGTGGACGGAGATACTTTCTGGATTAAAGATGGCAGTCCAAAGGGGCAAAAAATAAGGCTGATTGGAGTTGATGCCCCTGAGTCAAGGCGTACCGGAAGAAAGGAGATTGGCTATTACGGAAAGGAGGCGAAGGCATTCCTCACAGACCTGCTGCTGAATAAGTATGTCAGCCTTGAGTTTGATGTGGACCGGACCGACCGGTATGGCCGCACACTTGCCTATGTCTATCTGGAGGACGGAACTTTCCTTAACAAATATCTTGTAGAAAATGGTTATGCCCAGCTTATGACCTACCCTCCCAATGTCAAATATGTTGAAGTCTTCACCGCTGCACAAACCAGAGCAAGGGAGAGCAACCTGGGATTGTGGGGCAAATAGAAAAATATCATGGCAATACCAACCAGCAGAGCAAAAGAGACCGCAACTATCTGCATAGACGAGGAGAAATGCATCCTCTGCGGAAAATGCATTGAGATCTGCAAAGATTTCAGCATAGAAATCAGAGACAACAAAGTTGTAAAGTCAGCAAGCCCCATATTCGGATGCATAGGGTGCGGCCACTGCATGGCGGTGTGTCCTGAGGGCGCAATTGAAATTAAGGGGCGTGAAATAAGTGCAGAAGATCTCTTTATTTTGCCTGATGCAACAGCTGCGGCAAACTATAATCAGCTTCTGACGTTGCTCGAAAGGCGCAGAAGTGTAAGGGAGTTTACAGACAGAGAGGTTGACAAGGAATTGGCTGAGAAAATTCTGAAGGCAGCCCGCAATTCCCCCATGGGTCTGCCACCTTCAGATGTAAATGTGCTTGTCCTTGAATCCAGAACTTCTGTAAGAAATTTTGGGATGGATTTCTGTGATTATCTGAATGATATGAAGTGGTTTGTCTCGGGTTGGTTTCTGGCTCTTATGCGTCCGTTCTGGGGCAGGGCAAACGATGAAATGTTCAGGGGATTTATCAGGCCACTCTTCAAATTCTTTGCAAAAGAGTCTGCCAGGGGTGTAAACATGGTTACCTATGACGCACCGCTTGCAATGTACTTCTACGGCTCTCCATACACAGACCCTGCAGATCCCATTATCGCCGCAACTGTCGCAATGTACGCTGCCGAGTCTCTGGGACTTGGCACCTGCATGATTGGAAGTGTCCATCCCCTGATTCAGAACGGAAAGAGGGCCCGCAAGTTTCGCGAAAAATACAAGATTAAATACATAAGCCGCGAAGGCCTTGTTGTTTTGTTTGGCTACCCCGCCATAAAATACGAAAAGGGAATCAGGAGGACATTTGCGTCGGAGACTTTTGTGTAATTATGTTCCTTTCTTGTATGTAAACAGTCACTGTATAATTTCAAACAGGAAATTCTTGTAAACCACAATCTTTTTCCCGCCAACAGAAAAACCTGCGCCTCTGCCTGAATATGGCTCAAACGGTACGGTGCAAATTACTTCACCATTGACTAAAAATGTTATTTGGCTTGACTTTTTGACAATTTTCAGTTTATTCATTTCAAACACTTTATGGATGGTGGCGGCTTGCTTACGCTCAAAGAAATCCTTGTTTACATCATTCCGGACAGAGCCCGCCCTGCATAAGCCAGATGGCTCAACCTGAAAATAGTTATAGTTCTCTCTGTCCTTAAAACCCCAGACAACTCCGCACCCCACAAAATCACTTCCGGAGACAAATGTAATTCCAGTTTCAATTGTAAAGTCATGTTCATTATCCTGCGGAATGTCGGCAGTGACAAATAGGCGGGAACCAGCGGTATTTTCGGCATACAGCCCCCAACCCTTTACGATAGTGAGCTTCGAGCCCTCCTCAGCACAATTATTCACCCAGTAATCCTCAGGAGCAGATGCAGAAAAATTATCAGCGAAGATGCCCCTGCTTTTTCCTGTGGAGTCACTCTCAATTACAAACGGATGCGCCCTGCCTGCAATATAATTCGTAACACGGCGAACCCGGCCGTTTTCAAAATACTCGACCATCCTCCCCTCAGGCCGTCCATTAGACAGGTAAACAACAGAGCATTCGGCCCCGCCCGGGAAATAATCAATAGCAGCGCCAGTGCCCACACCTTTGCTGAAGGCAGAAAATCTCCGCCTATGGCCATTTTCGTAATATTCAATCCTTGTCCCGTCCGGAATTCCTCCCCGGATTTGTGTTTCGCTCTCGATACTTCCGCTCTCGAACCATGTAGTCCTCATCCCCTCCTCAACCCCTTTTATGTAGGCTGACCGTCTTTTCTTTACCCCGCTTTTGTAATACCATACAAATTCGCCGTCAGGAACATCCTTTTTGGGATCGTCAGGGTCAACATAAGAAAAGCATCCCTCCATAAGCAACTCGCCTGTAAGATAATAGTCGCACACTTTCGCTTTGCCTGCAGGCAACTCAGTAATCACACGCCTGAATTCATTACTGCCTGTATCAAAAGTATTCCAGGCAGCCTCCATAACAACCTCCTCCTGAGCGTTCATCACAGGCCCGGACAAAATTCCCAAAATTATAAAAACAAGCCGCAGTCTCATATTCAGATATTTATGAGGAGCAGAGAGATAGAATAAAGATAAAAAAAAGAAATGAAGTGTGTTCACCTCAGCGTGTTAACCTCATAGGTAAAGTACCTACCTCGAACCAAGAAACAGCGACACCGCCTCCCGGCTTGACCAGAAGTGTGGCTGAGGCAGATTTTGCGGGTCGCACCAGAACCAGCCATCACATTTGTGCGGCTCCATGAGTTTTGGCTCGCCTTCAAACTTTGTAACCACCAAAACAGCAGAAACAAAATGGACTCCGTCAGCGCGGAATGTCTCCAGATCATTTACGATACCTATCACTCGTGGCTCAAAAATCCGGAGACCGGTCTCTTCCGCAACCTCGCGCTCCGCCGCATGTTCAAAGGATTCGCCCAGCTCAAGCGCCCCGCCCGGAATCGAATAGAACGGCGCATGACTGCCCCTCCGCTTTCCAACCAGAATCTCCCCGGCCTCATTAAAGATTATTACACCGATTCCCACTCGGGGATGCGGGCCGAAGCTGGATGATGGAGTTTCCTGAGTAGACATTGGTTTGATTTTGCAGTAAAAATAATAAATGTTTTGACGACACACCTGTTTTATCCCTGGGGAAGAAGAGACTTTGAGATGATTTGGAATAATAATTCATATATTTGATAAACAGATATTTGAACAACAATCATGATAAAACCAGCAAAAGGCTCTCTTCAAAGCCTCGACCCATCGGCAAAACTATTTGTGGAGCTGAAAAAACAAAATCCTGCGTGGTGGTCTCTTTTGTGTAACGATAAGGAGGTTTATATCCATATCAGAAAAGACAACTATATAAATGCTTACTATTATGGTGGTTCAATTATCAAGCTGGAATATAAGCGCGGTGAATTTGTTGGCGAAACTCACCATAAATATTACGAAGAGATATTGCCAAACAGCAATCCCCAAAAAACATATCTGCGGATTGACCTGTATAGGTTTGACAAAGCAACTCTTGAACACATTAAGAAAAAGATTTCGGAAGAGTATTCAGAAAGAAAAGTGAAAAAGGAGAATTCTGAGATGGAAGATCAAGAAGAATATTCAGAGAAATATATTCAGGGAGTGATGATAATTAATAATCCCAATATAATTGATTCTGAGTTTCAGTTCAATTTAGACACAGAAGCAGATAAACTCAGAATTGATTTGACAGAACTCTCCAATGGAACTTTAACTTTTAATGAGTTAAAACTTATAACTGACAGTCGACTTAGTATTAGTGACAAATCCTCAAATAACACTAAAATTAAAAAGACAGAACCAGATATTATTGGTCAGATGAAGAAATACAACAACTTCATAGCTAATAATCATTCCGAAATTAAGGAGTATTACAAAAAGTTACTTGAGATTCGGGAATCACTTGGGCTAAATATAGGCGATAGTAAATTGGTTAATGTAAGCGATAAGGCGAAGCTCACTATTATTAACACATACAAGCATGAGATTTTAAGTGAAGGAAAAGATTGTCGAATTAAAAAAATTGAAGAGGTCCTCATGAAAGTTCCAATCGAATATGAAATAAGGAAATTGAAATCATGAAAATCACCATCCACCGCGGCATTGACCAGATTGGCGGATGCATTACTGAGATTGCAACTGCTGAGGCCAGGATAATAATCGATCTGGGGCAGAATCTTCCGCGTGGTGATGAAGAGGTTAAAGACAATCTGGCAAGCAGAGAGGCTATTGAGTCTATTACTTCCGGAGTTGACGCAATCCTCTACACGCACATTCACGGCGACCACTTTGGTCTGTTCAATCTTGTCCCGGAAGGAATTCCTCAATATGTCGGGAAGGTCTCAAAAGATGTTTCCATTTGTAAACTAGAACGCCTCGGGCACATAAAGGGAAGAGAGAAGCAAACAGCCGGTGAGCTTGAAAGAGTACACAAAATGATTCCCATCAAGGCATCGGAAAGCATTCAGATAAAAAACATCAAGATTACCCCGTATTTCGTAAGCCATTCAGCCTACGATGCCTTTATGTTCCTTATTGAGGCCGATGGTTTTCGGCTCCTTCATACAGGCGACTTCCGGAGCCACGGCTATCTTGGCAAAGGGCTGATTCCTACCATAAAAAAATACATTGTTGGCACAGGCCCGGTAGACATTCTTATAACAGAGGGGACGATGGTTTCCCGGTTGGTCGAAGATGTTAAGCATGAATCCGAATTAAGTTGGGAGCTGACGGAAATATTCAAAGAGAAGAAGAATGTATTTATCTGGAGTTCATCGACCGATCTTGAACGGCTTGCGACCATTTATTCGGCATATCAGGAAATTAAAAGAGGCCCTTTTGTTTATGATGATTATCAGGCCGAGATTTTTAAAATCTTTTCTGAATCTGCCGGAACTCACTCAGAGATTTTTAAATTTGGCAAGGCATATACATATTCGGACAAAAATCGGATTCTGAATGACTTGATGAAAAGTAAAGGATTTTGCATGCTAGTCAGGCCAACCGAAAAATTTTCTAACTACGTTGACAAAATCCTCCCTGAGCTTGATCCCGCTGAGACGATACTCATTTATTCAATGTGGAAAGAGTATATCAACCCGAAAAGCGAGCATGCAAAAAGTGACTACCTTAATTTTCTCGCAAAATTCCCTGAATACCGTCAAATTCACACCAGCGGCCACGCCTCACCCCAATGCCTCGCAGAAGTTTGCAATCTCGTAAATCCGAGGCTGGGCATAATCCCAATACACAGTGAAAAGTCGGCAGATTTTAAAAATTTGACAATAAGAGATGAGTTAAAGGAGAAGATAATTACAAATACAGTTGTTTTTGGAAGTCTGGAAGTATTTATATGATTTTTAAACAAGTATGTTATGAAAGAATGGGCAGAGCGACAATTAAGAACAAGCAAACTGGTTCAATTGTGTACGAAGTATATCCTTCAAAATCAGGTCACGTATTCACAGATTTATGGACTTTGTAAATTAACTTGGATTACAAAAAGTGGTGATACAATAAGTGACAGTTACATAAAAAGCACAAAGTTGCCAGGCTTGTCATTGATTTTCCAATATGACTTTCTTAAAATACCATATGAGCAAGTAGGTGCAAAGATAGCTCAATTACTAAAAGTGGATCCTTCTGAGATTTCTGATTTGGTATTTGGCAACACTGGATATACAAATTTTTATAATGCATATCGAAATAGTTCTGAACAATGGATCTATGAAAATTTTAATGAAATACACCCATTAATCAGTATCGGAATTGATATGAAGAGTGATGATGAAGCAGAGTCTATTGCAACTTCCATCTCAAAACTTCCTAAAATTAAAAAAGCAAATAACTCACAAGGAGAGATTGCAGCAGAAAGCCTGTTAACACCATTGTTCTTTTCTCTAGATCATAGACTTCGTTTTCCATTAATAAATGGCAATATTGGTGTATATAAACTTTTAAATAGATTAAATGTCAAACAATCTGATTTTGTAACTAAATTTTCAACTTTAGTAAGTATAATCGGAAAAGGAGATATTTTAACAGCTATTGACCTCGACTGTTTGGGTGAGGATCTTCCCGAATTTACAAATCTTTATGGAAATGCGCCTAAAAGAAAACTTTTAAAGAAAAAGCGTGATAAAGATCTTACTATTAAAGATGAGGCCGATGTTGTATGTATTAAAAAATCACTTACTACAACTTCGAAGCGCCTTCACAACAAGTTAACAAATTTACTAATTGAAAATTTTCCAAATTTAAATCTTCAAGAAGGCAATTGCGATGAAAATATGTTCGATGTTGAGATGGTCTAGTTTTTCAGACAGTTTTTTATTGAATTTTTAATTTATTCACGTAAGTCGTTCTTTGACAAATATATAAATTTTAAATTAGGAGTTAC
>PHDP01000164.1 GCA_002842655.1 Bacteroidetes bacterium HGW-Bacteroidetes-14
CCTGCCAGCCTAATTTACATTTATCACATTTTGTGAGCTTTACAAATAACTGAATTGAGAAATTAAGAGATTTTCAATTTACAACTACCTAAATATTAGCAGTATGGAAATTAGGCTGGCAGGTGGGTTGCACATGGGAAACTTTAGACACCTGTCAGCCTAATTTACAAATACTTATATTACAATTAGTTAGCTTTGAAAGAATTTCGAAAAATCTAGAATTAGAAATTGTAAAACACAGGTATGCAGAGTGTTGTAAATTAGGCTGACAGGTGCGATACACATATGCTCGCTAAATCTGTAAGTTCGTAAAAACTCTATCAGAGTTAACAGAAATTGCGGCGCAGATCTCCCCACAACACCTCAAACTTCTCCCTCAGTACCTCCTCGTTCTCTTTAAGAAAGCTGATACTCAGCCCCGGGTTTATTGCACTTGACTTATAGTGCGACATGATTGTGAGAGAGGAATTCAGCCCCTCATAAGAGGCATATTTCTTCAGGCGGTTTGAGCCAATGAAATGAAAAATAAAACCCTTGACCCGCGGGGGAAGCCACCGGTAATAAAGCAGGGCAGACAAATAGAAGTTGAAGGCAAAAAGGCCGATACTTTTTCCGTTGCTGTGGCGGCCAAAGTCCGACGCAAGGAAATAGTCAAAATACATGTCGGCAATAATTCCGGAGTATCTGCCAAAAGCGGGACGCAGAATCTCCACCGTCTCCAGAAACGCCGGGTGAGAATCTGTAAAATTGTCAATCTCCCGGTGGAGCAGGATGCCCTGCTGAATTCCTTTTGGAAATTCGTTGTGCCGTCGCCCCTTTACAAAGTCGCCGATAAAATTACCTACCTGCAACTGGCGGTTGTTTCCTGAAAGAAATATGTGTGCGAGATAATTCATAATTTCTGCCGCAATGGTTTCAGCAGCAGGTGCCGGGTTTGCATGAACTGCAACCGCCACTGCATCCTCCGGCAGGAAGTATACTTTCATACGGCAGTCCCATTGACTTCCAGAGCTTGAATCCGCCGTCGAGGCTTGCAACATTTGGGTAGCCCTGAATATTCATAAGGTTTGCAACCTTGGAACTTCTAACTCCGCCCGGGCACATCAGAATAATGTTAAGATCCCTTGAAATCTGCGCAAGGCGGTCCATAATTACAGACATGGGGTGGTTAATGACATTCTCCAGAGGAATACTGTCAATTTCCAGCTCTTCTTCTTCCCTTACATCAATCATTACCGCCTCATTATTTTTCAGGCACTCCAGAGCGTCAGCGGGGCCAATGTGTTTTACACCATCAATATGAAATTCCTGAAAATTTGGTTTGTCTGTTGTCTTCATAAGAATCAGCCTTGATATTAGAGAATAAAGTTAAAAAGATAGCCCAGTAAAATTATAAAAACTGTAATTGTACCAAAGAAAATTCCAATCAGCTTCCATTTCATCACCTTTTTAAGCAGGGTGGCTTCCGGCAGGGAGAGGCCTACGACAGCCATCATAAAGGCTATGGCCGTTCCAAGCGGAACCCCTTTCGCAACAAATACCTGAATAACCGGAACAATTCCGGCTGCATTGGCATACATAGGAACCCCAAGTATTACTGCAAGCGGAACCGCATACCATTTGTCTGCAGACAAAAATTCAGTGAAGAAATTTTCGGGAACATATCCGTGCATTGCAGCACCAATTGCGATACCAATTATTACATAAAGAAGCACCTTGCGGACAATATCCCAGCCGTCTGAAATGATGGTGGGCAGCCTGTCAATGAATGGCGTTTTTTCACCCTCCCACTTCTCATTCTCTCTTATTGAATTCTCCTGAACCT
>PHDP01000058.1 GCA_002842655.1 Bacteroidetes bacterium HGW-Bacteroidetes-14
TCTACTTCCAGCTCAATCAAGAATTCTTGCTGAATTTGGAGAAAATATAAAATATGCCAGATTGCGCAGAGATTTATCATCCGAGCAAGTCTCTGAGCGAGCATCGATTTCCAGAAATACACTAATTAAAATTGAAAAAGGAGACGAAGGTGTTGCTATAGGGTATTATTTCAGAGTCCTGTCGATTCTGGGTCTGGACAAAGATCTTCTCTTGGTGGCAAAAGATGATGAACTGGGGAGAAGACTGCAAGATGCCCGTTACGCAGTAAAAGAGAGAGCTTCTAAAAAATAAATTATGCCGCAGAATAAAGAAATATATGTTTATATGGATTGGTTTATGTCAGAAGAACCAATTTTTATGGGCGTGCTTTATAGTGACGTAATTAGGGGAAAAGAGGTTTTTTCATACGAAAACGATAAGAACTGGGTAAAAAATAGCAGTTTTCGTTCACTGGATCCCGATTTGTCTGAATTTTCCGGGAAACAATACTTGAAAGCCGACAAAAACAACTTTGGACTGTTTCTTGATTCGGCTCCAGACAGATGGGGGCGCACATTAATGCGCAGAAGAGAGGCCATTTTAGCCAGAATGGAAAACAGAAATACTCGTACTTTAACTGAAGCAGACTATTTGATGGGTGTTTATGATGGAAACAGAATGGGAGCGCTTCGGTTTAAAACTTCTCCTGGAGGCGATTTTATGAATAATAACAGATCTCTGGCAACTCCACCGTGGAGTTCAATACGAGAGCTGGAATATGCCAGTCTTCACATAGAAAGCGATGATGAAAATTTCTCTTCTGAGCACATAAAATGGATTAATATGTTATTCGCTCCTGGCTCATCTCTTGGGGGCGCAAGACCTAAAGCAAATATTCTGGATGAAAAGGGGCAATTATGGATAGCAAAATTTCCCAGCAATAAAGATGAAAAAAATATTGGTGCATGGGAGTATGTTATTTCCAGAATAGCTGCAAATTGCGGAGTTAAGATGTCTGAGTGTAATGCTCAAAAATTTGGCAGTCATTATCATACTTTCTTAACAAAGCGCTTTGACAGAAATGAAAATGGTAGAAGAATTCACTTTGCATCTGCAATGACTATGCTGGGATATTCAGACGGAGCAAGTTATTCAGATGGTGCCAGTTATCTTGAACTCGCTAATTGGATTGCTTCTAATTGCAACAACACTAACTTTAATCTGGAGCAATTATGGCGCAGGATTGTACTAAACATTGCTGTATCAAATTGTGATGATCATTTAAGAAATCATGGATTTATTCTTTCAGGCAAGGGGGGGTGGGAGCTTTCACCAGCTTATGATATTAATCCTGATGAGACAGGAATGGGTTTAAAGTTAAATATTACTGAAGACGACAATTCGCTTGAATTTGAGTTAGCTCTTAGCGTTGCCAGATACTTTGGTATAGGAAGCGTAAAAGCAAACGAAATTCTATCAGCAATAAAATCTGCAGTCTCCAGGTGGCAAAATTACGCATCAGAGGCAGGAATTTCCCGAAGTGAACAAGAGTTCGTATCGAGAGCATTTAGATATTAAAATAAATATAATTTTGATAAGTATGGACAACAACCGCGTATATAAAATGATCTTCGCAAATGTCTATCCTTTTTATGTTCAGAAGGCAGAGAAGAAGGGCCGGACAAAAGAGGAGGTTGACGAAATCATATACTGGCTAACCGGATATGATAAGCAAACCTTTCAGCAGCAGCTGGAAAACAAGTGCGACTTTGAGACATTTTTCGCCCAGGCTCCTCAGATTAATCCCAACGTTTCAAAAATTACAGGGGTAATCTGCGGATGCAGAGTTGAGGAAATTGAGGAGGAGCTGATGCAGAAAATCCGTTATCTTGATAAGCTGATAGATGAACTGGCCAAAGGTAAGGCTATGGATAAAATTCTGAGAAAATAAACTTTCTCACATTTTTTTTGCAAAATCGATTTTCATATTTAACTTTGCAGTCCCAAAATCAAAGGGAAAGTTCTTATACAATCGGGGTGTGGCGCAGTTGGCTAGCGCACCTGCTTTGGGAGCAGGGGGTCCTCCGTTCGAGTCGGAGTACCCCGACAAAACAAGAAATTAAAAAGACCGGTCTTATGACTGGTCTTTTTTTTTGCCCTTAACTTTTCACCAAATCGTAAAAACTTCACTTTTCTGTGAAAATGGAAATGCCCGCAAACATAGCAAATACTATTTTTGAGACGAGTTAGTTAAAATTTTAGTGATTAAGCTGCGTCCGGGATAAAGGCATAAGGGTAAGGAGCAGGTTAAGAGGCCGAAAGGCATAAAAAAACCGGTACTTGATGGAATCGATATCCGCACAAGTACCGGTTTTATATTTTTCTGAACTCTATTTAAGCCCGAAAGATTTCATGAACTGAACGCGTTCGAACTTCTCAGGGTGCTCGATATTTGAATAATTGAGTTTTCCCTTGAAATCCGAGACCTTTTCGAATCCCTGTGTCTCCATGAACAGGTGAAGGTCTTCCAGTGCCTGCACGATTGCATTAGGACCCTTTTTGTAGAGGGCTGTGCACATCTGGGCAGTTGTTGCACCGGCAAGAATCTGCTTGATTACAGTTGTACCGGTATGAATACCTGTACTTGCAGAGAGATCAATGCCCGGTACAAGTGCCGATACTATTCCCATCCAGCGCAGCTCCCTCAGATACTCCTCCTCATATGAGAAGGCATCGGCAGCAATAATTCTGAGTTTATTTATATCAATATCAGGCGAGTAAAATCTGTTGAACATAACAACACCCTTTGCTCCGCGCGATTTAAGTCCGTTAACAAATCCCGGAAGGCTGGTATAATTACTTGCAATCTTAACCGCAACCGGAATCTTTAACATCTTTGCAACAGATCCCACAACATCCAGATAACCGTTCTCAATATCATTTGCACTTTTGGCAACAGTAAGCGGAAGAGAATAGATATTCAGTTCAAGACCGTCTGCCCCCGCATCCTGAATCTCCTTTGCAAACTCTACCCACTCTCCCATTGAATAGCAGTTGATACTTGCAATTACAGGGCAGGATACTGAATCCTTAACCTCTTTCACAAGCTTCAAATACTTGGCAATTGAGTTATGGCGTATGTAATGGTGAAGGTAATCTGCAGATTCCGGATAGTCCTGCGACTGACTGTTAAGGAATTCGGCCTCGCTTACAATCTGCTCTTCAAACAGCGATTTTACAACAATCGCACCCACTCCCGCCTTGTCGTAAGCAATAACTTTATCAATCTGAGAGGTCAATCCTGAGCTGGCTGCGAGCAGAGGGCTGCGCAGCTGCAATCCCATGTAGTTTACGGACAGATTTGACATAATTTGTTAAGTTTAAATTTTTTCCAATACTTTTCTGAAGCTCACCCTCTCCTCGACAATGCCGCGCACTTTTTCTACAGGTATTCTCTCCTGCTGCATTGTGTCTCTGTCGCGTATGGTAACGCAATTGTCCTCGAGAGTCTGGTGGTCTATTGTTATGCAGAACGGCGTTCCGATTGCATCCTGGCGGCGGTAACGCTTGCCTATGCTGTCTTTCTCGTCGTACTGGCAGTTAAAGTCATATTTGAGGTCATTCATGATTTCGCGGGCCTTCTCCGGAAGCATATCCTTCTTAACCAGCGGAAGCACGGCAACCTTAACAGGAGCAAGGATTGCAGGCAGTTTTAGAACAACTCTCTCCTCTCCGTTCTCCAGTTTCTCCTCGCAATAAGCTGTAGAGTAAACTGCCAGGAAAGTTCTGTCAAGTCCAATTGAGGTCTCAACAACATATGGAACATAGCTCTCGTTGGTTTCAGGATCGAAATACTGAAGTTTTCTGCCCGAGAATTTCTGGTGCTGGCTCAGGTCAAAGTCTGTTCTTGAGTGAATTCCCTCAAGCTCCTTGAAGCCGAACGGGAAAAGGAACTCGATATCTGCTGCCGCATTTGCGTAGTGTGCAAGCTTCTCGTGGTTATGGAAACGGTATTTCTCGTCACCCAGTCCAAGAGCCTTATGCCACGCAAGTCTCTGAGCCTTCCAGTGTTCGTACCATTTCATCTCTTCGCCCGGACGCACAAAGAACTGCATCTCCATCTGCTCGAACTCCCTCATGCGGAAGATAAACTGTCTTGCAACGATCTCATTTCTGAAGGCCTTTCCAATCTGTGCAATTCCAAATGGAATCTTCATACGGCCGGTCTTCTGAACATTCAGGAAGTTCACAAAGATACCCTGAGCTGTCTCCGGTCTGAGATAGATAACGTTTGCATCTTCGCTTACGCTTCCCATCTGGGTTGAGAACATAAGGTTAAACTGCCTTACTTCTGTCCAGTTGCGGCTTCCCGAAATTGGACAAACAATTTCGCAGTCTATGATGAGCTGACGAACTGCCTCCAGGTCGCCCGAGTTAAGGGCTTCGTTCATTTTTGAAGTTATCTCAGCTGCTTTCTCTTTATTGCGAAGAACATTAGGGTTAGTGGCACGGAACTGTGCCTCGTCAAACGAGTCTCCGAATTTCTTTTTGCCCTTCTCAACCTCTTTCTCAATCTTCTCTTCAATCTTGGCAATATGATCCTCGAGCAAAACGTCTGCACGGTATCTCTTCTTTGAATCCTTGTTGTCAATGAGCGGGTCGTTGAAAGCACCAACGTGTCCGCTTGCCTCCCAGATCTTTGGGTGCATGAATATAGCAGAGTCAATCCCCACGATGTTCTCGTTGAGACGAACCATTGAATCCCACCAGTAACGCTTGATATTGTTCTTAAGCTCAGCGCCCAGCTGACCGTAATCGTACACAGCACTCAGCCCGTCATAAATTTCACTTGAAGGGAAAATAAATCCGTACTCCTTCGCGTGAGCTATCAAACTCTTAAACAACTCCTCTTGTGTCATAATCTTATATACATTTAACAGGCTGCGAAAATACTGCTTTTTTGCATATTTTTGATAAATTTGCAGTTTATAAAAATAACAAAAATTGGTTAAAATGCGCAAAATACTGTTAACGCTCATTTCAATAATGTCATTTGCAGCTCTTTCTGCACAGCCTACAGCCACCTGGCAGTTCGAACAGAAAGACAACGGCGACGGCACTATCGATTTAATATTCAAGGCCGATATTCAGCCTCAGTGGTATATGTACAACTCTGAGCTGGTAGAAAACGGCCCGCTGCCAACAAGCTTTGAATTCAAGGCCCCAAAGGGTTTTACCCCAATTGGAAAACTCACAGACATGCTAAAGCCAAAGAAAAAAATGGACGAGGCTTTTGGTCTGGAGGTCAAGATTTTTGAAAAGAAGGCAGCATTCGTACAAAAGATCAGAAGAACATCCGAAGGCCCGCTAAAGGTCGAAGGAATGCTTACATATCAGACCTGCAACGGCGGAGAGTGTCTTATGGACGAACTTGATGTAAAGTTTGACATTCCTGCCGGAAAAGTAGTTGCAGCAGAAGGAACAGAAGGCTCCACTGCCGATTCTGCCCTCGCAGCAGTAAATCCGGTTGCTGATTCGGCTGCAGTTGCAACAATTCCTGCTGAAGGCACTGACAGCACAAAGGAGCAGGGGCTGCTTATTTTTCTGCTGATAGCATTTGCAGCGGGACTTGGAGGAGTATTCACGCCATGCGTGTTTCCTATGATTCCAATGACCGTGAGCTTTTTCATAAGCGGTGATGGTAACAAGAGAAACGGCATAATCAAGGGTCTTGTATTTGGGCTCTCGGTTACTCTCATTTATACTCTGGTTGGTGTTATAGTTGCTCTGTTCCAGAGCACAGACGCAACCGATGTCATGGGTACGCACTGGATTCCAAATCTCCTTTTTGCAATTCTCTTTGTTGTGTTTGCAATCTCATTCTTTGGAGCATTTGAAATCACCCTTCCAACCGGTCTTGCCAACAAGGCAGACGCCAGAGCAGATAAGGGCGGAATCATAGCTTCATTCTTTGTTGCCTTTGCCATGGTTATAGTTTCATTCTCCTGCACAGGCCCGTTTGTGGGATCTATTCTTGCGGCAGCCGTTACAGGCGGTCTGGCAATTAAACCTGTACTGGGAATGGCAGCATTCGGCCTTGCATTTTCCCTTCCGTTTGTAATCTTCTCATTCTTCCCTTCACTTATGAAGAAGATGCCAAAATCGGGCGGATGGCTCAATGTTGTTAAGGTTGTTTTTGCCTTTATCCTTCTTGGATTCAGCTTAAAATACCTTGCAGCGGCAGATGCATATTTTGGACTCGGAATCGTAACTCGTACAATCGTTATCTCTGTCTGGACTGTTCTTGCAATCCTGCTTGGAATGTACCTGCTGGGCAAACTCAGAACTTCGCACGACACAGAGGTTAGTTATGTTGGCACTTTCAGACTGCTTCTTGCAATTGCCTCTTTCTCATTTGCAGTTTACATCGTACCCGGCCTCTTTGGTGCTCCGCTGGCATCTCTCTCGGGAATCATTCCTCCGGCAGACGGAAGTGAGTTTGTAATTGGCGGAGGATCTTCGGCAAAGACAGATGATACCGTTTCGCAGGCTGTGGGACCTTTTGGACCCATCAAATATTTTGATGAAAAGCATAAGGCACCTTACGGACTCCTTAGTTATTACGAAGTTGAACAGGCAATTGAGGCTGCAAAACAGCTTAACAAACCGGTTCTGCTCTCGTTTAAATCGCGTACCTGCAGCGTATGTAAACTTATGGAGGCAACTGTCTGGAGTGACCCGCGCGTTCTGGATATCATCAAAAACAAAGTGGTACTTGCATCATTGTACGTAGACGACAGAACCGAGCTTCCCGTTGAAGAGCAGGTAACATCAACTCTTGACGGCAAAGTTAAAAACACACTTGGACGCAAACTGAGGGATATGCAGGTTAGCCGCTACGGTGTGGCTACCCAGCCATTCTATGTGCTTATTGACCACAATCAGAATGTAGTTGTGAAACCTGTTGGAGAATCATCTGTTGATGAGTTCCTCAGCTTCCTCAATACAGGTGTCTCAAACTTCGAAAAGGCACAAACTCAGGCTCAGCCTCAGACAGAAACAGCTGTTCAGTAACTGAACTTCAATTCTGTCTTTAGTGGCAGAGTTGGAAACAGAAAAATAAAAATCCTGCACCCGATAGCAATACAATGCTTCTCTGGTGCAGGATTTTTCTTTATCCCGGCGTAAGTCAAACCGGTATACTCAGTTCTCTTATAGATCAGATAGTTTCGAACAATTCGCTTTTAGGTTTTCTAACCTTCTTCATGAACTGGTTTTTATCTTCCGGTGAGCGGAAACCCACAGCTCCTATGCATACAGATGTGAGTCCCTGTTTGCCAAGGCCAAGAATCTCGTCAAATTTTGCCTTGTCAAAACCCTCCATTGGGCATATATCTATTTGTTGTTCTGAGGCGGCTGAAATCAGAGCCCCCAGAGCAATATAGGCCTGTTTTGCATTCCAGTTTGAGAGTTGCTCGGGAGTGAGTGAAGATATTGTTCCGTTAAGCAGATCTCTGTAGCCGTTTGAGCTCTCAACCGGATAGTTGTTTATCTCTGCACCCAGCTTAAGGAACGCATCTACCTTTTCAGGACCGTACTCCTTGAAATTTGCGAAGAGGAATATCTGAGATGCCTCTGTAAGCTGAGGTTGTCCCCATGCTGCCTCCTGAAGTTTCGCGCGAATCTCCGGATTTTCAATCACAAATACCTTGTAAGGCTGAAGGCCAAACGAAGATGGTATGTAGTTAATTGCATCCTTAAGGTATTCCAGCTGGTCTTTACTGAGCTTTTTATTTGAATCAAAGCGTTTTGTAGCATAACGCCATTTAAGTCCTTCTACTATGTTCATTGTTGTTGTTTTAAAAATATGTGAATAATTGATTGTTCTGTATTTATTGTTTAATTACCATGCCATAGGAACTTCCATAACAAGTATTTTTGTTCCTTTATTTAAATCTATGCTTAACTTCTGTGTGTCCTGAACAGCAATTGCATCTCTTTTGTTCAGTTTATGGCCGTCTACCGATGCCTCTCCCTCAAGAACAAAGAGATATACTCCATTCTCTGAGCGTTTTAGTTCATAATGAATTGAAGATTCTGAGTCAAACTCACCAAGATGAAACCACGCCTGCTGGTGAATCCAGACACCATCTTCTCCCTCGTTTGGAGAGACTATCTGGCCAAGTCTGTTTGAAATTGACTCTTTGCTGATTTTTTTCTGATCATACCTTGGCTTCACGCTCTTTTTGTCCGGGAATACCCAGATTTGAAGAAACTCAACCGGGATATCGTTTCTGTTATTCATCTCGCTGTGAATAACCCCTGTTCCTGCGCTCATTACCTGTACCTCGCCGGCAGTTATCACAGCAGTATTGCCCATACTGTCGCCGTGCTTAAGCTCACCGCTGAGTGGAATTGAGATAATCTCCATATTGTCATGCGGATGTTTGCCGAATCCTTCGCCTGCGGCAACATAGTCGTCATTCAGTACTCTGAGAGCGCCAAAGTGGATTCTCTCCGGGTCGTAATAGTTTGCAAACGAGAACGAGTGTGAAGATCTGAGCCAGCCGTGGTCTGCATGACCGCGGGTAGCCGCCTTTACAATGTTGTATTTTGTATTATTTGTTGTCATAATCTTTGCTTATTAATTATGATGCAAAGATAGATGGTCCCGGAAGGGCAGGCAATGCAAAAAAACCGGAATGTGTTGCAAATTTCCTATCCGGCCCTGAATTCAGAAAAGGTTATCCCCTCCTCTTTCTTGAAAAAGTTGCTGAAATGGGCAGGGTCCTGAAAGCCCAGACTGTAGGCTATCTCTTTGGATGACATATCTGTATGGATACCAAGACGCTTTGCTTCTATGATAATCCTGCTTTGAATAAAGTCTTTCGCCGTGCTGCCCACAGAACTTTTCATAACATTATTTAGGTAGTCAGAAGTAATGTTGAGTTCTGCAGCATAATCCGAGACCTGGTGCCACTCACGGAAGTGCAGCTCAAGAAGCTTTCTGAATTCGCTCACCAGGCTTCTGCCTGTCTCTGCCAGTTGTGTGTTTCCTTCGTAATTCTTCTCTGCAACCCTGTTGCATTCAATCAGAAAAAGCTTAAGCCAGGCTGCAACACCCTCGTTTACATAGCGCTCCCCCCTGCCAAAGAGCTCTTCTATCTCCTTGCCCATTCTATAAAGTCTCTCAGATGTCTCTGCCGGCAGATCAAGCGGCGGAGTGTCAGGCTTGCAGGAAAAGAGTCCCAGGTTGGTTATAAAATCTTCATTTATATGGTACCTGCAGAGGAAATCCTTTGTGAACATTATTACTACACCCGTTGGCCTGACCGGCGTGAATACCTGGTGTACCTGGCCCGGGGAGAGGAAAAATACTCTGTTATCTTTAATCTCGTGAGAGGTGAAGTCTACAATATGTTTTCCGCTCCCCTGCTTTGCGAAAATAATTGTGAAGAAGTTGTGCTTGTGGGGCTCATCGGGAACATCTCCGGCCTCGTCAAAAATCTCCTCCATTGTTCTGTAAGCAAAGAGAACCGCCTGATCTTCGTGCAGAAGGTCAAACGAGGGAATCTCCATTCCCCGGGTATCTGTAAAGAGTGTGTTCTTCATTGCTCAGTATCTTCTTACAATTGATTTGTCCTGGCATTCGTCAAGCAGCTCTTTGATTGTTTTGTTAAACACCGGGTGTATAAAGCCGGGAGCAATGTCGCAGAGAGGTTCAAGAACAAACATCCTCTGGTGCATCCGCGGATGGGGAAGAATCAGCCTTGGAGTATCCAGAACTCTCCTTCCGTAAAAGATAATATCTATATCTATCTCCCTCGATTCGTAGCCGGTAGCTTCATCGCTTCTCACTCTCCCCAGATCTGTCTCAATTTTAAGAAGTCTTTCGATAAGATCAAGCGGGCCAAGCGCAGAGTCGAGCCTGATTGCCATATTCAGAAACCAGGTACTTGCGTCGAATCCCCAGGGTTCGCTCTCATAAATATAAGAGGAGTCAATATCCTCATGCGCAAGGAGGCCAATTCTGGCACGGGCCGCATTCAGAAATGCCAGCCTGTCGCCTTTGTTGCTTCCCAGCAGAAGATATACTCTGTCCATAGCTTAGGTTGATTGTTTAAAGCATTCCCAGCTCCAGGAGAGCCTCTTCGCTCATCCTGTTTTTGTCCCACGGCGGGTCAAAAGTTAGCTCAAGAGCTACATCCTTAATTCCCGGAACATCAAGCACAGCATCATAAACATCCTGCAGCAGCTGGTCTGCCATTGGACAGTTTGGTGCCGTGAGGGTCATTTTAATCGAGGCCTTTCCATCCTCCTCTACTTTAATCTCATATATCAGTCCCAGGTCGTAAACATTGACAGGTATCTCGGGGTCGTAAACCTGTTTTAGTGCCAGAACTATATTCTTTTCTACGCTCATAACTTTAAATTATTTGTTTGCGGCAAAGGCAACCGCATAAAACTTGATTTGCCTTATCATTGACAGCAGACCATTTGCCCTTGTTGGCGAGAGGTTTTCCTCGAGCCCAATCTCTTTAATGAAAGAGAGGTCTGCCTCTAATATCTCCTGTGGTGTTCTGCCTGAAAAGACCCTCACCAGCAGAGATACAATTCCTTTGGTAATTATTGCGTCACTGTCTGCAGTGAAGTAGATTTTGCCATCTGAATAATCTGCTGCGAGCCATACCCTTGACTGGCATCCCTTTATAAGATTTTTCTCCTCTTTGCCGGACTCTTTAATAATTGGAAGTGACCTTCCAAGTTCAATCAGATACTCATATTTGTCGAGCCATTCGGTGAAGACTGAAAACTCTTCGACAATTTGCTGCTCTGTCTCTTTAATTGTCATGCTATATTAAATTTTATATCTTTTATTTAAGATAATTTATTTCTATCTGTACTTAAAACTTCCTATTGTCTGAGCATATTTACAGCACGGCTCAGGGATTTAAGGAGAATATCTATCTCCTCCTCTGTGTTGTATACTGTTAATGAAACCCTTACCATGCCAGTAACACCAAATCTAGACATGAGCGGTTCGCAGCACATCATACCCGATCTTACAGCAACTCCCATTTTGTCCAGCAGCATTGCAAGGTCTGCGTGGTGAACGCCATCAATTGTAAAGGATGCCAGTGGAATTTTCTCCGGGGCATCTCCGTAGATTTTAAGACCCTCAATATTACGCAAGCCATTCATTAACAAATCAGTCAGCCTTTCCTCATGATTATGAACAAACTCTTTGTCCAGCGAAGATACAAATTGCAGTGCATCTCCAAGGGCGGCGGCTCCAATGAAGTTTGGAGTTCCTGCCTCGAACCTGAGCGGAAGAGGTGCATATGTTGTTTTCTGCAGAGTCACGGTCTCGACCATGTCGCCGCCGCCCATCCATGGCCCCATTCTCTCCAGTATTGAGCGTTTCCCGTAAAGGATGCCAGTTCCTGTTGGTCCGTAGATTTTATGGCCGGAAAAGGCGTAAAAATCGCAATTCAGTTTTTGAACATCAACAGAGGAGTGGACAATTCCCTGTGCCCCGTCCAGCAAAACAACTGCTCCTGCTGCATGAGCCTTTTTAACCAACTCTTCAACAGGATTTACGATTCCCAGAACATTTGAGATGTGTGCTACAGAGACAATCTTAACCTTCCTGTCCAGAATTTTGTCCAGTTCGTCCATTCTCCAGCAGCCGTTGTCATCAACCGGAAGGATTCTTAACTCTGCACCCGCTCTTTCACAGGCCATCTGCCAGGGAACAATGTTTGAGTGGTGATCTGCCTCGCAGATTATCACTGCATCTCCTTTTGAGATAAACGAAGCTGTAAAACTGTTTGCTACCAGATTGACTGATGCCGTTGTACCCGATGTAAAAATAACTTCGTCTGTACTCTCTGCATTTATGAATGCTCTCACTGTCTCTCTGGCCCCCTCGTACAGCATGGTGCATTTTGCACTCAGGTCGTGAACTGCACGGTGAATGTTTCCGTTAATGCCGGAATTCATTTCGTTAAGCCTTCCTGTAACGCACAGCGGTTTCTGAGCCGTCGCGCCGTTGTCAAAATATACCAGGTCTTTGCCGTTCACCTTTTGCCCGAGAGCAGGAAACTGGTCCCGAATATCCTGAATGTTATTTAAAAGAGCCATTTGTCTATATTTCTGTTTGTTTTAAACTTGCAGCTGCAAAATTAGCAAAACAAAGTTGTCTGATGTACTTTAAAAAACATAAATTTGCATCAAATGTTTAATTGAAAGGGCATGTATGATTATATAAAAGGCGAGCTTGCAGAGTTAACACCTACAGAGGTAGTGATTGAGGCATATAATGTAGGATATAAAATTCTCATATCTCTGCAGACATATTCAAAGCTCCAGGCAGGCAGGGAGAGCAAACTTTATATCCACCACCATGTGAGGGAAGATGCTGAACTTCTTTTTGGCTTTGCCGATAAGGACGAGCGCACAATTTTCTGTCACCTTATTGAGGTTTCGGGAATTGGCCCCAATACTGCCCGCACTATGCTTTCATCAATGACATCAGATGAAATCCGCAACGCAATTATCACGGGAGATGTAAACAAGCTCAAGAGCATAAAGGGAATCGGCCTTAAAACAGCCCAGCGTCTGCTCATTGAACTAAAGGATAAAATTGGCCGCAGCGGTACAGCTACACTGGTGGGCAGCTACTTCCCTTCTGAATTCGATTCACAAAGGGACGAGGCTGTCTCTGCACTTGTATTGCTGGGATTCTCCAAGGCAAATGTCGATAAAGTGGTGGATATTATCCTTCGCGAATCTCCAGGATGCAAGCTTGAGGAGCTTATCAAGCAATCACTAAAAAGATTATAATTTTAACTTTTTTTAATACATTTGTATCAAATTTAATAACAGAATTATGAATATTCCTGCAAATCTTAAGTACAGCAAAGACCA
>PHDP01000165.1:0-862 GCA_002842655.1 Bacteroidetes bacterium HGW-Bacteroidetes-14
TTTCTGCCCTTCATCTTGGAAGCCTTTTCATACAGGTTGCGGAATTGCTTCTCAAGGAGTCCGTAAGTATATTTTACCTTTTGTTTTTCTTTTAGCTGAATGCCATATTCAGAAGACTTTTTGCGCTTCTTGGCCATTCCGTGCTGTCCCGGAGGATAGCTTTTCTTTTCGTAACTTTTATCGGGGCCAAAAACCGGCTCTCCAAATTTGCGGGCAATTTTTGTAGAAGGCCCTGTATATCTTGCCATATTAACTTATTTAATCAATTATAATAGTTTATACTCTACGGCGGCCTTTAGGACGACAACCGTTATGCGGAAGTGGAGTCACATCGACAATCTCGGTAACTTCAATACCAGTTCCGTGAATTGTACGAATAGCAGACTCGCGTCCGGCACCCGGTCCTTTTACATATGCCTTTACTTTACGCAATCCCATGTCGAAAGCTACCTTTGCACAATCGGCAGCAGCTGTCTGAGCTGCATAAGGAGTGTTCTTTTTAGAACCCCTGAAACCCATCTTGCCGGCAGACGACCAGCTGATAACCTGTCCATCATTGTTGGTCAGGGTCACGATTACGTTGTTAAATGTCGAAGATATATGGGCCTGGCCGTAAGCTTCAACCTTAACAACTTTCTTTTTATTTGTTGTTGTCTTTTTTGCCATGATTTAGGTTCTATTTAGTTGCTTTCTTCTTGTTAGCTACTGTTTTCTTCTTACCCTTACGTGTACGGGCGTTGTTCTTAGTAGACTGTCCGCGTGTAGGCAGTCCCAGACGATGTCTGATGCCTCTGTAACAGCCAATATCCATCAATCGCTTGATGTTTAGTTGTACCGATGAACGAAGTTCACCTTCAATTTT
>PHDP01000165.1:912-2703 GCA_002842655.1 Bacteroidetes bacterium HGW-Bacteroidetes-14
ATTCCATAGATATAGGTTAAACCTATCTCTCCGCGTTTATTTTTTGGTAAATCAACTCCGGCTATACGTGCCATATGTTTTTATCTCTTTATAGTTTACAATTTAATATTAACCCTGGCGCATTTTGAATTTTGGATTCTTCTTGCAAATAACGTACAAACGACCTTTGCGCTTTACAATTTTGCAGTCTTCGCTACGCTTCTTAATGGATGCTTTAACTTTCATATCTTTAGTTATTATTTATATCTGAAAGAAATTCTTCCTTTTGTCAAATCATAAGGTGACATTTCAACTCTCACCCTGTCTCCCGGCAGTATGCGAATGTAGTGCATTCTCATTTTTCCCGAAATATGGGCGATGATAACATGACCATTGTCCAACTCTACGCGAAACATCGCGTTGGAAAGGGCCTCTATAATTGTTCCCTCTTTTTCTATAGCTGATTGTTTAGCCATATAATGTTTAAAATACTCCTTAAAATTTAACTCTTTTTGTTCTCTATGTAATCAAATGTCGACAAGACATCGGGTTTCCCCTTTTGAACTACCACCATGAGTTCATAGTGTGCAGATTTCTTTTTGTCGGTTGTGCTCAGAGTCCATCCGTCATCATGAAGATAGACATTTCTGGTTCCTGCATTAACCATTGGTTCGATGCATATCACAAGACCTTCTTCCAGTTTTTTTCCAACACCTCTGCGACCGTAGTTGGGAACCTCCGGAGCTTCATGAAGCTTCCTTCCAATTCCGTGACCTACCATCTCCCTCACAACTGAGAAACCTGCCTTCTCGACATGTTCCTGAACTGCGCTGGAGATATCTCCTATTCTGTTGCCGGCAATTGCCTTTTCAATACCAAGATAAAGAGACTCCTTTGTAGTTCTCAGAAGGTTTGCGGTCTCCGCCGACACCTCTCCAACCGGAAAGGTGTAGGCTGAGTCTCCGTAATATCCCTTGTAGAGAGTTCCGCAGTCGACAGAAATAATATCTCCCTCTTTAAGCCTGTACTGTGAAGCAAAACCATGAACGACAACATCGTTAACGGAGATGCATAATGTGTACGGAAAACCGCCGTAGCCAAGAAACGCTGGTTCTGCACCATGGTCTCTTATAAAGGTTTCAGCAATGTTGTTAAGCTCCAGAGTTGTTACGCCGGGAGCAACATGCTTACCCACCTGGGCAAGAGTTTTAGATACCAGGAGAGCATTCTCTCTAAGTAACTCAATCTCTGTACCGGTTTTCAGTCTTATCATTATTTGAAAGAACTTTAAAATACCACTGTTACATTCCTGAACGTCCCTTCATACGGCCTGTTTTCATCAGTCCGTCGTAGTGACGCATAAGCAGGTGACTCTCTATCTGCTGTAATGTATCAAGTACTACACCCACAAGGATTAGCAGTGAAGTTCCGCCGTAAAACTGCGCGAACTGACCGTCAACCCCAAGCATACTTGCAAACGCCGGCAGAATCGCGATAACCGCAAGGAATATCGAGCCGGGAAGAGTAATGCGGGACATAATGGCATCCAGGTATTCCGCAGTTTTCTTACCAGGCTTAATACCAGGTATGAATCCTCCGTTTTTCTTCATATCCTCTGCCATCATTGTAGGATTTACAGTTACCGCTGTGTAGAAGTAAGTAAATGCCACAACCATGAGTCCGAAGATGAAGTTGTACCAGAATCCCATAGGATTTGTGAGAGTAGCGGCAATTCCGCGCGTAGCGTCAAAGCCGGCAAAAATCAGCGGGAACATCATCAGTGCCTGAGCGAAGATAATTGGCATTACGCCA
>PHDP01000059.1 GCA_002842655.1 Bacteroidetes bacterium HGW-Bacteroidetes-14
TACAATCTCGGGAGCAACATCTCCCACCTTAATCTGATTTCCAAGAAGAGTAAGCGGATTACCCTTTGCGGCAAATACGCCCTTTGTTTCAATTGCTGTAAGATCTTTCATAATTCGTATATATTTTTTAAAATATGTTTCTGTAATTGTTGTTTCATCTTTAAAACGAAGAAACCAACAAAATGTTTAAATTTGTTAAAATAATTCCAGAAATATGGCTCGTTTTTTCAGAAAAAGAATTTTAATGACAGCTGCTGCTGCAATTTTGGCAACAGCCTCATTTACATCATGTGATCCTGAAGAGATCATTGAAAACATTACCGCCCGCACTAAGCTCTTTAACTATGTGAGCGAAATCATGCACGACATATATTACTGGTATAAAGATGTACCGGCAAACATCAGTCAGGCAACTTCAATTGATGTATACGACTACTTTGACAAACATCTCGTTGCTCAGGACAGATGGTCATGGATGATGAGCGGCCAGGATTACCTGGACAACAATGCAGGCGTATCTACCAGTTTTGGGGCCAGCTTTGCTCAGCCAATTGACCATTATAATGATTACTCAATAAGAGTAAGATATGTGTTTCCTAATACACCCTTCTCAGAAAACGGAGTTAAAAGGGGCTGGGAGCTGACTCATGTGGCAAACACTCCTGTTATGGACCTTGTAAGAAACAATACTTTTGAAACTCAGATGGCCAAGGCAACCAATACATTCACATTCCGTGACCATGCAGGTGTTGCCAAAACCTTCACAGCAACCTCAAGGGTAATCAGCACCAGATCTGTTTTCAAAACTGAGGTTTACACATCTGCCCAGTTTCCGGGACTGCCACACCCTGTGGGTTACTTCAACTACTACACATTTAATGCTCATATGCTTTCCGATATCCACGACGCAATGGCAACCCTAAAGGCTGCAGGGATTAAGGAGCTGATTCTTGACCTCAGGTACAACGGCGGCGGAGACGGCGAGGCTACCTCACTCCTTTCTAACTACATAGCACCAGCTTCTGCAGAGGGAAAAATTGTGAGCAGAAGGGAGCATAACGACAAATACTCTCAGTACGACAACGCAACAGAGACTAAGACAATAGTGAAAAGAATTGCAAACTCGCTGAATCTTGACAGATTGTTTATATTGTCGTCGGGCGGAACAGCCTCTGCAAGTGAGATTATCATTAACGGTTTCAAACCACTCATGAATGTGGTTGTTGTGGGCCGTACATCTTACGGAAAGCCAAACGGCATGTATGTTATTCCATATCCGGAAGAGGACTACGAGAGCCCTGATTATGTCTTTCTGCCTATCAGTTTCTTCTCTGTAAACAGCCTTGGAGAGGGTCACTATGTAGACGGAATTGCTCCGGATCATGCAAGGCCGGACGACCTCTACCACGAATTTGGAATAACCGAAGACTGGGTTAAGGCTTGTCTCACCAAGATTGCCACCGGTTCATTCCCTGCCCTTCCTGCTGTTCCTGCCGGAGTTGCTACCGAAGGCTTCCGCGGAAAAATGGCCGTCGAAGAGGACTCACCAAACTATGGCCGCTATGTGGCCAGAAGGCCGGGCAAATAATCTGCGCCGCAATTTCTGTTAACGCGCAACACATCAATTGATTATAAAAGAGAAACTCTGCAAACGCAGAGTTTCTCTTTTATAATAGCTTGAATATATATTAGTTAACAGAAATTGCGGCGCAGACCCAGCCGCCAGCCCCTCAGCCTAAAACCCGTTGAGCTTAATAAAAATCGTCGGCAGCAGCAGCAAAAAGCCAATTACTATCAGCGTAAGTATAAACGGCAACACCCATTTAAACCATTTTGCATATGGGATGCGGGCAATGGAGAGCACGGCAATGAGGACTCCTGAGGTTGGGGTAATCATGTTGGTAAAGCCGTCGCCAAACTGAAAGGCCATAACGGTTGCCTGTCTTGAGACGCCAATGAGGTCTGAGAATGGTGCCATAATGGGCATTGTGATTGCGGCTTTTGCACTGGCAGACGGAATCACAATATTAATGAATGTCTGAATCATATACATGGCTCCCAGCGATCCGGTGCGCCCTGCGTCGTTCATGGCGAGGGACATCTCGTGAAGGATTGTGTTGATAACCTTGCCCTCTTCAAGAATAACAATGATTCCGGCAGCCAGACCAACAACAAGTGCGGCCGAGAGAATGTCCCTCGCCCCCTCGGTAAGTTTGGCAACTATTTCATTGCCGCTGTATCCTGCAGCTATACCGCTGAGAATACCAAGAGCAAGGAAGAGTGCAGAAATTTCACCTATGTACCAGCCATAGCCCATAACGCCAACAATCAGAAAGATGATTGTGAAGAAGAGCAGGTTCAGCACAAAAAAGTGAACGCTTTTGCGGAGCGATATGTACCCGAACAGTGCAAACGCCAGTGCCAGAACCGGCAGAAGAAAAGGGATGTCGGCAGTGCTGTTCCCCACTTTAATAATCGTATGCGGATATGCAGCTGCGAAAAGTACAGTTGCTGCGAGGGCAATTATGTAGCTTACCCAGCCGGAGCGTGGAGTGTGGTACTCAATGACCTCTGTCTCGCCTTCGGCTTTGTTGCGCCAGTATGCATCCTCTTCGTACATGATGGATCTCTGCGGATTCTTTTTGATTCTTGCTGCATAGATAAGTATGAATCCTATGGTTATGATATTGAGAACAATCCAGCAAAAGAAGCGGTATTCTATACCTGAAAACATTGGCAAACCTGCAATGTCCTGCGCGATTCCAATTGTGAAGGGGTTGAGTATGGCTCCTGCGAAGCCTACGTGGGCTGCAACATATACCAGAGCCACTCCCACTATTGAGTCATATCCCATTGAGATTGCAAGGGGTATAAGTATAACTGCAAATGCGATTGTCTCTTCGCTCATTCCAAAAATGGCTCCAAACAGACTAAACATGAGCATTATCAGAACAATTACAACATTGTTGACTCCTATTGACCTCAGCCATGAGAACCTCTCAAGTTTGCGTGTAAATCTCAGAAAAGAGAAGATTCCTGCATCAATTGCCTTGCAGGAGTTTACCACCCAGAAGGCGGCTCCAATAACCAGAATGAAAACTATGATTCCCGCCTGACGCGTAAATCCTTTATAGAAGGCTGTGAGTATCTGCCAGCTTTGAGGAGCATTGTCAATATACCTGAATTCCAGGCTTTCAACTCCATCTGTGGTAGTCTTAACATATTCCCCGCCCGGTACAAGGAAGGTAACAACAGCACTCACAACAATCAGCGCGAAAATTATCACGAAGGTGTGCGGCATTTTCATTTTTTTCTTTCCCATTCTGAATTTTTTATTTGCTGAGGGACAAAAATATAAAATTGTGACTTTATAATTCTATTTTTGTATCAAACCATTAATTTATCTATGAAAACTATAATAACTACAGTGTCGGTTTTTCTGATGCTGATACTCACCCCCTCTTCTGCATGGCCGCAGCAGAAGCAGAGCACTTCAACCGAAATTAACCATAACGATGTTGTAAGTTCAATTATCAAAATTGGTCAGACAGACAACCAGACAATGAAGCACCTGGATGTGCTCACAAACAGGATAGGCGGACGCCTTCTTGGTTCTGACGCATACGAGAACGCCACCTACTGGGCGGCAGATCTCTTCAGAAAGTGGGGTATGGAGGTAGTTATTCAGGAGGCAGGTGAGCTTCCAGTGGGTTTCAACCGAGGTCCGTGGTTTGGTAAAATGCTGGACGACGACGGGATGATTCTTCACTTTGCAACTCCCTCATATACATCCGGGACAAAAGGGGTTCAGAGAGGTCATGTTGTAATGGAGCCAAAAACCCGTGCCGAGTTTGAAAGAATGAAGGGAAAGCTAAAGGGTGCATGGGTTCTTATCACAGGAGAAAATGAGGGATGGCCAATAGACTATTCTGAATATGCCGACACTCTCCGTTCACAGATTATTCAGGAAAACAATAAGATTGCCAGATATAACGACTCAATAAACAGAATCAACAGGGAAAATCCCGGGAAGCCTGAGCTGGAGACCAAACCTCTTAAGGATGCTCCTGCACTCTTTTACAAGGAGATGAGAGACGCCGGAATTCTAGGAATTATTCAGTCTTCGACTGTTCCTATCCGTGCACTGTACGACAGAAAAAATGTTGAATACATGAGCTGGGACGAACTCCCAACCTGCCCGGATATTAAACTGGACGAACATCAGTATAAAATCATCCTTCAGAAAGTGAAAGAGCGCCGTTATTTCCAGCTTGAATTTGACATCAGAAACCATTTCAAACCGGGACCTGTAAAGTACCACAATGTACTTGGAATAATCAGGGGAACAGAATTTCCTGATGAGTATGTCATGAGCGGTGGCCACCTCGATGCTTTTGATGTTGCAACAGGCGGAGTTGACTGCGGAACAGGTGTTGCTCCCAACCTTGAGGCTGCCAGAATGATCATGATGGCGGGCGGCAGGCCAAAACGCTCAATTATATTTGCTCTGTGGGCCGGAGAGGAGTTCGGACTGTGGGGTTCAAAATTTTGGGTTGAAAACAATAAGGATAAATACGAGAAAATCTCAAACTACTTTAACAGGGACGGAGGCCCCACTGTAACCAACAGCCTTACCGTGCCGCCCGCCATGTACGACGACTTTGCAAAGGCAACCGCACGCCTGAACGAAATCAATCCCGATTTCCCGTTCACTCTTAACAAGCGTCCAGGAGATCCAAGACCAAAACCAACAACAGCAGGTGGTTCAGACCACGCCCATTTTGCAATTAACGGCATTCCAACCATCAGCTTTGGCAATGCAGACCCTAAGGGATACGACTTCAACTACGGCGAAATATGGCACACCGAGCGTGACACCTACAACATGTCCATCCCGGAATATATGGAGCACACCTCAACCGTTATGGCCGTAGTAATATATAACCTCGCCAACCAGCCGAAGATCCTCTCAAGAAAAGGGCTTTACAAGTAAACGTGCTCTGCGGGGCCGAGTAGTTCACCTCAGAGGTAAAGTGTCAAATCATTTAAGGTGAATGCTTTAAATAATTTGGCACTTTTTCTTATATAACTATCAGTCAAGTATTTGACACTTTACCTCTGAGGCAACATAGGTGCGCGCAGCGTTGCACCTTCACCGGCAGCAAAGCTGACGGTACCCTCTTTTAACCATTAGTCAGCAAAATGGACATGTCAGCCTAAATTACATTTATCTAAAATACAGATAGTTAGGTATAAGTAATTATTCCAAAATCTAGAATTAGAAATTACATCTAATTGATATACAGCGTATTGTAATTTAGGCTGACAGGTGTCAATACACTTGACAGTTTACCCCTGGGGAAAAGTGTCAGATCATTGATAAACAGGCGCTTATGCAAAATTGAAATATTTCACAACTAGCTGTATATGTGACGTTTGACAATTTTCCCCAGGGATAAATTGCACGTGGGAAACTTTAGCATGTGGTAGTTTTGTAATCTTAGATCACCTCAATATCAATTGAGATTATCCACCCCTCGCGGCCGTCGGCAAGCTGAATGCGCTGCCATCCGCCAAGCTCTTCGAGGATTTTTAGTTTGGTGCCCTCGTGGAGAATAAAGAGTGTCTTGCCTGAATTGTCCGGTGAGCTTTTAACTGAACTTACAGGTTTCATCACAATTGCAGTATCTCTTGTGAGGAATGCATGTTTCTGATTCCAGGAAAAGAGGGAGGCAAAGAGGCCAAGAAGAAGCATCAGCATAGCCAGGAAGAAGGAGAGTTTGCGCAGTCTCGATACGGGCGCAAAGCGGAATCCAAGCATGAGCACTGCAAAGGCAATAAACATGATTACAGAAATGTATCCCCAGCCGTTCGATGAGATTGAGTAGTTAATCCCTTTAATCCAGGTTGTAAGGATAAATTCGGGAACCTCCTCAATTTTATCGAGGGTGTAATCCCTTGCCAGAGCCAGATTGTTCGCAGCATCGCGGTCAGACGGGTCCATCTTGAGAACACGTTCATAATAGAGAATTGCCTTTCCGTAGTCGCGGAGTTTAAAGTATGTGTTGCCCAGATTGTAGAGGAGTGATTCAGAGGTGTAGCCCAGCTCCTCTATCTTGAGGTAATGAGCAAGTGCACCCTGGAAATCATTCTGAATATATCTGTCATTGGCTGTATTCCACAACTCCCTCTGATCAGTTATTGTAATTTCAGCAACTGCAGATGCTATTGCATCGGTCCCTGAGGCAGGCTGCATTTGAGCCGGCTGCCGGTTTTGTGCCGAATCCTGCTGTGCTGCAGGGTTTGTAAGGGTAAGTGTTTGCTGACCCTGCTGATCATTTTGGGATGTTGCGGCAGTTGAAACGGAGGCATTCAGCGTCATTAATCCCGCCAGAAGGAGAATAACAGGTACAGATTTCATTTTTGGAATGAAGGATTTTGATTCCGAACCCTGCCCTTCAAGTGCAGAGATCAGTCTGATTGCTCTTTCGTAATTGTTGTGCATCTCTACATTTCCCTGATTAGGAGCGTAGCGGGCGAACTCGCAGGTATCCATAAGTGCAAAGAATTCATCAGTTACAGTTTTGTCTGTGTTTCGGGCAGTGAAACTCTCCCCTATTTTCTCACGCGAAAGTTCAGAAACCGGAAGAGAAAATTTGTCTGAGGCATAACCGAGCAGAGCCCTGTACAACTCCTCATAAAATGCAGAGTAAAGGTTTTGCTTAAGAAGTGTCTCGGCATTCTTTAGTCTTGCCCTCGCAACCTTGTTTGCACGGCGGTTTTTCACACCTGCAATGTCGCGGTTTCTCTCAATTCTCTTATCCAGAACCATGCGCAGCAGATAGTAAGCAGCTGCTGTTGAAAAGAGCAGTATAAACCAGAGCAGTGAACCAAAGAACATGTTATGACCTCTTGCAAGACCGGATGCACCTGTCCTGATATATCTCACGTCGCTGCCCAGACTCTTTACAGCCTGTTTGTTCACTCCGGCCGGAAGGTTAGAGCCTGAATAGGTTGCGCCTGTACCAATATCACCACCCACTTTGATTCTCAGATCTCCGGAAGTGAGGGTCACATATCTCTTTTTATTTATATCGTAGTAAGTAAATTCAAGAGGTGCAATTTTAAAATCGCCGGCACCCCTTGGAATAAGAGGATATTCAAAGACTTTGCTGCCTGAGGCGCCGCTGCCCCCCTTGCTGCTTTTGTCTGTAGTCTTTACGTCATATCTCTCAAAATCTGCAGGAAATTCAATCTGCGGCGCCTCCACCAGGTTAATATTGCCGGTACCCGAAATGGTTACCATTAGTGAAACAGCCTCATTTGCATTTACACTGTCGCGGTTGAATTTTGCATCGAGCCTGAAGTCACCCACAGCACCGGTAAAGGATGCAGGAGCACCGCCGGGCAGCGCATCAACTACCACCTTAATGGCAGGGGCCGAAATCCTTTTGCGGACTGTCTGGTAATCGCTGAAGAACTGGTCGAATACGGAGCGGGGCGAGCCGCTGTTTGAGCTCTGCACCTGAACCATGCAAATCATTTCTGACTGGTCTATGTTTACTGTGCCGGTTTGCTGGGGAACCAGCAGGTATCTTCTCAGAAGCGCAGCATTGTAAATAACTCCGCCTACATTCTCTCTTGCAAACTCTATGTTTTGCGGTGTTTCAATCTCCTGACTCCAGAATCCGTTGAAAGAGGGAAACTTCACATCCTCAAATCCCGTAATTGGAACCTTGGTGTAGAGTTTAAGAGTGGCTACGAGTGGTTCGCCCTTCACAACCCTGCTTTTGTTTACTGAGAGTTTGAGCATTACATCGTTCTTTCCGACTCCTGCTGCTGCATTGTTTGAACTCTGAGACTTTCCCGCATCCTCACCCTTAACAACCTCTATTGTTACCGGCTGGGACGAATATTTTTTCCCGTCCACAACAACTGTTGCAGATGAGATTGTGTGTTTTCCAAGACTTTTTGGCTGAAGAATATAAGTGTAGCTCACCTCAAATGATTCAGAACGCTTGCCGTTGATAATCTGGGTGCTGCTCATCCTTGACGAAGTAGGTCCTGCCAGAACATCAAATCCGATAATTGTTGGCGGGTCAAAAGAGGATGGTTCTGCATTGGTAATGAAAACAATCCTGAAACTCTCCTCCAGCCCCACTACTCTGGGAGCATCCACATTAAATGCTACCTGCGCAGAGGCAGTGAACCCGGCCAGCATTAAAACTGCCGCAGCCCAAAAACTTTTAATATTTCCAAACATATATTTCATTGCAGTGCTTTATCTCAATTTACCACATTTCAATTCTTACCAGTTCTTCTCTTTTTGCTGACTCTGAAGCAGCTTTGCCTTCTCCTTTTTCACTTTGTCCTGTGTCTCATTCTCCTTGTTCTGAATAGCCTGCAGCATCTGCTGCGCAGCCTGAGGCGTTATCTTAGGAGGGGGCTGATTCTGATTCTGATCCTGTTTTGGATCCTGATTCTGATCTTTATTATCCTGCTTGTTGTCCTTATTATCTTTTTTGTCCTCTTTTTTATCCTGGTCTTTGTTGTCTTTATTGTCCTTGTTCTGCTGGTTCTGCTGATTCTGCTGATTCTGCTTATCCTGCTCGTTCTTAAGCATCTTCTGAGCATAAGCCAGGTTGGACTTAGTCTCCATGTCACCCGGATTTATCCGCAGCGAGTTCTTGTATGACTCAACCGCCTCGCTCCACTTTTTCTGAGCAAGAGAGTAGTTTCCCATGTTGTGAAAAATTGCAGGCATATCCTTTTCTGAGGGCTGAATTCCTGTTGAGTCAGAGAGCATTTTTCCCGCCATCTGCAGAGCAGCCTCTGCATTCTGGTTCTTATACATTGCATTGGCAAGGTTGTACTTTGCCCTGAGCGATGCTGAATCCTTATCCAGAGCCCTTCTGTACTCAAGTTCGGCCTTCTGGAAATCGCCCTTGCCATAGGCCTTGTTACCGGAACGAACCTGCCACCTCTCCTTCTGTGCAAAGAGAGCCGTAACGGAGAGAATCAGCATTAATGTAACTAGTATCCTTTTCATATTCAAGTCAGTCAAAATCATTTCTTAATTGAGCGGTATGCCTTTGCGCCCGGGGCAAAGAGGTTGAATCCCTTTCTCTCCCCCACAAGAAATTCAAGAAGGAGGAAGAAAAGTGCAATTGCAAAAAAGTACATATACTGCTCGTCGAAATCTTCAAAAACAACAGATTTGTAGCTCTGTTTGTCCATGTTGTGAATCTTGTCAACAATAGCTTCGAGTCCAAAGTCTGAGTTGCCGGCCTTGAGGTAGGCTCCGCCTCCTGCTTCGGCGACAGCCGAGAGGACCGCTTCGTCGAGCTTGGTCACCACTATATTGCCCTCCTTATCCTTCAAAAGCTCACCGTTGCCGGCCGGTATAGGTTTGCCCCCCTCTGTTCCGATTCCTATTGTATATACAGGTATTCCAAGGTCAAGTGCAGATTTTGCAGCGGCTACAGGATCATCTTCGTGGTTTTCGCCATCTGTGATAATCACTATCGCACGGCTGTTCTGGCTCTCAAGGCTGAATCCCTTGATAGCCGTGTTGATAGCATCTCCAATTGCCGTACCTTGTACAGGTACTGAGTTTGTAGTTATTGAATTAAGGAAAATTTTCGCAGAGACATAATCTGCAGTTATTGGCAGCTGGACAAATGATTTTCCGGCAAAAACAATCAGCCCTATTCTGTCTTCACGAAGTTTGTCAACCAATCTTGAAATTGCAAGCTTGGCCCTCTCAAGTCTGTTTGGTGAGTAATCCTCAGCAAGCATTGAGTTCGAGACGTCAAGTGCTATCATAATCTCCACTCCGCGGGTCTCAACCTCCTTGAGTCTGGCTCCCAGCTGCGGGCGCGACAATCCTACAGCAAAGAAGAAGATTGCAAAAGAGTAGAGGGTTATTTTGATCCATCCCCTTGCTTTTGATGCGTGAGGCATGAGGGGAGTGATGAGTTTCAGATCCCCGAACCTCTCCAGTCTCTTTCTACGGCTCCTCCTGTACAATCCGTGAAAAATAAAGAGGAACGGAATTATCAGTATTAACGCAAGATATTCTATTTGTGCAAATTGTATCATAATCTTAAAATATCTTCATTACGGAATTCTCTTTAAAACGAACAGTCTCAGCAGCAGTTCAAGTGCAATGGCAGCAAGTGCAATCAGGGCAAAGGTCATGAAAAGTTCTCGGTAGACAGGGAATGAGTCAACAGTTGTCCTGCTCTTCTCCATTTTGTTAATCTCCCCGTAAATCTCCAGAAGCTTTGTGTTGTCTGTTGCACGGAAGTACTTACCTCCTGTATCATTTGCAATCTGCTGAAGCAGCGGTTCATCAATCTCAACCTTTACCTGCTGAATCTCCACTCCAAAAGGAGTCATTACCGGATAAGGCGCCATTCCCATTGCACCAACACCAATTGTATAAACTCTTATACCGTATGTTTTGGCAATTTCGGCAGCCATCTGCGGAGCAATTTCCCCTCTGTTGTTAACACCGTCCGTCAGCAGAATTATCACCCTGCTGTTAGCCGGAGAATCCTTCAGACGGGCAACTGCCGTTGCCAGCCCATTTCCGATAGCAGTACCATCCTCAATAAGTCCTGTCTCAACCTCCTTCATGAGGTTTATAAGCGTTGCCCTGTCTGTTGTAAGGGGACACTGTGTAAAGCTCTCACCCGCAAAAACCACTACACCCATTCTGTCAGAAGGACGCTGGGCAATGAACTCAATGGCAATCTCCTTTGCAGCATTTATCCTGTCAGGCTTAAAGTCGCGTGCAAGCATACTGGTTGAGACGTCAAGTGTGAGCACTATGTCTATACCCTCTGTGTTAACCTTCTCGAAATCGTCGGACGAACGAGGTCTTGCAATGGCCAGAATGAGCATTGCAATGGCAATGGTCCTCAGGACAAAGGGCAGATGGCGCGCATATTTTTTTACCCCGCCTCCCTTGCCCGCCCAGGGGCCAAGAGACGAAACCATCACCGACGGCGCGCCGCCCCGCAACTCCCTCCAGATATAAAGAGCAATAACAGGTATCAAAATCAGCTCAAGAAAAAGCAAGCCCGGATATTCGAAAAACATCTTATACCTCCTTGTTTTTTAGTGGTGATTCATTGTTAGCACTCTTATCCTGAGTCTGTTCGCTGCTTTGTACAGGCGGCTGACATGTGACATTGATAAACCTGATTGCCACAGGTACTGCATTCTCGTTTTCGAGTTCTGTTGCCCTGTATTTTGCAAACTTTACCATGTCACTCAGCTCCAGCAGCTCCTTCAGTGATTCAAAAGTACTCTTCTCAATCCCCTTGCCCTTAAGTTCTGCAAGAATCTCGGCAGAGGTCTTTTCCATTGCCTGAATGAAAAACTGAGACTCCATGTATTCGCGCAAAGTATCGGTAATCTTTGTGTAGTAAAGCTTCTCCTGATTATTCTGCCAGAGCTTCTCGTTTCTTATCTGCTCCAGTGTTCTCAGAGCCATAATGTACGGCGGATCCGGCTCCCTTTCCGGCATAAAGAGCGACCTTTTGGCCTTCAGCCTTCTGAAAACTCTTATTGCTCCCCAGATAAGGGCCGCAAGAAGAAGGAGCCCGCCAAACCACGGAAGAAACTCCTTAACTGTGTAGGGATATGTCATCTGATCCTTTACATCAAACGGCCTGTAGGATGTGGTATCAATCTGGATGGTAGTAAACTCGAGAGTTCCGGGGTCAAACATCACAGTATCCACGGAGCCGTCGAGTTTCTGCAAATATGCTGCTATAGGCGGAACAACATGGGTTCCGCTGTCAAATGAGGTGAGTGTGAAGCTTGTCTGAAGCTCCATCTCCCCTCCCTTATTTGAGAGTGTATCAATTTTAGGCCGGCCCACCAGTTCTACCCCCTGTGAAATGGGATTCTGAAGCTCCTGAAGAAAGAGTTGCCCTCCCTTTGGAACCTTGGTCTTAAAACTCAGCGTAACCTGATCGCCTATGAGTAATGTATCTTTTTGAATCATAGAAGTCACCTGTTTTTAAATAGTGTTACCAGACCCTTCACAAAGTCGCCGTCTGTAGAGATGGAGACAGAGTCTATGCTGTATCTTCTCAGTGTTTGTGAAATTGCACTATTCACCTCTCTGTTCCAGCTGTCAAAATGCTCCCGGACACTTCGGCTTGATGTATCTACCCAGCTCTCCCTGCCTGTCTCGGCATCGGCCACCTTGATAAGTCCCACAGATGGCAATTCTCTCTCCCTCGGGTCAAAAACTGAGATTACTGACAGTTCGTGGCGGTTTGCTGCAATTTTGAGAGCCTCTTCCCATCGCGGACGCAGTGTAGAATCTACATCAATCATGTCCGACAGCAGGAAAGCTGTGCACCTTCTCTTGATAGCATTTGTGAGGTATCTGAGTGCCTCGCCAATATCTGTTCCCTGCTCCTGCGGCTCAAACTCAAGCAGCTCTCTTATAATTCTGAGAAGGTGGCTCCTCCCCTTTTTGGGTGGAATAAACTTCTCGACCTTAGAGCTGAAGAAGAGTGCTCCAACCTTGTCGTTGTTTGCAGATGCAGAGAATGAGAGAACGGCTGCAATCTCGGTTATGAGGTCGCGTTTGCTCTTGACAGTAGTTCCAAAAATGCGGGATGCACTCACGTCTACCAGAAGCATAACAGTGAGCTCCCTCTCCTCCTCAAAGACCTTAATGTAAGGCGCATTGAGGCGGGCTGTAACATTCCAGTCCATATTCCTCACATCGTCGCCAAACTGATACTCCCTCACCTCGCTGAAGGCCATACCCCTCCCCTTG
>PHDP01000060.1 GCA_002842655.1 Bacteroidetes bacterium HGW-Bacteroidetes-14
ACATTTAGTAACTGCAGCGCTCCCGTATGCAAACGGAGCGGTTCATATTGGTCACCTTGCGGGAGTTTATGTTCCTGCTGACATATATGTGCGTTACTTACGAATGCGCGGAGAGGATGTGAGGTTTATTTGCGGCTCGGACGAACATGGCGTTCCAATTACTATCAAGGCAAAGCAGCAGAATTCAACTCCTCAGGAGGTAGTAGACAAATATCACCTCATTATTAAGGATTCATTTGAAAGACTTGGAATAAGCTTCGATATCTACTCGAGAACAAGTTCTGCAACTCACCACAAAACCGCCTCTGAATTCTTCAGAAAGCTGTACGAAGAGGGGAAATTCGTTGAGAAAGAGAGCGAGCAGTACTATGACGAAGCTGCCAGTCACTTCCTTGCAGACAGATATATTACAGGCACATGTCCTAAATGCGGAGCCGACAATGCATATGGCGACCAGTGCGAAAAGTGCGGAAGCACTCTCAGCCCAAATGAACTGATTAATCCAAAATCTGCACTAAGCGGCAATACACCTGTGCTTAAAAAAACATCTCACTGGTACCTTCCTCTTGACCAGTATGAGCCATGGCTAAAAGAGTGGATTCTGGAGCAGCACAAAGAGTGGAAAGTTAATGTATATGGTCAGTGTAAATCCTGGCTCGACGGCGGCCTTCAGCCGCGTGCCGTAAGCCGCGACCTGGACTGGGGAGTACCTGTTCCGGTTGAAGGAGCAGAGGGCAAAGTTCTCTATGTATGGTTTGATGCACCTATCGGATACATCTCAAACACAATTGAACTGATGCCGGATGAGTGGGAGAAATGGTGGAAAAGTGAAGATACCAAACTTGTACACTTCATAGGAAAAGATAACATCGTATTCCATTGCATTGTATTTCCTGCAATGCTCAAGGCTTACGGAGACGGGTATATTCTTCCTGAAAATGTTCCGGCAAACGAGTTCCTGAACCTCGAGGGAAATAAAATATCTACTTCACGTAACTGGGCTGTCTGGCTCCATGAATATCTGGATGAATTCCCGGGCAAGGAGGATGTTCTCAGGTATGTACTATGCGCAAATGCACCGGAGACCAAAGACAATGACTTTACATGGAAAGATTTCCAGACCCGCAATAACAGCGAACTGGTTGCAATTTTCGGAAATTTTGTAAACAGAGCCGTTGTATTAACACATAAATATTTCAAAGGCGAGGTGCCTGCACAGCTGCACCTGCAGACAATTGATGAGGAGACTCTTGCTCAGATTCCTGTAATAAAGAAAAATATCGAGGATAGTCTTGAAAATTACAGATTCCGTGAGGCACTGCGCGAGGCAATGAACCTTGCCAGACTCGGAAACAAATACCTTACTGAGACTGAACCGTGGAAACTTGCCGCAACAGACATGGAGAGAGTGGCAACTATCATGAACGTCTCTCTTCAGATATGCGCCAACCTTGCAATTGCATTCGATCCGTTTCTGCCACATACAACACAGAAACTTTCGTATATGCTTAATATGAAATCGCGCAACTGGGAAGACCTTGGCCTTGATTCAATCCTGCATCCCGGACACAAAATCAATGAGGCTCGTCTGCTGTTTGAAAAAATTGAAGATAGCGCCATTGAATTACAACTTGCAAAACTGGATGCAACAAGACCATCTGAATCATCTGCAGAAATCACTGTTGCAGCTGCCGGGGCAGAAACTACACCTGAAGTGGCTCCTCAGAAAGAAGAATGCACATACGATGAGTTCATGAAAATGGATGTTCGTACGGCAACAGTTCTGGAAGCAGAGAGAGTCCCAAAAACAGACAAGCTGTTAAAGCTTACAATTGACACAGGAATTGACACCCGTACAATAGTTTCAGGTATTGCAGAATACTATACTCCGGAAGAAATGGTTGGAAAACAGATTTGCATTCTCGCTAATCTTGCTCCGAGAAAAATCAAGGGAATTGAGTCTAAGGGCATGATTCTGATGGCAAAGGAGGAGAGCGGCAATATGAGAATTGTCACTCCTGAGGAGAAATTGTCAAACGGAAGTACAATCAGCTAAAATACTTAATTAACTGGCAGGGATACAAAGAATGTGGTTCCCACTCCTACTTCGGATGTGAGCCATATTCTTCCTCCCAGCAACTCCACAAAGAGTTTTGATATTGCAAGACCCAGTCCTGTTCCTTCGAACTCCCTCAGAGCACTCGAATTTGCCTGTACAAACCGGTCAAAAATCACCTCCCGGCTCGCTTCCGGTATACCAATTCCGGTATCCTTAACATATATGGTTATATTGGAAATCCCAACGCTGTAGCCAAACTCAACAGATCCCTTTCTTGTAAACTTTACCGCATTGCCCAAAAGGTTTATCATGACCTGCTGAAACTTTGTCTTATCTGTATAGATAAGCATTGGCTCACTTCTTTCAAGCATAAGCAAGACATCTATATGAGAGTTATTCACTTTAAAGAATGAATGAAGCTCCCTGAACATTTCATTGATATCAAACTCAGATTTTGTTACGCAAACCTGACCGGTCTCAATTCTTGAGATATCCAGCACATCGTTGATAGTTGCCAGCAACCTGTCTGCACTTTTGGAGATTATTTCGAGATATTCGTGATGAGTTTCGTCTGTTACCTCGTCAAGAAGAATGTTGGCAAAACCCATAATGCCATTCATAGGAGTGCGAATCTCATGGCTCATATTTGCAAGAAATGCTGTTTTGAGTCTGTCACTCTCCTCGGCCTTAAGCTTAGCCTCCTTTAGATTTTCAACATTCTTGATTCTCTCTATAAAAAGACCTATGTTATTGGCAAAAATTTCCAAAAGAGCAAGATCGTCTGAGTTGTAGGCTTTCATATCATAATAATCCTGCACAACAATTACCCCTATCACCTCTTTAAACTCAGAATCAAATAGAGGTGCTCCTATCCATACAAATGATGTTGTTTCAGTGCCGAATCTTGAGAAGACCAGCCCATCCTTCTCCAGCTCTCTTTTAATTTCATTTGTTATAAACTTGCTCTGTCCACTGCGGCGTACATAATCAGTAAGAGATCCGGGCAAAGACTCAGTAAACCCTTCCTCAACTGAATCAAATTCATCTACATAGTAAGGATAAGAATATAAATCAGTATCTTTATCATAAAGGGCAATATATATGTTTTTTGCAGAGATAACCCTGCTTAGCTCCTTATGAATTTTCTTCGAAAAGCTGCTGAGATTCTGCTCCTTTAGCGAGCTCTTGGAGATATTGAGTACCGCCTCCTGTACGTTTCTTGTTTTGATTACATCTGTAAGATTTCTTACTATACCTCCTATTCCGTATTTCTCAGACTCCAGCCTGATAGGAAATTTGGTTGCCTCATAAATTTTATCGCCAAATCTCTCTTCAATCTTAATAGTTGCCAGCCCGTTTATTACCTGATTGTCTGACAGAATAACATCCTCAAGATTCTGCCCTGACATGAGCTCCTCATCTGTTCTGCCAAGAATTTCATCCTTATCACGGTTAAAGAAAGCGCAAATTGCATCATTAACATCAACGTACCTGAAGTTTTCATCCTTAATGTACATCATGTCGTTACTTGCATTAAAGAAGGTTGTTTTCCTCTCCTCTGCCTCAGTAAAACGGCGGATACTCTCTCTTCTCTCCTTGTTTGTCATAAGTACAATACCCAGCAGCATTGAGCCAACCGGATATACAATCAGAACTGTAGGGGCAATATTGTTGAATGTAGATGATCTGAGTTCTTTAGGAAGGAACATTATGCAGCAGAGCATCAGGATATGAGTAAGAATACCCATGAGAAGAAGCTCTGTCTTCATTCTCTTTTCATACCACTTTGGTCTTAGAGCACCCCAGAGAATACCCACAGAACCAGATGAAAGAATTGTCGCCACTCCCATAACAATTCCATCACCTGCCATATAGATTCTGTACAGTGCAGTTGTAGCCATTCCAATAATTGTAGGAATAGGGCCAATGATAAGACCGCAAACAGAGAGAAGAACAGTTCTGGTGTCAAACACCAGACCCGGCTGCAGTGTCCATGGAGTCATCATAAGTATAACTCCAATAAATCCAATAATTACACCAAGAATAATCTCCCGGATTCCCTTATAGTATAAGTCCGATTTCCTTGCAAAAAGATAGTGCAGCATAGATAGCGCAAGGAGTATCGAAACATTGTGAATTATACCTATTACCATACTTTTATCTTATGTACAAATTTAATCAAATAAGGGAAAATAAAAAGGGGTGCAGAGATATGTTTTTGCACCCCTTTGTTACGCAATTAATAATTACCCTTTCAGATTATCTCAAACCTAATAAATTCCACGTTCTACATAATCTGTATGGAGCAGTTCGTGTGAAACATGACCAAGCGGTTCCTTAAGAAATTCATCATAAATCGCCTTGATTGCCGGGTTCTCATGAGATTTTCTGACTGGTTTGAGAGTATCTTCACGATAGATCGATTCTGCCCTCTTTTGTCTGATGGACCATGTTGTAGGGATAGGCTGACCTCCTCCTCCAAGACATCCGCCCGGACAGGTCATAACCTCAATGAAAGCATAAGGAGATTTCCCCGCCTCAATTTCATCAAGCAGGACACGGGCATTCTTAAGAGTATGAGCAACCGCTACCTTAAGTTTTGTTCCGTTCAGGTCAAGTTCGGCCTCCTTGATTCCTTCAAAACCTCTCACAATTTTAAGATCGAGATTTTTCAGAGGTGACCCTGTAACCACTTCGTATGCAGTTCTTACAGCAGCCTCCATAACACCACCTGTAGCGGCGAAAATTACTCCTGCACCTGTAGAGATACCAAGCGGATTGTCAAACTCCTCCTCCTTCAGGTTTTCAAAGTCTACTCCGGTAAGTTTAAACATCTTTGCAAGCTCCCTGGTAGTAAGAACGTAATCCACATCAAAGAAATTATCCCTCTCCTGAAGATTCATTTTATTCTTCCAGTAATGGAATGCAGAATTCATCTCAGGCCTCTTGCACTCATACTTTTTGGCAGTACAAGGCATAATTGAGACTACAACCAGTTTTCTCGGATCAATCCCCATCTTCTCTGCATAGTATGTCTTTGCCACAGCGCCAAACATTTGCTGAGGCGATTTGCATGTAGATAAATGGTCAAGTGATTTTGGATAAAAGTGTTCAATAAATTTGATCCATCCGGGTGAACAGGATGTTACCATTGGCAAAGTCCCTCCTGTGGTAAGTCTTTTGATAAGTTCATGCCCCTCCTCCATTATGGTAAGGTCTGCGGTAAACTGTGTGTCAAAAACCTTGTCAAAGCCAAGTTTTCTGAGAGCAGCAACCATCTGGCCGGTAACCAGGGCACCTTCGCTCATTCCCATTGCTTCGCCAATACCAACGCGGATAGCAGGAGCTGTCTGGACAATCACAACTTTGTTTTCGTCATAGATATCATTCAGAATCTGTCTTGAATCGTCCTTTTCAACTATTGCTGCCGTTGGGCATACAAGAGCACACTGGCCGCAATTTGTGCAGGCAACATTTCCAAGTCCCCTGTCCTGCCAGGTGGCAATTTTCGATTTAAGACCCCTGCCGGAAAAGTCAATTGCATATACTGTCTGCACATCTGAACAGACGGCAACGCATCGTCCGCATAAAATACATTTCTGCGGATTCCTTACCAGTGAGAGTGAGGTATCGTCTATCTTCTCAACCGGTTTGGTCTGCTCATAAGGTGTCTCTTTTATTCCAAGCAGTGCGCACAAATCCTGAAGCTCACAATTGCCGTTTCTTTCACAGATAAGGCAATCTTTAGGGTGATTTGCAAGCAGGAGCTCAAGATTAGTGATTCTGGCCTGATTAATAGCCGGAGAGTGAGTTTTAACCTCCATACCCTCTGAAGCCTGGGTTACGCAAGAGCGTACAAGAGATTTAGCTCCCTTAACCTCAACTACGCATATTCCGCATGAGGCATTTGACGATACATCCTTAAGGTAACAAAGCGAAGGAATCTTTACTCCGACCTCCCTGCAACCCTCAAGAATTGTCTTGCCGGCTCCTATCTGGAAGCTCTGTCCGTCAATAGTAATGTTGATTGTTTTCTTTTCCATAATTATTCCTCCTCTGTGTTAACTATAACCCTGACATCGCAGCGCAGACATCTTGAAGCCTCTTCGTATGCCTGTTCTTTTGAGTAACCAAGGTTAATTTCGTTGAAATTGCCGATTCTCTCCTCAAGCGGACGCTTGAAGGTGTAGTGACGGTTGCCCCCTTCAGGTTTGAGCGGAACTTCGTCGCTGTAGTCAAATCCGCGGAATAACTTATGGAAGCGCCTCTTGTTCATTAGCTTGTAGTCAATAACCTCGGCGGCTTTCTTGGCAATGCCCATTGCTTCTGCTGCAGTTGCGGGACCTGTAACCGCGTCTCCCACTGCATAGATTTTAGGGTGGTTGGTGATAAAGGAAAAGTGATCTGAGTCTATGTTGCCGTTGCTGGCTACTCTCACTCCGTACTCCTTAACAAAGGAGGCATCAACCTCTTCTCCAACAGCCATAATCACTGTATCACAAGGAAGAATAAAGGATTCTCCAGTAGGAACAGGTTTGCGTCTGTTTGAAAGGTCAATATCTCCGCAGGCCATCTTCATGAGTTCGATTCCTCTCACCCTGTCGTTTGTATCTGCAAGAATCTCCTTTGGATTGCACAGGAAGAGGAAGTTTACACCCTCTATCTCTGCCCCCTTAATTTCATCTTTGTTTGCAGGCATATCTGACTTCATCCGCCTGTAGACAACTGTTACCTCGGCACCAAATCTTTGTGCAGAGCGGGCTGCATCAATAGCAACATTTCCTGCTCCCACAACAACAACATGCTTGCCTATATCAGGTTTAATATCCCTTGCAACAGTCTTAAGGAATTCCATTCCTGAAAGCACTCCGTTAAGCTCTCCGCCGTTGATTCCCAGAGACACATCCTTATGAGCACCAATTGCAAGTATAATAACGTTGTAATCTCTTTCGAGATCTGCCATCTGAATATCCTTTCCTATTCTGGTTTCGAAAACGAAGTTAACGCCAAGTTCTTTGATAAACTTAATCTCTCTGTCCAGAATTTCAAGCGGAAGCCTGTATTTTGGAATTCCCCACCTGAGGATACCTCCCGCTTCTGATTCTGATTCAAAAATTGTAACATCGTGTCCAAGCCTTACAAGGTAATATGCAGCTGTGAGGCCGGCAGGTCCCGAGCCAACTATTGCAATTTTCTTGTGAGTTAGCGGAAGTTTGGTTTTAATGAGCCTCTCATAAACATTCTTTGCAAAACCCTCAGTATAGGCTGTATCTGAAATATATCTGTGAATATCTCCCTGAGATACAGAAGCATCTATACTTTCGCGGCGGCATTTCATCTGGCAGTGGAAGTGACAGATACGTCCAATTGAAGATGGAAGCGGATTGTCCCTCAGGGTAGATTCAAATGCATCCTGAAGCTTATCCTCTTTAAGCAGCTGCAGATATCTAGGGATATTCATATGAAGCGGACAGCTGTTTTCACACAGCGCACTGAACAGCTCCTGACAAACGCCCGGTTCGCACTTCTTCTCAATCATATGGTGGTCATACTCGTCCCTGAAATAGCGGAGAGTAGTGAGAACAGGATTAGGTGCTGTCTGTCCGAGACCACAAAGAGCAGTACTTTTAATCACTTTTCCAAGTGTCTCAAGTGAGTGAATATCTGCTTCGGTCGCCTTTCCCTGAGTAAACTTGTTTATAATCTTTAGTGTCTGGGCAAGTCCTTCGCGGCATGGAGTACATTTACCGCATGACTCGCCGTTTGAGAATTCGGTAAAGTATCTTGCAACATCAACCATACAGTTGTCCTGGTCCATAACAACCATTCCGCCTGAGCCCATTATAGAACCCAGAGAGTTCAGTGATTCGTAGTCAACCGGTGTGTTGAGGTATTCAACAGGTATACAGCCACCGGAAGGGCCACCAGTCTGAACTGCCTTTACCCTCTTCTGAGTTCCGGTTCCCTCACCAATTTTGAATACAATTGTCTCAAGCGTAGATCCCAGCGGAAGCTCAATAAGTCCGGTGTTTTTCACCTTTCCTACCAGCGAGAAAACTTTTGTTCCGGCACTCTTCTCTGTGCCCGTTCCGGTAAACCACTCTCCGCCTTTTGACAAAACAACCGGAATGTTACACCATGTCTCAACATTGTTGATATTGGTAGGCATCCCATACAAACCCTTCTCAGCCGGATATGGCGGGCGAGGCGTCGGTCTTCCTGATTTACCCTCAATACTGTGAATGAGAGCTGTCTCTTCACCGCATACGAATGCACCTGCTCCTTCTACTATGTCAATATCAAAGCTGAACCCTGAGTTGAAAATGTTTTCTCCAAGCAATCCGTATTCCTTAGCCTGAGCAATAGCACTTTTGAGGCGCCTTACCGCAAGCGGATACTCTGCCCTTATGTAAACAACACCCTTTGATGCGCCCATTGCAAAGGCACCAATGGTCATTCCCTCAACAAGCATAAACGGGTCACTTTCGATCTCGTTACGGTTCATGAATGCACCCGGGTCTCCCTCATCTGCGTTACAGATAATATATTTCTGAGGAGCCTCCTTTTTTGCCATCATCTCCCACTTGACTCCGGTAGGAAAACCAGCGCCACCTCTTCCCCTGAGTTTTGATGATTTAACCTCTTCAATTACAGATGCTGGATTCATTTCGCGAAGAGCCTTGTAAAGAGGGAAGAATCCGCCTACGGCAACGTATTCTTCAATGTCATCAGGAACAATAAGACCGCAGTTGCGCAGTACAATCTTTTTCTGCCATTTGAAAAACGGAACTTCGTTCCACAGCGGATAATCTGTAAGTCCTTTCCCGAATTCGAATTTTCCGGTAAGGAAATCCCACTCCTCAATTCTGCAGAGTACATTCCTGTAAGGCATAATTCCTTTCAGAATACCTGTGATAATAGGAATTACATCAATGTCTGAAACATTGTGCATTATTATAAGAGGAAATCCAGGCATATATATATTTACAAGAGGCTCTTCTGAGCAGAATCCGAAACATCCTGTCTTTTTAAGAATGATGTCAAGATTTCGCTCTTTGATGATTCTCTCAAAACTGTCGAACAGAAGCTCGGCTCCGCGTCCGATTCCGCAGGTACCCATACCAATGGCGATATAAGGTTTTGCCGGCAATATTTTCCCGGCTGCCTGCTCTCTCAATTTGGTTAGCTTAGCTAAGTCTGAAATTCTCATCTTTGTTGTCCTCCTGTAAGTTTTGTAATAGTTTCTTGATCTGTTCGGAAGTCACATTACTGTAGATTACTCCGTCCACTGCAACTACCGGTGCCAGGGCACATTGGCCAAAGCAGGCTACCGTCTTGACAGTGATTTGTTTATCTTCGGTAGTAAATGTTGTCTCGCCGGAATCAAAGGCCTCTTTGCAGCCCGGCAGCAATGCCAAATCGTCCAGAAGGACTTTTGATCCCTTTGTGTGACATGCAGTTCCCCTGCATACAATCAAAGAGTGTTTTCCCTGTGGTTTGAGGTTAAAGAATGAGTAAAAAGTTGCCACGCTGTAAATTCTCGAAAGTGGCACTCTTGTCTGAGAGGAGAGATACTCCATGCTGGCATCGTCCAGAAACTTGAATTCGCTTGCCTCCTGTACCTCTTCCATTACAGTGAGGAGTTCGCCCGGTTTCCCTTTGTGCCTGGAGATAATCTCGTCGATAATAGCCGTATCGACTCGACTTTCTACGGTTGCGTTCATTGGCTCGTTTATTAAATGTGGTAATATTGAATATTATACAAGATTTATTTTGAGCAATCCTGCTTAGCGTATAGTCATCTGGTACACTGGCACAATGGATCTGCAAAATATTATCTCCCCCGAACAAGCCGTAAAAAATACTTTGTGTGGTAAATTTATTACAATTTTTTCAAAAAAGAAAGGGATTTGATAACAAATCCCTTTCAATTCATAATAATTACACTTTCAATATCGTTTTCTAGGAACGTATTTTGTATGTAACAGATGGTGAGACTTTTCACCAAGTGGTTTTCCCAGAAAATCCTTGTATATTTTTACAACCTCAGGGTTCTGATGCGATTTTCTGAGCGGCATCCCAGCATCTTCTGCATAAATTGCCTCTGCTCTCCTCTTGCGGATTTCCGGACTGGTAGGTATAGGCTGACCTCCTCCTCCCAGACAACCTCCCGGACACGCCATAAACTCTATGAAGTGATAATTTGCCTTTCCGGCTTTTATTGCATCCATAACCTTTTTGGCATTTACAAGTCCATGTGCAACTGCGCACCTTAGTTCCACACCTTCCAGGAAGGACCATTCAGAAAGAGGTTTTTCAATTTTAACCGATGCCTCCTTTACTCCCTCCATGCCTCTGACCGGATTTATATTAAGATTTTCAAACGGAACCTCTCTTCCGGTCACCAGCTCGTATGCAGTACGAAGTGCAGCCTCCATTACACCACCTGTTGCACCAAAGATAACTCCGGCACCTGTGGATTCTCCCATGAGCCTGTCGTAATGCATATCATTTAGTTTCATGAAGTCAATTCCTGCCTGCTTAATCATGATGGCAAGCTCCCTTGTGGTGAGAACATAGTCAACATCGCGGTAACCACTGTCGTGCATCTCGGGCCTGCTGGCTTCAAACTTTTTAGCTGTGCAAGGCATAATTGAAACCGATACAATTTTGTCCGGTTCAATTTTTCTTGCCTTAGCATAATAGGTTTTAACCAGAGCACCAAACATCTGCTGAGGAGATTTGCAGGTAGATAGATTCCCAAGATAGTCCGGATACATATGTTCAATGAATTTAATCCAGCCAGGTGAACAGGATGTAGCCATTGGCAGTTTTATATCGGGATTTTTATCAACCAGTGCTCCTTTAAGGCGGGTAAGCAGCTCTGTGCCCTCCTCCATAATTGTGAGGTCTGCAGTGAAGTCTGTGTCCATTACGGCATCAAAGCCAAGACGCTTAAGGGCAGCAACCATTTTACCGGTTACCCTCTCTCCGGGGTCAAATCCCAGCTCTTCGCCCAGTCCAACCCTTACGGCAGGAGCAGTCTGAACAACAACATACTTGTTTTTGTCTGCAATTGCACTCCACACCTCTTCAATGTAGTTCTTCTCCACAAGCGCCCCGGTAGGACAGTGATTTATACACTGGCCGCAATTTGTGCAGACAACATCGTTCATTGATTTCTCAAAGAAGGTTGTAATTTTGGCATGCTCTCCCTTGTATGACATTGTAAGAGCGTTTACACTCTGAAGTTCTGCACAGGTTCTGACGCACCTCTGGCATCTGATGCATTTGCTGTCGTCCTTGATAATGGAAGGCGAGAACATATCCACTGTGTAATTTTTGAACGGCACCAGATGGATAAAATCCTGATTCATGATTTTATACTCAGATGCGAGCAGCTGGAGTTCGCAGTTTCCGTTTTTGTAACAGCTGGTACAGTCTGCATTGTGCTCAGAAAGCAAGAGTTCAATAATGTGCTTGCGTGAATTTCTGACCTTGTGTGTGTTTGTAAGTACATCCATACCCTCCTCGCAAGGAGTGGCGCATGCTGCTGCAAGCCTTTTCTGACCTGCAATCTCAACAACACAAACCCGGCAATTACCGGCAACACACAGGTCTTTGTGATAACAAAGAGTAGGAATAATCACACCTACCTGCTTTGCGGCATCAAGAATCGAGGTTCCCTTTTCGACCTCGACTGTTTCGCCGTTGATTGTTATTTTTAGTTTATTTCCCATGACATTTAATTTTCAGAATTAGTAAATCATCTCCTCTCTGAAATTCTCAACTATTGAGGCAAAAGAGTTTGCTACAGACTGGCCGAGACCGCATTTTGCAGTAAACTGCATTGTCTCTGCAAGCTTGAGCAGTTTGTCCAGATACTGGGCATTCTTCTCTCCTCTCTTGACAGCCTTAATTCCTCTGAGCAACTGCTGACAGCCTACCCGGCAAGGGGTACACTGGCCGCAGGACTCCTCGGCAAAGAAGTTGAGATAATTGTCAAGGACATTATACATTGAGCGGGAACTGTTAAAGATCATCATAGATCCTCCGGTAGGGAGCGAAATTCCAACCAGTTTACCCTGAAAACCAATACTGGTCTCTGAAAATTTCTTTCTTGGAACAAGGAATCCCGATGCGCCTCCCACCTGAACGGCTTTGGTATCGTCATCTCCAAACTCCTCTACAAAATCTGCAAGGGACATTCCCAGCTCAAGCTCATATATGCCCGGCTTTGGAGTATCTCCCGATACAGAGAAGAGTTTTGTTCCTCTCGAAAACTGAACCCCCAGGTCATAAAACCTTTTGGAGCCATATTTGAAAATTGTAAATGTGTGGGCTAAAGTCTCTACATTATTAATTACTGTAGGTTTTCCCATATATCCGCAAACAGAAGGGAAAGGAGGCTTGTTTCTTGGTTCTCCCCTTTTACCTTCCATGGATTCGAAAAGAGCAGTCTCTTCTCCGCAGATATATGCACCGCTTCCCATAAAGATGCTGATGGAAAAATCGAATTTGATCTCCTTGCAGAAGAATTCAAATTCGCTGATAGCTTTGTTAAGTTCGTTCTTAAGGAAGAAGTACTCTCCCCTCAGATAAATGAATCCTCTCTTTGCGCCAATAACATGACCGCAAATTGCAATAGCCGTAAGAACCTTAAATGGCACTCTCGATAGAATTTCCCTGTCCTTGAAGGTTCCAGGTTCTCCCTCATCGGCATTACAGATGACAAATTTTTCA
>PHDP01000166.1 GCA_002842655.1 Bacteroidetes bacterium HGW-Bacteroidetes-14
ATATTAATCAACAACTCGGAAGGGGGAACAATTACCATCAATGGTAACATTGTACCTCACCCTGAAAAAGGCATTACAATTATTAACGAAAACTGGGAAACCTATGAAGCCAGCATTACCGTGAATGGGGATGCGGATCTTTCAAGTATTGATTCATTTAGTGGTGAAGGCACGAATTTCTCCAATGAGGGTGCATTCACAGTTACAGGCGACTTGATTATCAGCCCGGGATTTGGATATATTGAAAATAATGGGGTAGTGACGATTGGTGGTGATTTACTGGGAGGAAGCAGCGGCGATGATTGGGAGTCTTTATTTGTAAATGAAGGCTTGTTAAAATTAGGTGGTAATGTTTTCCCTGCTGCTCCCTATCTTGGAAACTTGGCGGTTGGATTAAACAGCACAGTTGAGTATATTGGCAATTCTCACCAAACAATTTTCAATCCCTGGGATGAAAACTTTGAACCGGGTGGCTCCTACAACAATCTGATAATTATTAATAGCAGTGAAGCCGGACTCAATATGGCCTCTGACATTACAGTAACCGGTAGCTTGGGTTTGTTAAACGGCTTTTTGCACCTTGAGGATAAAAACCTCACACTTGACACTTCTGCCACAATTTCTGGCACTCCTTCTGCCGGCAATATGATTGTAGCCAATAGTTCAGGCGAAGTAAGAAAGATTTTTACTAGCCCCGGTAGTTTTACCTTCCCTATCGGCGACAATACCGGAACCGCTGAATATTCACCGGTAACCCTGAATTTTACTTCAGGAACCTTTACCGATGGCTATGCTGGCGTTAACCTTGTTAATGCAGCTTATCCCGGTACCTCGGGCAGTTACCTGAACCGCTACTGGAATATCAGTTCATCCGGAATTACTGACTTTGCCTGCAACACACAATTTGATTATGTTCCTGCCGATGTAACAGGAATAGAGAGTAATTTGTATTGCTACCGGGTTGCTCCAACAGTTGATCAATATGATGTTGCCAATACTTCGCTTCACCAATTGACTGCCAATGGCTTAACTTCGTTTGGCACATTTACAGGCAGAGAATCATACAACCCGGATTTCCCTTTGGCTTATAGCGTTACCGGTGGAGGCTCCTATTGCGAAGGTAGTGATGGTCGTGAGGTAGGGCTGTCAGGTTCAGAACTTACAGTTACTTATACTCTCTTTAGAAATAATGTTGCACAATCGCCTACCATTGCAGGCACCGGTTCTGCCATAAGTTTTGGTAATCAACTTTCAGGAACTTACACTGTTACTGGAACCAACGATTCTGGCACAACGCTCATGACAGGCAATGCAGTAATTACTGAAAATGCCACAGTTACTCCAGGTGTTACCATAACACCTGATGCCAATTTTGTTTGTGCTGGCACTTATATTACTATTGTGGCAACAACGGTTAATGGGGGTGATACACCAGACTATCAATGGTTTGTAAATGGAATAGAAAGCGGAGACAACAATCCTGATTTTTCTTATTTACCAGAGAATGAAGATATGGTTTCACTCATTTTAACTTCAAGTGAGCTTTGTACCAATGAAAATCCTGTTGAATCGAATATATTGAACTTATTTGTAAATGCTCTTCCTGAAGTTACATGGCGAATCTTTGAGCCTGATACACTTTGCGATGATTGGTCAACCATTGCTCTTACCGGCGGATTACCGGAAGGAGGAACATACTCGGGAATTGGAGTAACAAACAATACATTTAATCCGGCTATAGCAGGCCCTGGAACCCATGATATAATCTACACATTTACAGAT
>PHDP01000167.1 GCA_002842655.1 Bacteroidetes bacterium HGW-Bacteroidetes-14
AGCGGGAGGCTATTGTTTTTTAACATGTAAATTCAACTAACCCTTTTTATAAATATTAGCCTTCTGCACTCTGCAGGGGGCTTTTTTTTTGTACCAAATCACCAACATTATGAAACCGGAAATTCTTAAAACCGAAAAGGCAATCGCCTTTGTAAAAGAGTCATTTTCTGCAGCTCTGGAGAAAGAGCTCAACCTCGTAAAGGTATCATCCCCAATAGCCGTTATGGACGGAACAGGCATTAATGACGATCTGAACGGCTTTGAAAGAGCGGTTTCATTTCCTGTGAAGGCAATGCAGGAGAGGCGGGCTGTTGTTGTGCACTCACTTGCAAAATGGAAGAGAGTAAGGCTGATGCAGACAGGTGCCGCCTGCGGAGAGGGAATAATTACAGATATGAGGGCGCTTCGCCCCGATGAAGATTTCACCTCAATTCACTCACTTTATGTAGATCAGTGGGACTGGGAGCTGCGAATTGAAAAGCATGAGCGCACTCTTTCATATCTTATGAGTTGCGTTGAAAAAATCTATGCAGTAATCAGGGAGCTCGAGAAAAAGCTCTTTGAAATCTATCCGGAACTGCAACCTGTTTTGCCTGAAAAAATTTCATTTGTTAACTCTCAGGAGCTGCTTGACATGTACCCGGTATTTTCGGCAAAGGAGCGTGAAAACATGATTACAGACAAGCTTGGAGCAGTCTTTATTACCGGAATCGGCGGAGCGCTCTCTGACGGAAAGTCCCATGACGGAAGAGCTGCAGATTACGACGACTGGAGCCTGAACGGAGATATACTTGTATGGCATCCGGTTCTTAAGCGGGCTTTTGAACTCTCCTCAATGGGAATAAGGGTAGACAGAGAGGCTTTGAAGAGACAGCTGGAAATCAGAAATTGTCCCGAAAAGAGCAAGCTGGCGTACCACTCAATGCTGCTTGCAGGAGAACTGCCGGAGAGCATAGGTGGAGGAATCGGCCAGTCGAGACTTTGCATGTTCCTTTTGAGAAAAAGCCATATAGGTGAAGTGCAGGTTGGCATCTGGCCAGATGAGATTATTCTTGAACAGAAAAAGCTTGGAATTGCAATAATGTAGTTTTTGCCGGATGGTTTTCGTTGCTTACCTTTAGTCCCGGAAACTGAAAAACATCTGAGATGAACCTCCTCTTTACAATTGCAACATTCTTTATGCTTCAGGGCAACCTTGCCCAATATGTAAATCCATTCATTGGTACTGATAAAATGGGACACACCTACCCGGGGGCCTCAATGCCCTTTGGAATGGTACAGTTAAGTCCCGACACAGATACCTTAAGCTATGAATCGGGAGGAAAATACAACAAGGATGTATACAGATACTGCGCCGGTTACCAGTATTCAGACAGGACAATTGTGGGCTTCAGCCATACGCACTTTAGCGGAACAGGCCATTCAGACCTGGGAGATATCCTGATTATGCCAACGACAGGGAGGCTTCAGCTTAACCCCGGAACGGCAGAAAATCCGCAGAGTGGCTTCAGAAGCTCCTTTTCACACAAGAGGGAGATGGCAGAGCCTGGATACTACAGGGTTCATCTGAATGACCACGGCATTGAGGCCGAACTTGCTGCAACCACCAGGGTTGGTATTCACAGATATACATTTCCAAAAAGTGACAGTGCCCATATAATTCTTGATCTGGTTCACGGGATTTACAATTATGAGGGGAAGAATGTGTGGACATTTGTGAGGGTAGAGAACGACTCAACAATTACAGGTTACAGGCAGACAAAC
>PHDP01000061.1 GCA_002842655.1 Bacteroidetes bacterium HGW-Bacteroidetes-14
GCACCCTCAATCAATAAAAGGAGTGATGGACTTTAAATTTGCTTCGGCTTTTCAGCCGAAATTCTTTTCCCTTTTTAAAAAGGGGGCATATTCTAAAAAAACATTTACTTCCGACCTAATCGCCGGTATAATTGTTGGAATTGTTGCACTGCCTCTGGCAATAGCCTTTGGTATAGCCTCCGGCGTAACACCGCAGCAGGGATTAATCACTGCAATTGTAGCAGGTTTGCTGATGTCTGTTTTTGGGGGTTCCAACTTTCTGATTGGCGGACCCACAGGTGCTTTCATTGTAATCGTTTACGGGATTGTTTCCCAGTATGGTATATCCGGGCTCATAATTGCAACAGTTCTTGCAGGTATTATGCTTGTTGCAATGGGTGTTTTCAAGCTTGGGTCAATAATAAGGTTTATCCCCTATCCAATAGTAGTTGGTTTTACCAGCGGTATTGCACTTGTGATTTTTTCAACTCAGATTAAAGACCTTTTTGGACTTCAAATGGCAGAAGTGCCATCTGAGTTCATTCCCAAATGGATTGCATATTTTGAGAATATCTCAACTGTTAATTTCTGGGAGGCCGGTCTTGGCTTAATAAGTTTGCTCATAATTATTCTGTGGCCAAAAGTAACCGCAAAAATTCCGGGATCACTTGTTGCGATTTTTGCCGGAACCATAATAGCCATCGTTCTTTCAAAATTCGCAGGCATTGAGTTTGCAACAATTGGCAGCAAGTTTCCAGAACTTGCAGGCGGGATTCCGCTTCCAAAACCAGAGACCCCGGAAATTGACTTTGAAGCTGTTAAAATGCTCTTCCAGCCTGCAATTACAATAGCCTTGCTTTGTGCAATCGAATCTTTACTTGCAGCTATGGTTGCAGATGGCGTTACCGGTAAAAAACATGATTCCAATACTGAGCTTATTGGCCAGGGAATTGCGAACATAATTACCCCCTTCTTTGGAGGTATTCCTGCAACAGGAGCAATTGCCAGAACCATGGCAAATATCAATAACGGCGGAAAAACCCCGGTTGCCGGGATTATCCACGCAATTGTACTTATCCTGATTTTCCTGTTCCTAATGCCATACGCGGTCTATATTCCGCTATCCGTACTTGCTGCAATCCTCATAATTGTATCTTACAACATGAGCGAGTGGAGAACATTCAAAGGAATGCTAAAGGGTCACAGGGCAGATGTTGCAGTACTGCTTCTCACTTTCTTCCTGACTGTTATTATTGACCTTACTGTAGCAATAGAAGTGGGTGTAGTACTTGCAATTATACTGTTTGTCAAGCGGATTTCCGAATCATCAAGCATTACTCAGGTAGATGCTTCGTTCATACCGGGCACAGAGAGAAGTGAGTATACTTCAGATGTTGAGATACTTGACATTCCAAAAGGAGTTGAGGTATATGAAATAGACGGGCCGTTTTTCTTTGGCCTTGCAAGCAAACTTGACGAAATTGATGTGGCCTCTCACCACATTGTGAAGGTAAGAATCATCAGAATGAGGAAAGTTCCGTTTATGGATTCAACAGGAGTAAACAACCTGCGTAATCTTTGGAAAAGGTCAAAAAGAGAAAAAGTTCAGATGATTTTATCCGGGGTAAATGAATCTGTACTGCTTACACTTACAAAATCCGGGCTTGCAGATGAAATTGGCAAAGAGAACATATTCCCTCATATTCAGCTGGCAATTGAAAAGGCTTCAGAAATAGTAAGAAGGTCTAATGAAATCTCTGAAAAGAAACATCAGGTATGATAAAATGGTTTTCCGGCTTATCACCTAAAAGCAGAGGAGTGGTATTAATACTTCTTGCCAATGCTCTTTTTGCAGTTAACATGCCTGTCTCCAGGGAGATCACACCAATGTGGATTGATCCCTTTGGTCTCTCTCAGCTCCGGATAACTTTTGCATTTATCTCCTTCTTTATTTTGTCATTTATTGTACCTGACAAAGGAAAGCAGTTCACTCCCAGGGAGCATGCAACTCTTCTGCTTGCCGGTATCATGGGTACCGCTGCAAATCAGCTTTCATTTCTGGCCGGACTTGCAAAAACATCGCCTGTAGATGCATCACTGATAATTACAATCACTCCTATCATAACCATGATATTTGCAGCAATAATAATCAAGGAGCCTGTTTCGTTCAAAAAGGCTTCGGGTGTGATTACTGGAATGATGGGGGCTGCTCTTATACTTTACACTGCTCAATATGGCCATTTTGAACAGACCGGTACCCTTGAGGGTAATCTTACTGTTCTTATAAGTTGCTTTGTTTATGCACTTTATCTGGTTATTATAAGGCCTTTGATGATGGAGCACTCGCCGGTTCATGTAATGAAATGGACATTTTTCTACGGAGCAGTGGTGGCTCTGCCTTTTACTTACAAATATGTTTATGTGGCACCCGGAGCCGGACTGACTGTCTGGCTGGAACTTGGATATGCTCTGCTGATGGGTACTTTTGCCGCCTATCTGCTTGTTGCATTTGCCCTTCAGTTGCTAAGACCAACTACTGTGAGCATGTTTAATTATATCCAGCCTGTGCTGGCCTCTATGATTGCAATCGCAATAGGACAAGATGTTCTTAACTGGACAAAACCGGTATCTGCAGCTCTTATTTTTATTGGTGTTTATCTTGTTCTGACTTCAAAATCAAAAGCAGATCTGGAGAAATCATCTGAAAACAGCCGCTGACGGCTCGCTCTCATTCTGAAGCCTGTCAAGGGCAGTTATAACATATTTAAAGCCTCTCTCCTTCCCTGTTTTATAATTTGGAACATTCAAAATTGCCTCAATTCTGGAAGGCGATGAAATATCGGCTTTCTCGTCTTTTCTGAATTTATAAACAACCCAGTAAACCGGTTTATCCATTTCATCTAAATATTTTGAAATATCCCAGCTGATTGTCCCGTTTTTAAACCTTACATTTAAAGGAGGAGAAGGAGGAATTGTGTCAATATGTTCATATTTTGGCATAAGGGCAGGATACCTCTGGTAGTTTGCGCTAAGGGAGTCCATCAGCTTTGGTTGTCCCTGAAAGCCAAGTCCCGACCACCATATATTTCCGTCAACTTTTTCATTTTCTTTTACCAGGGCCATTTTTCTGAAAAGCTGATTTACAAGATCCCCGTTGCGGTTTTTAATCTCCAGCTGATTCCATATACTTTGACCAATATAGAGGTTAACTCCGTAACTGTTGTCTGCCCACCATTTTACAAGCGGAAGATAGTTTACCCTTGCATGACCAATTTCCCAGTAGAGCTGGGGAGCGTTGTAGTCTATCCAGCCTTCTTTCATCCAGAGGAGGATATCAGCAAAAAGATCGTCATAGTTTGTCTGAAGGGAAGTGGACTGTGATCCCAGAGGGTCAACACTGTCATTGCGCCAAACACCAAATGGACTTATTCCGAATTTCACCCAGGGCTTGATTGACTTGATAGTAGTATTCAGCTCTTTAACCAGCCTGTTTACATTGTTTCTTCTCCAGTTATTTTTGTCAAAGCGGTCAAATCCGTCGGCCTTGTGGTAGAGCAGAAATGACTCTTCATCCGGAAACTCCAGATATGGAAGTCTGTAAGGATAAAAGTAATCGTCAAAATGTACGGCATCCAGATCGTAACGCTTTACAAAATCTGCAATTACAGCAACAAGGTGCTCTCTTGATTCAGGTCTGCCCGGATCGAAATAGATCTGAGGACCGTAACGGAGAAACATCTCCGGTTTTCTGAAAAAGAGATGACCGGGAGCAAGTATTTCATCCTTGTTGGAAGTTACTCTGTAGGGATTGAACCATGCATGAAATTCCATTCCGCGCTTATGGCACTCCTCTATGACAAATGCAGCAGGGTCAAAAAATGGTTCCGGAGCCTTGCCCTGTGTTCCGGTAATGAATCTGCTCCAGGGTTCCAGGGCTGAGACAAAGAGTGCATCTGCCTGGGGCCTTACCTGAAAGATTACAGCATTAATATTAAGACTTTTAAATATATCGAGATGATGTAGAATATCTGCTTTGATTTCATCAGTAGTCATGCTCTTCCATGTGGTATTAACCACAGTAGGGAACCATGCTCCCCTGAACTCTCTTTTGTTGTCATTGCTTCCGGAAGCAATGTTTGTTCCTGCCAGCATAACGGCCAGCAGGAACAATACAAATACTCTTTTCATATCTCAGTATGTTTTAAACTCTCTTTAAAACGACAGCTGTACCCATACCACCGCCAATGCAAAGAGATGCAAGGCCGTACTCTTTTCCGGTTGCCCTAAGGGCATGAACTAAAGTAACAATGATTCTGTTTCCTGAAGCACCTATTGGGTGTCCCAGAGCAATTGCGCCACCGTTGATATTTGTAACTTCGTTTATCCACTCTCTTGTAACACCGTGTTCGGCTATTAGTTCATGGATAACGCCAAGAGACTGTGCAGCAAATGCTTCATTTAACTCAATAAGTTCCATCTGAGACAGTTTCATCCCTGCATTAGCAAGTGCCTTGCGGATTGCCGGTACAGGTCCAAGACCCATATATGCAGGATCAACACCTCCCTGTCCTACAGCAACTATCTCTGCATGAGGTTTTAACCCATAATTTTTAACAGCCTCTTCACTGACAACCATAACAAAAGAAGCTCCGTCATTAACACCTGAAGCATTTCCGGCAGTTACAGTACCATCTTTTTTGAAAGCAGGTTTTAACTGAGCCAGTTTTTCCACAGATGTACCCCTGTTTGGATACTCATCTTTTGCAAAAACAGTTGTCTCTTTCTTGGTAACAATTTCAACTGGAACAATCTCACTGTCAAATACTCCTCCATCTACAGCCTTAATAGCCTTCTGCTGGGAAGCAAATGAGAATTCATCCTGCTGCTCACGGGTAATTCCATACTTTTCTGCAATATTTTCTGCAGTTATACCCATATGGTATTTGTTAAACGCATCGGTAAGACCATCAGTAACCATATGGTCAACTGCCTGGATATTACCCATTTTATTCCCCGTTCTGATTGCACCTGACATTACGAATCCAGAATTGGTCATTGATTCAGTACCTCCTGCAATGATTACATCTGCCGCACCTGAAAGGATTTCGGCATAGGCATTCATAACTGCCTTCATTCCTGAGCCGCAAACCATATTAATTGAGTAAGCCGGAACTTCGTGAGGGATTCCTCCATATACAGAAGCCTGTCTTGCAACACCCTGCATCTGGCCTGCCGAGAGAATATTTCCTGCAATTACCGAATCTACCTTATCAGGGCTGATTCCGCTATCTTTAATTACCTCTTTAATAACTTTAGCACCAAGTTCTCCCGGTGTAAAAGGAGATAATGATCCCATGAATTTGCCTATTGCTGTTCTTCTTGCAGCGACAATAAATACCTTTTTCATATTTATGACCTCATTTTGATTAGTTTGTCCGATATAATAAGTTTTGCGCCTGTTGCCTCCTGGACCTGTTCAACAGTGAATTCAGGGTGAATTTCGGTTAGCACAATTCCTTCAGGAGTAATTTCCATAACTCCCATTTCTGTAATAATCATATTAACCTGGCCTGCAGCTGTAAGCGGCAGATTGCACTGTTTCAGAATCTTATGCGCGCCCTTAGCAGTATGCTCCATTGCAAGAATTACTCTTCTTGCACCTACTATCAAATCCATTGCTCCTCCCATGCCCGGGGTTTTTTTGCCTGGAATCATCCAGTTGGCCAGATTTCCCTTTTCATCTGCCTCAAGCGCTCCAAGAAAAGTCAGGTCAACATGCCCTCCCCTGATTATTGAAAATGACATCGAGCTGTCAAAGCATGATGCTCCCGGAAAATAGGTAATGAATCCTCCTCCGGCATTTGTGTAATACTTGTCTTCATAACCCGGTGCAGGCTCAGGACCCATTCCCAGAAGTCCGTTCTCTGACTGAAGTGTAACCTTAACACCCTCCGGCAGAAAGTTTGGAATTAAAGTAGGCAGTCCTATGCCCAGATTTACGACATCTCCGTCTTTAAGTTCAAGAGCAGCCCTTCTGGCGATTACCTCTCTTACCTGATTCTTGTCCATAGTATATCTGTTTGAATATTATTACTTTATTGAGGCTCTTTTTGCAAATTCCTGTGCAATATACGAGGCTACATCATCTGCGTAGCTGTTCATTCCAAAACCGGCATCATATCCAAGTTCCTTTGCCAGTTCATGAGAAAGTCTCGGACCTCCGCACACGAGAATCATTTTGTCTCTTAATCCTTCTGCTTCAAGGAGTTCAACAAGTTCAACAAGGTTTTTAATGTGCACATCCTTCTGGGTTACTGTCTGAGAAACAAGAAGTGCATCTGCTTTAAGTTCAATTGCCCTTGCGATGAACTCGTCATTTGGAACCTGAGACCCCAGATTGAATGCCTCTATCATCTCGTATCTCTCAAGACCATAGTGACCTGCATAACCCTTCATATTCATGATTGCATCAATACCCACTGTGTGAGCATCTGTTCCGGTACTGGCACCAACAATTACCAGTTTGCGTCCTATCTGCTCCCTGATAAAGGTATCTGTTTCATGCATATCCATAACACCAGACTCAACTTTGGGAACATAAATTGTTGAGTAGTCGACGGTATGGGTGCAGCTTCCGTAACAGTTAAAAAAGGTGAATCCCGGCATAAGCTCTTTGTAGAAAACTACCTGAGGATTGTCAAGTCCCATTTTCTTAATGAGCTGTTTTGCTGCCTCAATAGCTTCATCACCTGCAGGAACTGGTAAAGTAAAGCTAAGCTGAATTTTACCATCGTTCATTGTATCGCCATATGGCTTTACACTCGTAAGATCAAGTGTTTTGTCAAAATCTTTAGATTGCATCGAATATAATCCGCCGCTCATACTATTTACCTCCCAGCATTAAGTTAATAAATGGGTTCATGTAGTTGCCACCCTTTGGTGCAACACCGTCAAGACCCTTACCTCCGTTTCTCGGACGCTTCACATCTCCAAACATTCCCTTCTCCAAAGCAGAAAAGAGTCCCTCTTTCTCGATTTTTTCAAGTGTTTCAATTGACTTATTTAGTACTTCAGCCGCTCTTGACCTTGCAATACCACCCTCTCTGAACTCCATCTCCTCTCCTATACTCCTCATATTGCTGAAGATATACTTTGCATTTTCTATAGAGAGGTATCTGTCAGACATGAATGGTGTGTGAATAGCCTCTGTTGGCATCCCAAGAAGCTGAATACCCTGCCCTGTCCAGATTCCAACCATATTAAAGAGGGCATCCTGAATATGTCCCTTAAAGATATTACCAGTCATAAACTTTGTAGGTGGCATGTACTTAAGCGGAGCATCCGGGAAAATTTCCCTGGTCATCTGCGCCTGAGCCAGTTCATAAATGAACCCGTTTTCAAGATCTGGATCCATTTCAAATGCATGTCCCAGCCCCATCTGCTGCTGAGGTAAACCTGCTAAAAGCGCGAGCTGCTCATTAATCAGATCAGAAGCAAGAACTGTGTGTGCCTCTTCAAATGCGTCTGCTGTAGTGAGATAGTTATCCTCACCTGTATTAATAATTACGCCTGCAAAACCATTAATAACCCTTGAGAAGAACTGGTCTACCATTGTTCTCTGCATATTTATATCCCTGAAAAGGATACCATAGAGAGCATCATTCAGCATGACATCAAGCCCTTCCAGAGCACCCATTACTGCAATTTCCGGCATACAGAGTCCGGAGCAGTAGTTGCAAAGTCTGATATACCTTCCCAGCTCCTCGCCGGTTTTGTCCAGCGCGCTTCGCATAATTCTGAAGTTCTCCTGAGTAGCATAGGTTCCTCCAAATCCCTCTGTAGTTGCACCAAAAGGCACATAATCCAGAAGTGACTGGCCGGTTGTACGGATAACTGCAATAATATCTGCTCCCTGCCTTGCAGCAGCCTCAGCCTGAATTACATCTTCATATATATTTCCGGTTGCAACAATAACATACAGATAAGGCCTTTTGCCCTCTCCGAGTGTCTTCAGATACTCCTCTCTGCGCTCTCTTCTCGATTTGATAATTTTAATGCTCTCTGCAGCAATTTTCATTACTGCTTCATTGATTTTATCTGCAGGTGCAAGGGGAAGTCTTGTAATATCAAGCTGACCGGCAGAGAGTTTCTCTGCAATCACCTGAGGAGACAAGCCTGTCGCAACCATGGCGTTTCCAATATGAAACAGTACTCCCTCACCAAGAACTCCACGCTCTTTAATGAAATCAACAACCACATTCGGAAGCGGAACCTGACTCTCATCAACTCCGTCAATTCCGGCAAGGCGGCACAATGTTCTTTCTACAGCAACCGTTGTATAGCCTTCAACGAAACCCTGCACATCTGCCGCAATTTTTCCTGCAACACCCCGCGCATGCTCTACTCTTTTAAAATCTAATCCTAATTTACTCTGCATATCAGATACCAATGTTTGTTTATTCTTTATTTTGCTCATCCATAACCCTGATGGCCTCGTCCAGCCACTCCCGGTCAATTCCGAGTGACAGGGCAATATTTACAGCCTCCCTCGGCGGGGCCGACTCACCGGCCTCTATCAGTTCATAGTTCATTTTCCCCTCTTCAAGTCCTTTTACTCTTATTCTTGCACATCCTTTCGCCTTAACATTATAGTGAGTAGCCACCAGAACAAAAACCGGCCTTCCGTTAAGGATATTAAGTAATGAGGTGACCAGCGCCGTCCCCTCCTGAGGATTGGTAGTTCTTGCGGGCTCGTCAAGAAGAGCAAGAATTTTATGGCCATGGGCCGAATTCTTTATCAGCCTGTCTGCCATCTTCATTTCTGCGGCAAATGAGGAGAGCCCCCGCGTCATATCCTGCAGGTCTCCCGGCGAGTAGTGAATCTCTTCTACAGGAGTAATCTCTGCACTTGCTGCAGGAACTCCGAATCCAAACTGAAACAAGAACTGAGAGAGGGCAAGTGTTTTAAGAACAACACTTTTACCACCCATATTTGCTCCGGTTAAAATGGTGGGTTTATTCAGATCCAGTTCAATGTTAACTTTCTGGAAAGTTTTATTCTCCCTGCTCAGAATTGCTGAAATCTCCGGATTAAACACAGATGAATATTTGTTTATTCCTGTTGCAATTTCCGGAATGGTCAAATTCAGCTTTTTTGTAAGTATGGATTTGGAAATAAGAATATCTGCCTTTGCAAGGGACATCAGAGCCTCCCTGAGGCCAAAAACGGAGCCTTTAAGCCTGTTTCCAAGCATCTCCCTCACACGTGCCTCAATAATCAGGCACTCCGCTAAAATTGCCCCTGATTCATCTCCTGAGTTGCGTATCTTTTTTCTAAGTTCAGAAAGCTTACTGTCGAATGAATCATAAATATAAAAAGATGGAATTCCGTGCCCCTCAGGGTCAAGAAGAGAAACTATATCTGCCAGGTCAGGAAAATTTACAGATTTAAGATTAACTGGAGCCAGGATTCCCCTCACTTTTTCTGAAATAAAAGCGAGATTTTTGATTTCAAAAAGTTCCACATCATCCGGAACTTTTCCGGACTCCAGAGCCGTTAATGTATTTCTGATATCTCTGAGATCCAGAAGAGCTGCCCTGCACTTGTCAAGTGTTGCGGAGCCGCCGATGGTTTGATAAAGTGAAAGAAACTCTCTTAACTCGTTATAACTGCCTTCAATAGCTGCCGGAGTAGTATTCATAACCGAATCAAGGAGTACCTGACCGGAAAATGAAGAGGCAAATTCCATCTCAGAAAAGATGAAACGCATACCGCACGGCAAATCGAGTATCGTTTTAAGCTTCATAATCACTTTTCATTATGTCATAAACTGGCAGACCTGTAGCATCCCCAAGCAAACCGCACAGTTTTGAGGAATCCAGGATAAATCCTTCCGGTGAAACAGGGTTTGCACAAATTGCTATAAGTTTGCTTCTGTTCACTACTTTAATTACGCCACCGGATCTGATAAATGAGTTAAAATGTCCCTGCGAAGCAAATATTCTTGTAAAATCTCTGACTATTAATTGAATACCCTCTTTTACAAGCAGCGTCTGCATCTGATTCAAAAATCTGTCAGTGACAGCTCCCGACGCGTAAATTGCTTCAGCACCCTTTACCTCTTCCGGCAGTATCGATCCAGCTGTAAGTGAGGATTCATGTTCAAGTGCGTTCATAGTCCCGTCATTCTCAACTCTCCACAAGCCTTTGGAAGGCATATCTCCCCTTTTATCAATCCTTATCTCTGTGGCAGGAATTGCTATGAGAGAAGCTGTATAGGCTGTTTTTCTAACCAGCGTATCCATGCTTGCAGAAAGTGCTGCTCCCGTTGCAAGAACCATTCCTTCAGTTACTGCGGGAGATGCTATACTAAGTCTTGAAAGCGCTCCGTCAATAATTGACAAATCTGCTCCATGGCTGACGGAAACATCTTCAATCCATTTTTTGAGGTCTTCTGTTGCAGGATGACCGGAGAGAAGAATTTTACCGCCTGTCAGTACCCTTGCTGTTACGATGCGTCCGGTTGAGGTTCCCTTTCTTGACACAGAGAGTATTTCTGATGTTAATCTTCTCTCTCTGTAATACTTTTCACTTGTAGAGAAAAGTATCCCCTCTCTGAGAAAAATTTCCGGCTTGGAGGTACCTGTAACCATATCTACTCTTTCACCATCTGTCCCAGCGGAGCTCACTGCAACAGTGAGTCCGCTGGACGGTAATCTTCTGAGAATATAGTTAAGACACTCTGTTTTGCCGGTGTTCTTCTCGAGTCCTACAACTGAAATGCTTTTGCAGCCAAGGATCTCCTGAATGAACGGCATGGTTTTCTAGTGCTTGTGCGATCTCTCTTTTCTGCCCAGATGTGCCGGTTCAATTGAGAGTCGCTGACCCTTATGAAGGGAGGCAACACCCTCTACCGGAGCATTTGTGCGGCAATCTTCACAATCGCATTCGTTTTTATAATCTGTTGGTTCTGTATAAGTTGTAATAACACCTTCAAAGTTTCTGAGGATAATTTTCCCCGGAGACTGAGAGATAATATATGTTGGCATAACAGGAGTTTTACCTCCGCCTCCCGGAGCATCCACTACGAAAGTAGGAACAGCATAGCCAGAAGTATGCCCCCTTAGACCCTCAATAATTTCAATACCTTTAGAAACGGGAGTTCTAAAGTGCTCCAGTCCCATAGAAAGGTCGCATTGATAAATATAGTAAGGTCTTACTCTCATTTTTACAAGTCCGTGAACGAGACGCTTCATAACATTAACACAGTCATTAACGCCCCTGAGCAAAACAGACTGGTTACCCAGAGGAATACCCGCATTGGCCATCCTTTCACATGCGGCCTTCGACTCAGGAGTAATCTCATTAGGGTGGTTAAAATGTGTATTTAGCCAGATTGGATGATATTGTTTAAGCATCTCCACAAGCTTATCTGTAATCCTTTGAGGACAAACGACAGGAACCCTTGACCCGATTCTTATTATTTCCACATGAGGAATTGCCCTTAATCTCTTTATAATTGATTCAAGCTTTGCATCAGAAACCATAAGTGCATCTCCGCCTGAGAGGAGGACATCTCTTACCTGAGGTGTAGCGGCAATATAGTCAATAGCCTTCTGGATATTATCTGAAGGCGATTCATCATCTGTCTGACCTGCAAATCTGCGTCTGGTGCAGTGACGGCAATACATTGAACACATGTCTGTAATAAGCAGCAGAACTCTGTCCGGATATCTGTGGGTAAGACCCTTTACAGGTGAATCCTCATCTTCATGCAGAGGATCCAAAAGATCTGCCGGCGAAATGTGAGTCTCTGAACCGGTAGGAATGGCCTGTTTTCTAACAGGATCATTTGGGTCGTTTGGATCAATAAGAGTAAGATAGTATGGAGTAATTGCCATTCTTAATGTCTGAAGAGAGCGGCTTACACCTTCCTCCTCTTCACTTGTAAGAGGAATATATTTTTTCAGCTCTTCAAGAGTCTCTATTCGGTTCTTTAATTGCCATTTCCAGTCGTTCCACTGTTCGTCAGGCACCTCGGGAAAGAGGATTTTTCTTCTGCTGTCTGCCATCTCTTTTGCTATAAGTATAGTTTTTCAAATAACTCTCTAACTGGTTTTGATTCCCTCAGAATATTAAGGGTAAGGTCTGCATGTCCCTTTGCGTATCCGTTGCCCACTATGAGGTTGATATCCTTGCCCACCCCTTCTGCTCCAAGCGCTGCCTTGGTGAAGCTGGTGGCCATTGAAAAGAAGTATACACATCCCTGGCCTTTTGTAATGAGAATTGAGGTCATCTCTGTTGAGGGAACATTTACATTGTTCACCGTTACATCGCAGCCTCTTCCGCCTGTTACTGCCATAACTCTGTTGTATACATCCATTACATTTGTCGCATCTGCCACAATAACATCTGTTGCAAGATTCAGATCAATGATTCTTTGTGCATTCTCTTTTGAGAACTCCACAACAATCACCTTTCCGGAAGGTCCGGTATTTTGCATTGCCTGATAGCAGCATAGAATTCCGGATTTCCCGCCTCCTCCAATAATACAGACAATATCACCCTCTGTTACCAGTCTGTCCACCTGTGCAGGAGCACCTGCCACATCGAGTGCAGCAAGAGCAAGCTTTTCAGGAATATCGGCAGGTAAAACGGCAAAGAGGCCGCTCTCAAAGAGAATGGCCTCCGCCTCAACATCTACCTGGTCAGAATCTGGAGTAA
>PHDP01000062.1 GCA_002842655.1 Bacteroidetes bacterium HGW-Bacteroidetes-14
AAAAAGAAACTTGGTGTATATATATGTGCATGCGGCGGAAATATCTCCGACTACGTAGACATTGAAAGGGTCCGTGAAGCGGTTAAAGACGAAGACTGCATCATAATGGCCAAAACAACAATGTTTGCCTGCGGTGATTCCAATCAGAAGGATATGGAGGCCGATATAAAGGAAAACAATTTAAGCGGAATAGTGGTTGCCAGCTGCTCGCCAAAGCTTCACCTTACAACCTTCAGGGGAGTAAGTGAGAGAGCGGGGCTGAACAAATACAACTACGTACACGCAAACATACGCGAACAGGCTTCGTGGGCGCACTCAGACAACAAACCGGGTGCTACTGAAAAGGCAATCCACCTTGTAAGGGCAGCTATTGCCAAAGCAAAGCTGGCTGAATCGCTTGAACCAATCGTGATTGAGTCCAAAAGGGCAGTTGCTGTTATTGGAGCGGGCGTTGCAGGTCTTAAGGCTGCAATCTCCCTGGCCAGGATGAATGATGATGTTTATCTTATTGAGAGAGAAGGCACAATTGGAGGAAAGCTTAATGTTCTTGAAACAATCAGCCCTGAGAATATATCTGGAAAGGAACTTCTTGGAAGACTGCAGAGAGAGGTAGCCTCAGAAGAGAGAATAACTCTCATTACAAATGCCGAGGTTATCGCATCCCGCGGAAACATAGGGGATTTTAAGCTGACAGTCAGAATATCGGGTCCTCAGGGAAATACAGAGAAAGAGATTCATGCGGGATCTGTGCTTGTGGCAACAGGCTTCAACTCATACGCACCCGCAGAGGGGGAATTCGGCTTTGCAACTGTTCCAAATGTTATTACCCTTCCGGAATTCAGAAAACTTATGAGCGGTCAGAAAAAGGCTGCCGAAGGAGGATCCGGTAAACTGCTGTACAACGGCAGGGAGATTAACTCCATAGCATACATCTATTGTGTTGGAAGCCGTCAGGTTAAGGGTGACAACAAGTATTGCTCAAGATACTGCTGTACCGCAGCTGTTCAGGCTTCGCTTGATGTGAGGGCAATTGCTCCGGAAATTGAAAACTTCCACTTTCACAAGGGTATCCGCACATACGGCAAACAGGAACTTGTCTACAAGGAGTCGAATGCTCAGGGAGATGTTTATATCCAGTTTATGGACAAAAAACCTCCGGTAGTCTCGGCTTCAGAGGGCGGAATTTCTGTTAAGGCTCAGGATGTTCTTACCGAAAAGAGGGAGTCTGAAGTGATTGCAGACCTTGTTGTTCTTGTTACCGGCATGGTTCCGGACAGCGACACCTCAATTGGAAATCTCTTTAAACTTCCCAGGGGACGTGACAACTTCTACAATGAGATTCACATGAAACTGCGTCCGGTTGAGACTGTAATTGACGGTATTACAATCGCAGGAACCTGTCAGGGTCCTAAGAATGTGATGGAGTCGGTTAACTCTTCGCTTTCGGCAGCAGCAAAATCTCACTCATTTGTGAGCAAGGGCGAGCTGGAGCTTGAGCCAATTATTGCTTATGTAAATGCCGATACCTGCAACTGGTGTGATGCCTGCAGCAATGCATGTCCTTATAATGCAGTAGCGATGGTTGAAACTGCCGGCGGTCAGAAGGCTTCAATTAACAAGAGTACCTGCAAAGGCTGCGGAATGTGTCTGCCTGTTTGTCCTTCGGATTCAATAGAGCTCATCTCGTTTACTAACCGCGATGTTGAGGATATGATTGATGTACTTGCACTTTAAAGCGTAAAAATGATATGTCTGAAGAAAAAACTATGACAGTGAAAATTTTGCGCGAGGAGCGCAAGGTTTCCGAAGAGGTGAAGAACAACCTTAAACAGTTCAATAAAGAGAAAAAGGCCATAACCGAATCTCTCTCAAAGGGAGATAAGACAATTGCCCAGCTGAGTTCAGAAACAGGAATGCCAAGAGAGCATACAATGTACATTCTTATGTCCATGGTGAAGTTTGGATTGGTTTCGGCAGGGAAGATTGACGATATGGACGAGTACTTTACCTATAAACTGAAGAAAAATGAGCAGAATTAACACAAAATTCGGCAAAGAGCTAAAAAGATACGGAGCAGTTGATTTCAACAAATGCTACAACTGCGGTACATGTACAGCCGTTTGCTCACTCTCGACAGGTGAGGATTCGTTCCCCAGGTCAATGGTGAGACTGAGCGAAACGGGAGACAAACAGGGTGCTGAGTCTTCATTGAAACCATGGCTTTGCTACTACTGCGGCGAATGTTCTGTGAACTGTCCGCAGACAGCAGACCCCGGTGAACTGATGATGTCTCTGCGCAGATGGCTTACTGCCAGATATGACTGGACAGGTCTCTCTGGTTTGTTTCACAGATCGGGGCTGGCAAATATAATTGCAATGATACTGGTTGCGGCCGGAGTGATAGCTTATTCGGCTGCTCAGTCTTTTGACCATGAGGGAATAATGCACTTTGCACACCTCTTCGAGATGTATGCGATTGCAACCGTATTTGCAGTTATCCTTCTGCCAAACATTATCAGAATGTGGTATATGACAGTGGTTAAACCAGGATACAAAGTTCCGTTTAATGCATATTACAAATCTGCGGGCGAACTCTTTATTCACATGTTTACACAAAAGAGGTCACTTGGCTGTGACGACAATCAGGCAAGATGGTTTGCCCACTTTGTACTGGTTATCGGCTATCTGACACTACTCTTTACAACTGTATTCCTTGACTGGTTTTCAACTGAATCAATCTTTGTAAACCTGCTTGGTTACACTGTAAGTGCAGTTGTATTCATTGTAACCTTTGTCTTTGTACTGGGCCGCATCAAACAGAAGCATCAGGTCAGCAAAAAATCCCGTCCGTCTGACTGGTTCTTTGTTATCTGGCTCTTTCTGATGGGTGTAACTGCATTCTTTGTAAAGGTATTCATTGACCTGGAGATTCTTGAGAACAACTTCTGGCTCTTCCTGCTGCATTTCACAATCCTTGTACAGTGGGCAGTGATAATTGTTCCGTTTGGCAAGTGGACACACTTTCTTTACAGATCTTTCGCAATGTACTTTGACAAGCTTCGCAAGAGTGTGCCGGCAGAGTCGACTAAAAAATAACTGATAACACAAAAGAGATTATTAAGTCTTTGTACAGGCTGCTAATGCTGAAATAGAGACCGTCATATGGCGGTCTCTTTGTTTATATACCTGTGTCATGTGCAAAGAAGCCGTCAGCTTCGCTGCCGGTTAAGGTGCAGCGCTGCGCGTGCTTGAAAACTCTGCCAGAGTTTGGCACTAAAATGCTCTGAAATCTATATCTGGCATATTGTGTAGTAAATTTTTCAGGTAAAATCTGTGAGCAATATCACAAAAAATAAATTCCATTAGCAAATATTGATATTGAATGTTTATTTTATATTTGAAACATTCAATTATTTCTAATATGAAGAATGTAGTTATTTTAGGTGCCGGAACAGCCGGAACGCTTATGGCTAATAAGCTCAGGAAGAAATTGCCTGCTAAAACCTGGAACATAACTGTTGTAGATCAGGAGAGAGCTCACTACTATCAGCCGGGTTTTCTGTTTGTGCCATTCGGAATCTATTCAGAACAAGATGTAATAAAACCTAAGGATAACTTTTTCCCAAAAGGGGTAAATGTTATCTATGCAAAAATTGACCGGATTATTCCGGAGGAGAATAAGGTTACGCTTGAAAATTCCGAGAAAATTCTGGATTACGACTTTCTCATAATTGCAACGGGAACCCGTATTGCTCCTGAGGAGACTCAGGGCCTTCTGGGCGATTTGTGGAGAAAGGAGATATTTGATTTCTATACAATTGAGGGGGCTGTTGCCCTTGCAAAATATCTTGAAACATGGAAAGGCGGAAAAATGGTTGTAAACATTACAGAACTTCCGTACAAATGTCCGGTTGCTCCTCTTGAGTTTATTTTCCTTGCCGATGCCTATTTCAAGAAAAAGGGAATGCGCGACAAGGTGGAAATCAGCCTTGTTACTCCTCTTCCGGGGGTATTTACCAAGCCGATAGCCACTAAGATGCTCAGTAAAGTTGTGGAAGAGAAAAATATTAAGGTTATCCCCGACTATAACATATCTGAAGTCGACAATGTCAACAAAAAGATTATTGACTACGCGGGCACGGAGGTGGAGTTTGATGTGCTTGTCACGATTCCTACCAACAAGGGTGATGACATGATTGAGAGAAGCGGGCTGGGTGATGACCTCAATTTTGTGCCGACAGACAAATTTTCGCTTCAGGCGGTTGGCCATCCAAATATTTTTGTGATTGGCGATGCTGCAAATCTGCCTACATCCAAAGCCGGATCTGTTGCTCACTTTGCTGCCGAGGTAGTGCTGGAAAATCTGATGTGTGCAATTGAGGGAAAACCTCTCGACGCTAAATTTGACGGACATGCCAATTGCTATATTGTAACATCTGATAAAACCGGTACTCTTATAGACTTCAATTACGATACAGAGCCACTGCCGGGATTGTATCCATATCCTGTGGTTGGTCCGTTTAAACTGCTTACCGATAACAGAATGAACTACTTTGGAAAACTCTTTTTCAAATGGATGTACTGGAACCTTCTGCTGCCGGGAAGATCACTTCCGGTGACAGATCACATGTCCATGAAGGGAAAGAGATACCCTAAACATCATGTAAATTAAATCTGTAAACAAACATATAAATTCAGAAAAGTTATGGCACAAAAAGAATTCGCAGGTCAGATGATTGAAGTAAACGAAGAGGGTTACTTCACTAAACCGGAGCAGTGGAACCAGGAGGTTGCCGGTGCAGTGGCCAGAGAAGAGGGACTGGAGCTAACAGAGAAACATTTTGCCGTTTTAGATTATTTGCGCAAAAGACACTTTGCAGGTGAGGCTCTTACAATCCGCTCAGTAGGTAAGTCAGGAGTTGTAGATGTTAAAGATTTCTACGCACTTTTTCCGGGAGCTCCTTTGAAAAAGGCTACCAAAATTGCAGGAATACCTAAGCCAACAGGCTGTATTTAAGGTAAATGTTAAGCTGATTTATAACTGAATAAAAGAAATAACCATGAGTGCAGAAAAAGAGACTCCATTGAAAAAAGTTTGCATTATTTGTGCAAAAGGAACTATCGAAGATGTATATGCAGCTTTAATTATGGCCAACGGTGCCGTTATGGAAGGTATTGAAGCAAAGCTCTTCTTTACATTTTTTGGCCTCGATGCAATTACCAAAAAGCAGATGCACAAACTCCACACAGGAACAGTGGGCAATCCGGCTATGAGGATGCCGGGCGGACTCCCCTTCCCTACCATTCTGGGAATGCTTCCGGGTGTTGAGGCAGGAGTGTCGGCTATGATGAAGAGCCAGATGGCTGCTCTTGATATTCCCCCTGTTGATGAGTTTTTTGAACTGATTACTGCCGGCGGCGGCGAAATCTACGCCTGCAAGCTTGCGGCAGAGATGTTCAAGCTCAAAAAGGAGGACCTGAGCGAACATGTTAAGGATATTATTACGGTGGGCCAGTTCTACGAACTCGCCGCCGGCGACCATACTCAGATCATTTTCACCTAAATTTCACTGAGTTTTTAATTCGCGAGAGTTGCAAGTGTTGCAACGGAAGAGACCACCGGCGGGTGGTCTCTTTTTATTTAACAACTGTTCCTTCTGAGTTTAAATTGACGGTTTGTCATCGTACTTTTTCATAAGTCTCTCCAGCTCGCGGTGCATCCGTTCGCGTACAGACTTATATGCCGGATTTTCATAGAGGTTGTGCAGTTCGGCCGGGTCTTCCTGAAGGTCGTAGAGTTCATATCTCACAATGTCGTGACCGTAAAAGCGGATGAGCTTATAGCGGCTGTCGCGTACTCCGTAGTGACGGCGTACTGAGTGTTCGGCAGGGTATTCGAAATAGTGGTAGTAGACACTCTTGCGCCATGAAGCGGGAGTTTTACCCTCGAGCAGCGGAACAATTGACTCTCCCTGAACATCGGAAGGAATCTTTACTCCTGCCAGGTCAAGGAAAGTTGGCGCGTAGTCTACATTCTGAACAAACTGCGGTATGGTTCCCCTTTTTGATAGCTTTCCAAAACTGTCCGGCAGTCTCATTATGAGAGGTGTGCGGAATGACTCCTCATACATAAAGCGTTTGTCGAACCATCCATGCTCGCCCATATAGAAACCCTGGTCTGAGGTGTAAACTACAAGAGTATTCTCAAGAAGACCGTGTTCGCGAAGGTAATCCATCACACGGCCTACATTGTTATCTACACTTCTTATGCATTTGAGGTAATCCCTCATGTAACGCTGAAACTTCCACTCTGCCAGCTCCTTTCCTGTTGGTTTGGTTGCAAGAAATTCTCTGAGCAGTTTATTGTATGTGCTGTCCCACAGTTCGCGCTCGCGGGGTGTCAGCCTTCGCAATGCAAAAGTAAGATTCTCCTTGAGGCGGGTGTTAATAGTTGAGTCATTCATCTTAAGGTCGAATGCATAATCCATCTCATCGCCTGCGATACTCATCTCCTGAGCAGCTGCTGCCGGGCGCCCTTCGTAGTCATCATAAAATGTGTCAGGAATCGGGAACTTCACATCCTCAAACAGATTCAGTTCACTTGTATCCGGCATCCAGTTCCTGTGAGGAGATTTGTGATGAATGATCAGGCAGAATGGTTTTGTAGTATCCCTCTCCTTCTCAAGCCAGTTAAGGCTGAGGTCTGTTATGACATTTGTGGCGTAGCCGTCGTAGGTCACTCTCCCTTTTGGAGTTATGAAAATCGGCTTAAAATATTGTCCCTGCCCCACAAGCACCTCCCAGCGGTCGAAACCTACGGGATCGCTCTTCAGGTGCCATTTTCCAAAGATTGCAGTTTGGTATCCCTGCTCCCTGAGCAGAATCGGAAATGTAACCTGACTGCTGTCAAAGCGTGTGGCATGGCTAATCATACCATTCTTATGCGAAAACTTGCCTGTTAGCATGCATGCCCTGCTTGGGCCGGAAATGGAGTTTGCCACGAAACTGTTGGTGAACCTCACACCCTCGGCAGCAATTCTGTCGATGTTTGGGGTCTCAATGTACCTGTTGTCGTATGCACTTATAGTCTGGTAAGAGTGATCGTCTGACATGATGTAGACGATGTTCAGCTTTCTTTTTCCGTCGGGATGGTTCTCTTTGGGCTGATTCTCCTTCGCGGTTGCTCCGGCCGAAAGGGCAAGCGGAAGCAGAAAGAGAAGTTTTTTATCGGTTTTCATAGCTGGGGGTTATGAGGGTTATTCGCAGTTAAATTAATCTGCCTTTCTTAATGAAGATATTAATATAACGCAGAGATAAAGGTACAATTTTTATTAAGTTTGTATGTAAGAAAACAGGAGGTAAAGTATGGAGAGGGTAAATATAATGTGGTTCAGGCGGGATATCAGGCTCAAAGACAATCGTGCCCTTGAGGCTGCACTGGCCGGCGGATTGAGGGTTCTGCCCCTGTTCATTTTTGATACAGTTATTCTTGATCAGTTACCTTCCCGCGAAGATATAAGGGTAAGTTTCATCCACAAAGCACTCACCAACCTCAACTCAGACATTTATGCCATTTCCGGCATCAAAGATTCACTTCTCTGCCTCCATGGCCGGCCGGCAGATGCTTTTGAGTATCTGCTGAACGGAATTGAATCAGATAAAAGTTTAAACTCAAAAAAACAGAGCCTTAAAATTGAAGGCGTTTATTGCGGCGACGACTACGAACCATACGCTCTCGAGCGCGACAAAGAGGTTGAGGCCCTGCTTCATAAAAGAGGAATCGGCCTTCATAAAATCAAAGATCATGTAATCCTCTCCCCGCGGGAAGTACTAAAGGCCGACGGAAATCCATACACCATCTACACCCCCTACTCAAAACTATGGCGGGCAACACTGGCCTGTGACAGGGAAAATCTTCTTAAAAGTTCTTCCATGCCGGCTTTAGCAGGAAAAATCTTTCCTGCGGCGGAGAATTTCAACTCTATTCCACGGCTTGCAGATATTGGCTTCAGTGAATGCGAATCGCCCGATGCCCGCTGGACTCCCGACTTTTCAATCATAGACAACTACGGGAAAATCCGCGACTACCCGGCAGTTGAAAATGGGACAACAGGCATAGGAGTTCACCTGAGATTCGGGACGGTGAGTATCCGCGAGGTGGTTACTATTGCTCTTGAACATAACGACACATGGCTGGGCGAACTCATCTGGCGCGAATTCTTTCAGCAGATTATCTTCAACTTTCCTCACTCAGCAACCGGCTCATTCAAAAAACAGTACGATCATATTGAGTGGCGAAACGATGAAACCGAGATTGAACGCTGGATGGCCGGTGAAACCGGTTACCCGCTGGTTGACGCCGGGATGCGTGAACTCAACACCACCGGCCATATGCACAACCGGGTAAGAATGGTCGCGGCAAGTTTTCTCACCAAGCACCTGCTTGTGGACTGGCGGATTGGCGAGGCTTATTTCGCCTCAAAGCTGCTCGACTACGACCTCGCCTCCAACGTGGGCAACTGGCAGTGGGCGGCCGGCTCAGGCTGCGATGCCGCACCCTACTTCAGGGTCTTCAACCCCGCCGAACAAGCCCGCAAATTCGACCCCGCCGGCCGCTACATCACCCGCTGGCTCCCCGAATTAAATACCAAAGCAGATTTACAATCACTCTTTACCCCAGGTACTGGTACAAGCAAATACCCGGCACCAATGGTCGACCACAAATTTGCCCGCGAAAGAGCGTTGGCAACATACGCAAAAGCGCTGAAAGGCTGATTTATTGCATAGAGTAATTGCACATGTCAGCCTAAATTACAAACCTTTGATATTCTATTATTTACAATTTCTAATTTTAGATTTTTTCAATTAGCAGGCATTGTATTTAACTGATATTCTGACACATGTAAATTATGCTGACATGTTAAATCTTCCTGTTCTCATCTCCCAAAGAAGGTACCGTCAGCTACGCTGCCGGTGGCGGTGCAGCGCTGCGCGCGCATTTATAATCCGGATGAGCATTCCCGGTGATTTTCTCCCCGACCCGCACGGCTGTAACTCATTGATTGATTGTGTTTAGCAAGTTAATCTGACATGTCACCTGTCAGGTTAACTTATTATGTATTCATAATCTGTAATTTACAGCCGTGCGGGTCAAAGAAAATTTACCGTAAAAAGTCATTGGAAACCATTTACAGGTAAGAAAAAGCGAAGATCACAAACCAACTTGAAAAACCTATGCCGAAGGCTAACACCCGCCGGTCGCCAGACCGGCACCAATTGCTGCCTGGCAGGATTCGTAACAATTAATTGATTATCATGAATATAGCTTTTCGAAACTCAGAACAATTCTGTTTTCCCAAAACTTAACACACTGGTAATCTGTACATTCTCATGAATCCTGCTAGGAAACAATTTACCCCTGTGGTAATTAACACAGGCACAGCAATTATTTATTTGGTAAACTCTGCAGTAATTTGCTACTGAGAGAAGTTCATTAAACAAGGAATGTTAAATCCAGAGACACCCCTGGCAAAGTCGATGTTTTTTAGTGTTTTTTCCGAAGATTTTATCGGTTACGCCGAGGACTGTTTGACGAGCGGAGCAAGGAGTCCCGGAGGCGCGATAAAATCAAGAGAAAAAACAGGTTAAGAAAAACAGCGTTGCCAGGGGTGTCTCTGGATTGACAAACATTTAAATAAAAAACTCTCCCGTCAATCTGACAGGAGAGTCTTTTTGAAAATATCAATTGCCGTGTCCGGCAGTTAATTAGATCATATCATTGCTACCCAGCACATTCACAATCTTATGCTTGTAAAGATTCTGAAGGGCGTCACGGGCAGGGCCGAGGTATTTGCGCGGATCGAATTCGGCAGGTTTCTCTGCGAATACTTTGCGGATAGCTGCAGTCATAGCGAGACGGCCGTCTGAGTCGATGTTGATTTTGCAAACTGCACTTGCGGCTGCTTTGCGAAGCTGGTCCTCAGGAATTCCGATAGAGTCCTCAAGTTTGCCACCATATTTATTGATATCGGCAACAACATCCTGAGGAACGCTTGATGCTCCGTGGAGAACGATAGGGAATCCCGGGATTCTCTGCTCAATCTCTTTAAGGATGTCAAGGCGGATTTCAGGTTTTTGTCCCGGTTTGAATTTGAAAGCTCCGTGTGAAGTTCCGATAGAAATTGCAAGTGAGTCAACACCTGTTCTCTTAACGAACTCTTCAACCTCCTCTGGCTGAGTGTAGGTGTGGTGTTCAGCAGAAACCTCATCCTCTACACCTGCAAGAACGCCAAGTTCACCCTCAACAGTAACACCGTGAGCGTGAGCGTACTCAACAACCTGTTTTGTGAGTTCGATGTTCTTCTCGAAAGAGTGGTGTGAGCCGTCAATCATTACTGATGAGAAGCCCATATCGATGCATGATTTGCAAAGTTCAAAAGTGTCACCGTGGTCAAGGTGAAGCACGATTGGAATATTTTGTCCAAGCTCTTTTGCGTACTCAACAGCACCCTGAGCCATATATCTGAGCAAAGTCTGGTTTGCATATTTGCGGGCGCCGCTTGAAACCTGGAGGATAACCGGCGATTTGGTCTCCACACATGCTGCGATAATCGCCTGCATCTGCTCCATGTTGTTAAAGTTGAAAGCGGGAATAGCGTATCCGCCCTTTACTGCTTTGGCAAAAAGCTCCTTTGAGTTTACCAAGCCTAGTTCTTTGTATGAAATCATAACTGTATTATGTTTGGAGTTATTATTATCTTGAATTTTTCTGCCCCGATTCATTCAAAAATCATGCAAAAATACAAATTAATAACATGAAACACTAACTTTGCATTAAACCCGGAACATATGAAAACTCATATCCTGCAGGAAACCAACTGGAAAACAGTTAAAAATTCCATTTACAATGTGGCAATTCTTCCATGGGGAGCCACAGAGGCGCACAATCTTCACCTCCCATACGGAACAGATACAATACTTGCCGAAAAAATTGCTGCCAAAGCTGCACTTAAGGCAAACGAAGAGGGAGCAGGAGCAATTGTGCTTCCATCAATAGCCTACGGAGTTAACAGCGGTCAGATGGAGATTCCGCTTTGCATGCATATGAATCCCACAACCCAGCTTGCAATCCTCAGAGATATTCTGTTTGTTCTGGAAAATCACGAAATTAAAAGGCTGATAATCCTTAACGCCCACGGCGGAAATGCCTTTCAGCCTATAATAAGAGAGCTATCACTAGAATTCCCCGACACACTTATGGCCTCAGTAAACTGGTGGACTGCATGTAAAGCTGACAAATACTTTGACGAACCGGGCGACCACGCCGGAGAGCTGGAGACATCGGCAATGCTGCACGAAGCCCCTGAGCTGGTGGCGCCGCTTGAGGAAGCGGGCTGCGGCGCCGAAAAACATTTCAAAATTGATGGCCTTCGTGAAAAATGGGCCTGGACCCCGCGCCGCTGGATATACATTTCTGAAGATACCGGAGTTGGAAATCCGGCAAAGGCTACTGCAGAGAAGGGAGAGAAGTTTGTAAATGACTGCGTGGACAAAATCGGAAAATTTATTCTGGATTTCTCCCGTGCAGAGAGTGAAGAGGAGCTTTATGAGGAGTAAGATTTATATATTTGAGAAATTTAATACAGATTTAAGTGAATAAAGATAGAAATGTGCTGATTTTCTCCGCTCCGTCGGGAGCAGGTAAGAGCACGATAGTTCAGCATCTGCTTTCAAAATATAGTTTTCTGGAATTTTCTGTGTCGGCTACATCGCGTGCTCCGCGAGGCGAAGAGCAGAATGGAAAGGAGTATTTCTTTCTGTCAAAGGAGGAGTTCGAAAAGAGAATTGCTGCAGGAGAATTTGTAGAGTACGAAGAGGTTTACAAAGGATATTACTACGGCACACTTAAAAGTGAGGTGGAGAGAATCTGGTCAGAGGGACATATAACAGTTTTTGATATAGATGTTGTAGGCGGACTCAACCTCAAAAAGCTATACGGCGACAAGGCTCTTGCAATCTTCATCAGCCCTCCTTCAATAGAGACACTTCGTGAGCGTCTTGTAAACAGAGGAACCGATTCGCCCGAAGCAATCGAAAAGCGTGTCGCAAAGGCTGCCCTGGAAATGACTTACGCAGACGGCTTTGATTTGATTATCACAAATGACAAACTAGAATCTTCACTTCACGAAGCTGAGAAGGCAGTCGAAACCTATTTCAAAAGATAATGAAAACCGGCCTTTACTTTGGATCCTTCAACCCGTTTCACAAAGGTCACGCCGCAATCTCGGAGTGGCTTCTGACCGAGGGCGGGCTTGACAAGCTGGTGCTTGTGGTAAGCCCGCAGAACCCGCTCAAGGACCAGGCCGGCAACACTACACCGCAACAAAGACTGGCGGCGGTCCGCTCCGCCGCCCGCCGCCTCACCGCCCGCCTCACCGGCGAACTTCCT
>PHDP01000063.1 GCA_002842655.1 Bacteroidetes bacterium HGW-Bacteroidetes-14
CCCCCGTGGCGTAGCCCTTATCTGCCTTTTTACCTGTGTAGTCATTTGTAAAGAAACCATCTTCGCCTCTGTAGAAACCACCGGCAGTAAATGCAGCCTTCTTTGATAGTTTTTGTCTGGTGTTTACAGAGCCGTAATACTGTCCGTAGCTTCCTGCGCCAATCTTAACCTCTGTACCCGGTTTTGCAAAAGGAGACTTAGTTCTGATATGGATTATTCCTCCAAGTGAGTTTCTTCCGTAAAGTGTTCCCTGAGGTCCTCTCAGAACCTCTATCCGCTCAATATCCATGAACTCAAAGTCGAATGCACTTTTATCAATAAACGGGACATTATCCTCATAAAGTCCAACAGACGGAGATGGCGAGAATCTGGAACCAACCCCTCTGATATATACTGCAGAGGTTAGTTTTGATCCGTAGTCCGGAATGAAGAGATTGGGAACTACTGCAGAGATTCCCCTTATTGAGTTTTTTCCCCCGGTCTCACTTTCGGCTGCACCAAGAATTGTTGCAGAGGCAGGAAGTTTTCTGAGGTCGTAACTCTCCTTTGGATTTGATATGACTGTCAGACCTTTGATGTTGTAATTGCTAATTATTGTATCTTTGTCTGACGATTGACCCGAAAGGGCAGTGGTTGTCACCGGAAAAACAAGAACGAGCAGTCCGGCAACTAAAATGGATTTCTTCATGTGTAATAATTGTTACATTTTTGAACGGCGAAAGTATGAATTTTAGATTGAATAAAAAAACAAAAACTATAGCTGCATTAATAATTGCAGGGTCATTATTTCTCTCTGTTCCGTTCCTGTTTTCTGGTTTTGGGTTTGTTATACTCTTTGCAATGGTTCCGGTTTTATTTCTGGAGCACTATACAAGGGTAAACAAAATCAGATTCAGGTATCTTTATATTTACCTTACTTTGCTAATATGGAATGCAATTACAACATACTGGATTGCATATGCGAAGTTTATGGGAGCAATTGGAGCCATTGTCCTCAACTCACTCTCATTTACAATTGTTCTCATTTTGTTTGGGTGGTTCAGAAAGAGATTTGGAAAAGGGGTCGGATATCTCTTTCTGATTTTCGGTTGGATTGCGTGGGAACACCTCATGATAGAGGGAGAACTCAACTGGCCGTGGCTCATGCTTGGGAATGGTTTTGCTTCTTCATACAAAGTTGTTCAGTGGTATGAATTTACAGGTGTTTTGGGTGGATCGCTCTGGGCACTGTTAACATCACTTCTAATTTTTGATATCATTACCGGCGGGGGTAACTGTGCCACTAAAAAAGAGATTAAAGTCAAAAATTTTTCTCTGATAGCGTTGATAATTGTTCCAATTTTTATCTCTCACGCTATGTATATATCATACAAAGAGGCGGAGAATCCGAGGGAATTTCTGATTGTTCAGCCTAATATTGACCCCTATGTAGATAAATTTGGCGGAATGACCCAAAAGGAGCAGGATGATGTTCTTATAAAAATGCTTGATGAAAATATTGGAGATTCAACTCTCTTTGTTATTGCACCTGAAACCTTTACTTCAGGAATAGTCGAAAACGAGCCATATTCAAGCGATTCCTTCAACCGGTTTTACAGGACAATGCAACGGCACGGAAATGCTCACCTCATAATTGGAGCATCTACCCACTACCTTTATCCGGAATCGGACTATCCGCTGAGCAAAAGACCCTCCTATACTTCCAGAAGAATCAACAATGGATGGTATGACTCTTACAATACAGCAATTTTTCTGGACAGCACCGGCAAATATGAACTATATCATAAATCCAAACTCGTTCCGCTTGTGGAATTCATGCCTTTTCCAAAGTATCTTGGAGGCTTCAGGTTACTTGTAATTGAACTTGGAGGATATTTTGGAAGTTACGGCACTCAAAAGGAGAGAAGTGTATTTACTTCACGTGATTCCGGTATAGTAATTGGAACTGCAATCTGCTACGAATCTGTATATGGAAACTATTACAGGGAATATATCCATAAGGGTGCAAACGTAATGTCAATAATAACCAACGACGGATGGTGGCTGGACTCTCCGGGTTACAGGCAGCATCTCTGGTTTGACCAGCTTCGTGCTATTGAGACACGAAGGTCTATTGCAAGGTGCGGCAACACCGGGGTAAGTGCTCTGATTAACCAGCGGGGAGACATTTCAGCCAGTACAGAGTGGTGGACCAGATCTGTCCTTAAGGGAAAGCTTAACCTGAATGAAAAAATCACCACATTCGTAAAATATGGTGATTTTATTGGCAGGATTGCCTACGCATCCATGCTTATATTTATAGCTCTGGCTATTTTATCTCTTTTGAAAATTTCAGCGAAGGCGAAGGAATAAATGGACCTATTCCAAGCTTATCCCATTTTTTATCAACGGAATCAATAACAGCTTTTGAAGCAAGTGCTTTTCCGGGCCAGTCACGGTTGAACCCATCTTTGCCGGTAATCTTAATGCGACTGTCTGCCAGCAGTTTTCCGTTAACAAATGAGGAGTCACGAATTGCATCCCAGTTACTGCCCCAGAGCCACAGACCTGTGTAGTCGTCATTAACAGGCTCTGTTTTATCCAGCAGCACATTAATGAGCCCCTTAAGATCATCTGCAGAGTGGGTGTAGTGAATAGCCCTGATTCCCTCTTCAGGCTCATGTGCTCCGCCCTCTTCAGGCAGCTTGACTGTTGCATCAATAAGCATTTTGCCGCCGTAGCCGCAAACAGGAGAGGTATGGTCAAGAACATCCATCGGGCCTCTTCCAAAATGGGTATCCCTTTTAGGCAGGTAATTTCTGACGATTGTGCCGTAAAGTTCATCGCGGTTGCGGATATCAATGTCTTCATCAACAACTATCAGAATCTTGTTGAACATCATCTGGCCGGCTCCCCATAAAGCGTGTGCCACTTTGGCTCCCTGCCCGGGATAGCTTTTTGAGATCTTTGCGATTGCAAGGTTGTGCCCAACTCCCTCCTCCGGAAGGTGAAGGTCCTGCATCTCCGGAACCATTGTAAACTGAATTGGTTTAAGGAAAATCTTTTCAGTTGCAATGGCAATGTATTTGTCCTCCTGAGGCGGAATACCCACCAGTGTTGCAGGATAAATTGCATTTTTTCTGTGAGAGATACTTGTAATATGAAGTTTGGGATAGAGATCTGCAAGAGAGTAAAATCCTGTATGGTCTCCGAATGGTCCCTCAACAACCTTTCCCTCACTTTTACTTACATATCCCTCAATTACAAAATCGCAATCTGCAGGTACCTGTAAAGGCTGAGTCAGACAATCAACCAGTGTTACTGCCTTTTTGCGCAGGAACCCTGCGAGAATGTACTCGTCAATTCCGTCCGGAAGCGGTGCAGTGGCAGCATAAGTATATATAGGATCGCCTCCGATTGCTATTGCAACGGGAAACTTATCTCCCTTAAATTTTTCGAAATGCCTTGCGCCGGTTTTATGTCTGTGCCAGTGCATGCCGGTTGTATCCTTTGTGAAGACCTGCATTCTGTACATTCCAAGATTCCTCATACCTGTCTCGGGATCTTTAGTGTGCACAAGCGGCAGGGTAATAAATCTGCCACCATCTTCCGGCCAGCACTGCAGTACCGGAAGTCTGTCCAGATCGGGCTGGTAAAGTATCACCTCCTGACATGGTGCAACACCTCTGTGCTTTTTAGGCATCCATGAAGCAGCATCCTTAAGCATAGGAAGTAATTTCAGCTTTTCAAAAAGGGAGCCTCTCTGCTTCATCACTGCCTGGAGCAGCCCCTGCATAGATTCTGACACATCGTCAAATGAATCTATACCAAGAGCATATTTTATACGGCTCTCAGAGCCAAGCATATTTGTAAGTACAGGGTAGGAGGTTCCGGTGTTTTCAAAAAGCAGTGCTTTTCCGCCTCCTGGCTCCTTACTTACACGGTCTGTAATCTCTGCAATTTCCATTACAGGATCTGTAAACTCTTTTATTCTTATAAGTTCGCCTTTCGATTCAAGAAAATCTGCGAATTCCTTCAGGTTTTTATACATTTTCAATTGGTCTTGTTGCCTCCTCAAGGAGGTAAAATATTGATTTAAATGTGATTCCGCTATGGTTTGACAGCCCTATTTCGCATGTGCGGGAAGTGGCGTATCCCTCTGAGCAACCTTCGCTCTGTACTTTAAGGTTTCTGAGACCATGTTTGTTCAGTTCAGGCAGTAAAAATCCTCTGTCGCCGGCAAATCCGCAGCAGTTGCTCTCCATTACCACAACCTCTTTTGCGCAGCTCTCTGCAATTTTTTTAAGATTACCTTCTACCTCCATTTTCTTGGCACTGCATACAGAGAATAGTGAAATCTTTTTGTCAAGCTTTCTTGGATTAAGCTTGTCAAGAAGGAACTCGGTGGCAAACTCTGCAGGCTCATAAAGTTTCAGTCTCTCCCCAAAGTTTGTCTTCATTGTGTAGAGGCACGGACTCATGTCGCAAAGCACAGGGTATTTTCCCCCTTCGGATGCCTTGAAAAGTGCAAGTTCAAGTTTGTCGGATGCCAGTTTTCCAGCCTCAGTAAAACCCTTGGAGGAGAAAGCCATTCCGCAGCAAAGTCCGTTCATCCCTTCGGGGTAAATAACCTCCATACCTGCTCTCTTAATAAGTTTTTCAGTAAGTGTGGTTAACTCCGCCGCATCTGAGTAATCCTTAGATACCCCCATGCTTCTGGTTATACATGACGGGAAGTAGACAACCTTTGCAGAGTCTTTTGCCGTTACCTTATTAACATTGCTGTTCTCAGTCCTGATTCTGGGAGCACCTTTTGGAAAATGCTCGTTCCAGAGAGGTATGAGCCCTCCTGTAACTTTATTCATTCCGGTTGCAACAGCTCCAAAAAGTTTTTTGCCTGTAATAAGTCTGAGATAATAGACACTATTAAGGCCGATTCTCATCCCGGCCGTTACGGTTCCCATATTTGCCGCAATTGAGCGGGCAATTTTTTCTGCTCTCTCAGAGTGACCTTCGTGCCTTAGCTCCTTAACCAGTTTGCCTGTGTCAATTTTTACAGGACACTTAAGGTAGCATAGGCCGTCAGTTGCGCAGGTGTCCAGTCCGTTGTACTCATAAAGCCTTGCCATCTCTGCTGCCACATGGGGAGCCTCTCCGGTTCTCCTGAGCCTTGTTATTTCACGAAAAACAGCAATTCTCTGTCTCGGAGAGAGGGTGAACCCTTCTGAAACGCAAGCTCCCTCGCAAAAACCGCACTCCATACATTTATCAACTACATCCTTGGAGGTTGGCAGTGGCTTAAAGTTCTTAAGGTGAATTTTATTATCGCTGTTTAATATTACTCCCGGATTAAGTATTCCCTTAGGGTCAAACAGCTCTTTTATCTCTTTCATCAGTGAGAATGCTGCCGGACCCCACTCCATCTCCACATAGGGAGCCATATTTCTGCCAGTACCATGTTCGGCCTTAAGAGATCCGTCATATCCCTCCACAACCATTTTAGCAACATCATCCATGAAATTACTGTAGCGGTCAATATGCTCCTGCTTTGAAAAGTCCGGATTGAACATGAAGTGAAGATTACCCTCCAGTGCATGTCCAAAAATTACAGCTTCTGAGTACCCGTATTTAACAAAGAGTTTCTGGAGCGCAAGTGTTCCCTCTGCCAGTTTTTCTATTGGAAAGCAGATATCTTCAATAATTGGTGTTGTCTCAGCCTCTCGCATTCCTGCAACTGTAGGAAGTGTCTCCTTTCTTATCTTCCAGAGTGAGGCCTGCTCTTTAGGATCTGTGGTAAATGCAAGCGGAAGTTCACGTCCAATCTCGCTTATACTGTTGCTAATTCTTTCGACATTTGTCTGAAGCTCTTCTAAAGTAGCCGCTTTGGTCTCAACCAGAAGAGCAGCGGCATTTTCTGACAAATCCTTAATGAAGCCGGGAACACCCTTTGCATTTTCAACTGAGCGTACTGCGGCCCTGTCCATAATTTCTGCTGCCGTAACAGGCTGCGTTTTGAGAATCTGAACTGCTTTACAGGCCAGTTCAATGTCAGGATAGATTATCAGTGCCAGAGATTTAAATTTATGCTCAATGACAGTGTTATATGTAATATCTGAAATAAAACCAAGAGTACCCTCAGAACCAATCATCAGATGTTTAAGAATATCAATTCCATCTGTATAATCTGTAAGAGCATTAAGACTGTAACCTGTTGTGTTTTTGATCTTGAATTTTTTTCTGATTCTTGCACTCAGCTCCCGATCTTCCTGAACCCTTTGAGCCATTGATTCAAGACCGCCAATAAGGTCAGAACGGTTTTTTCTGAAATCGCGGCAGCTCTCGGCATCCGCAGTATCAAGCAGAGTGCCGTCTGCCAGCACAACTCTCATATCTGCAAGAGTTTTATATGAATTCTCGGCGGTTCCGCAACACATGCCCGAAGCATTGTTTGCAGCAATTCCTCCAATCATGGCTGCATCTATTGACGCAGGGTCCGGTCCGATTTTTCTTCCGTACTTTACCAGCCAGTTATTAGCCTGCTGCCCGCGGATTCCTGTCTGAAGACGAATTTTGCGACCTTCATCAAGTATCTTATGTTGCTGCCATCCGTGTGTTGCAATCACAAGAACAGAGTCTGTAATAGCCTGTCCGGAAAGTGAGGTTCCGGCAGCCCTGAAAGTTAGTGCGACATCCTGCTTTTGGGCCGTCTCAACAACATGTCTTAATTCCGCTTCTGAATGAACTTTCACAACCAGTTTTGGAATTAATCTGTAAAAGGAGGCATCTGTTCCAAATGCCAGGGTACTAAGAGAGTCGTGGAGCAGTCTCGTCTTTGGGATCACTGCGGTGAGTTCATTGTAGAACTTAAGGTACTTTCCGGAGATCATGGTATTAATTTTTCGAGGGTTATAGTGTTGATTCGTCTGGCTTTAATCACTCTTTTACTGTCAAGCAGGTACGTAACTGGTACTTTTTCTGCCTCATAGACTGCCAGTATCTCTCCGGGTCCGTTTGCTCCGGGGGAGAGGATTTTCCATGGAATCTTATTGGATTTTCTGTATCTGTTCGAGCTTTTGGGTCCACCATTGAGGTTCACTGCAATTACTTCGACTCCTTTTTTGCGGAGTTTTTTGTAAACAGACTTAAGCTCCTGAGAAAATGGTTTGCATACAGAGCAGTCGGGGTCAAAGAAGTAGAGCAGGGTCCAGGCCGATTCGCCATCGCTAAGCCTTACCTCTCTTCCTCTGGTATCAAAAAGGGTTAAGTCGGGAGCAGGATTCCCCGGCAAATTATTTCGGGTTCTTTTAACCATTGAGGGAATCCACTCATGTGAGTAGCTCTTCTCATGCCAGAGCCCCGGGTAAGGGATAATAAACTGCTCTGCAAGAATTGCAGATGCCAGAATTTTATCATTTTCTCCTGAATATAACAGAGACTCATACAGATAGGAGAATGTTCTTCTGTACATCTCCCTGTTTGCAGCAGGATTTATTCTGTCAAAAAGATATCTGAATGACTCCTGAACAGATGTTGTGTCTGAAAAATCAATTGAGGAGATAAAACTGTCAGAAAAGCCGGTAATTTTTGTCATCATCTCCCTTTCATTATTTATGAGGGATGTTATAAGAATTCTGAGTGAATTCGCGTCCAGATTTCTGCCCTGAATAATGCCCTCAGAGTCTATTAAATATATTTTTGGAGTTGATGTAACATTGTAAAGTCGCTGGTAATCGCTGTTTAGATCTGCGTCTATGGCAAATATCCATTCAGATGTAGTATTACCGGAATTATTAACCGAATCTGCAAATTGTCTGAAAGCAGATTCAGATTGCTGAGTATAAACAGCAATAACTTTCACCTGTTCTCCGGATAATGAGTCTGCCAGAATCTTTATCAGCGGTATCTCTTTTTTGCAAACAGTGCAGTTTTCATCAAAAAAGAGCAGAATGTTATATTTGGAAAACTGCTCGCTGAGGAGCAGCGAATCTCCGTTTAATCCGGCAAGTTTTAGCTCCGGGGCTTTCATTCCTGTGAGAGAGTGCCGGTTGAATTCATAAAAAATCCTCATCTCCATCTGGTCTGTGCCTGCAGGAGGGTCAAGTTTACCGGAAAGGAAGTATTTGCCGGCAATATGAACAGCAACACCCTCAAGCCCCATTATATTCGTGTTTCTGAAAACATTGTAGATTCTGGACGCAATATATGAAGCAACCTGTCTCTTCTCAGCAAATGAAATCAGCCTGTCTGAGGCAGCTATAAGAGAGTCGGGGAGAGGCGGTACTGTGTTCAGATACGAAGTGATGTAACTGTCAAGCCGCATATATGCAGAGTCTGCAGAACTCTGCGTATTCTGCGCCCCGATTCCTGCCCAGGATATGAGCATAATAACAGTTACGGCAATTTTTCTAAACATGATTAACCTCTGTTTTTTAACCTGGAGGCAACATCAACTCCCTTGACAAGGAACATCTGTGCATCTCCGCCGTTTAGAAGCACATCCCTTACCACAGTTGAAGTTATGAATGAAAATTCGGCACTTGATGGTATAAATACGGTCTGGATATTTGGAGACATTTTGGCGTTTGCCTGAGCAATTACCTGTTCAAAATCAAAATCGGTTGTTGAGCGGATTCCCCTGATAATGAATTCGGCCCCGGTTTTGTTGCAAAAATCTATTGTCAGCCCGGTATATGATTGAATTTCTACATTCTCCATGCCGGCAACTGATTCGCCAATAATTGACAACCTCTCTTCAACTGTGAAAAGGCCGGATTTGCTCACATTGTATCCAACTGCAACAATTACCTTGTCGAATACCCTCAGAGAAGACTGGAGTACATCCAAATGTCCTCTGGTAAACGGGTCAAATGATCCCGGAAATACAGCTTTTTTCATAAGTGTAATATTTAGCAGTCAAACACACAGCTGAACACATAGGTTGCAGGTCCGGTCAGTTTAATGTCTCTGTAGTTGTCTTCACCTGTGTATGTAAATTCAACTTCAAGCTCTCCGCCTTTGGTTTCAATGATATTTTTTACTGTCTGAGGTATTTTGATATCTACCTTGCTGTAGGAGAATTTATTTCTGGTAAGAAGTTTGTGGAGAGCAATTGCAGAGGCTGTAACTCCTGTGCCGCATGAAAATGTCTCATCCTCAACGCCTCTCTCGTAAGTTCTTACAGTAATTTTTTGGTCCTGTCCCTCTTCAAACTTTGGCATATTAAACCTTCCCCAGCTGCCCTGCACAAAGTTTACATTTGTTCCTCCGGGGAAGTGAGGATGGTACCTCCAGAGCTTTCCCTGACCCAGTACATCATACTCCTTAATGTTTTCCACAAAAATTACAAGATGGGGTGAACCTGTATTGAGCTGATAGCTTTTTGGAGAATACTCCTTTACTTCATTTACATCTGTCATCCCAAGTTTTACAATGCAGGTAGAAGGGGAGTAGCTAACCATCTCTGCATGGTGAATACCATCCATCGCCTCAAAGTCAAATTTTTTGATTCCCTTGTGGGCTGCAAATGTTACAAGTGACCTTCCTCCGTTCCCGCACATGCTTCCCTCTTTTCCGTCGGCATTATAGTATACCATAGAGAAACTGTACTTTTTGCTTTTGTTGAGAAGCATCAGACCATCGGCTCCAATACCAAACCTTCTGTGACACAAGTATTTAATTTGGTCTTCTGAGAGGGTAATTGAGCCCTCTCTGTTGTCAAGTATTATAAAGTCATTACCTGTAGCCTGATACTTATATGCTGTTATCCTCATTTTAAGGTTTATATATTTTGTTTAAACAAGTTATTGTCTGTATTCTGATAAGTCTTCTCCAAATCAAGGAGGTAGCTTTTTTTGTCTATTCCAATTGCAAATCCTGTTAGTTTGTTATTTGCCCCAAGTACTCTGTGACAAGGAACAACTATAAGCAGCGGATTCATTTTACATGCCATTCCCACTGCCCTGCTGGCATCCCTGCTCTCTACAATTCCGGCAATCTCTCCGTAAGTCTTTACCTGACCGTATGGTATCTTTATCAGCTCCTCCCATACTTTATTCTGAAAATCTGTTCCGTTTAACTTTATTGGCAAATCAAACGAAGTTCTTTTTTCGGCAAAATATTCATCCAGTTGTTTTACAGCCTCCTTCAATATTGGATGAAAAGCTCCTGCTTTCTCTTTACTCTGTTCATAATCTTCCTGATAACTTATCTGAATAAGGTTATGATCGTCGCAAACAATTCTGAGAGCGCCCATAGGAGTCTTATGAACAACCGAATAAATATTTGAATCATTGATTTTCTCAAATTCCCTTATCATAGACTTTGCAACTTTTTCTGAGGCCCCCTCACCTCCTAGAATCTTTCGTAATCGTTTGTACCCGCTTGTAATCCGGGTTCTTTCCCGCCCCCTGATAATGTTTTTGAGTTCTGCTGAAATCTTTTGGGGTGTACAATCTCCCTGAAGCAGCTCCTTTACCAGAGGCATGTCAAGAATCAGGTTAACAAGACTTACATATTTTACCTTTATTACCAATCTTGCAAGTGCTGCTGTAACAGGATTCATTCCGTAGCAAACAACCTGTGGCGTACCAATTATTGCAGCCTCCAGACTTGCTGTACCGGATGAAATTGCTGCGGCAGCAGAGTGTTTCAGTATGCTGTATGTTTCACCAAAAAGCAGAGTTATTCTGCTTCCTGCGAGAAGTTTTTCGTAAAACTCTTTTTCTACAGAGGGAGCTCCGGCGAGGAGAAGGTTATACTCCTGGAAATCGTTTTCAAATTCTCTGAACCGTGGAATAAGGTATTTGATTTCATGCTTTCTGCTTCCTGCAAGCAGAGCTAAGCATGGTTTGTCGTCAAGTGAGTTTCTCAGAAGAAATTCTTCTTTTGTTTCACTCATGGCAGGGTGACCGGCTATGCTGTCCAGAAGTGGATTCCCGAAATAGAGTGCATTCACAGAACGCTTCCTGAAGTAATCCTCCTCAAAGGGAAAAATTATATATAATCTGTCTGTGTATTTTCTTATTTTTTCAATTCTGCCTTCACCTCTTGCCCAAACTTTTGGTGCAATATAATAGTAAACCTTAATTGCGTTCTCTTTTGCAAATTTTGCAATCCTCAGGTTAAATCCCGGATAGTCTATCAGAATTACTATGTCTGGTTTCCAGTTAAGGATATCTTCCCTGCAGTAACGAAGATTCTCTGTAATTGAGGTTATTTTTGCAATTACCTCAATGAAACCCATTACTGCAGTCTCTTTGTAATGCTTCACCATCTCTCCGCCGCACTCCTTCATCAGGTCACCACCCCAGAAGCGAAACTGTGCTTCTGAATCGGCATCTTTAAGGCTTTTCATCAGGTTAGACCCGTGCAGGTCTCCTGAAGCCTCTCCGGCTATGATGTAATAACGCATAAGGTTAAATTTAAAATTTCAGTTTAATCAGCTGAATTTCCATAAAGTTCCAAGACGGCTCAGCTCTTCGTAATCTGTTGTGTCAATTTTGTGAGGAACAATGCTTATATAGTTCTTTTCTACCAGGTTATGATCGGAATCCTGATTGTTTGGTTCCAGATTGAAAAATTCACCGGTCATCCAGTAGTAATTCGAACCATACGGGTCAACTCTCTCCTCAAACTCTTTAATCCACTGTCCGCGTCCCTGATGGCAAAATCTTATGCCCTTAACAGCAGAAATCTCAGTGGCCGGGAAGTTTACATTCAGGTATGTATCTGCTTTTGGCGGGTTCTCAAGGAACCTTTCAATAATTTGTTTGCCAAAATGAACAGATGCTGAGAAATCTGCATTTCTGTCATGAGAGGTAAGCGAGAATCCAATAGATGGTATTCCGTATACTGTTCCTTCTGCTGCAGCTCCTAATGTTCCGGAATAGAGAGACGCAATGGAGGCGTTTGAGCCATGATTAATGCCTGATACCAGCAAATCTGGCGGAGAGTCGGCAAAGAGCTGATTCATCGCCATTTTTACGCAATCTGCAGGTGTTCCCGAACATGCAAAAATTCTCAGTCCCTCCTCTGTTTTAAGCTCTGTCAGCCTTAGAGGCTTACCAATTGTAAGTGCTGCCGACATTCCTGACATTGCCTCGAAAGGGGCAACAACTGTAATGTCTCCATAAGGTTTCATCATCTCTGTAAGAGCAGATATTCCCTTTGATTTTACTCCGTCGTCGTTGGTTATCAGTATTTTTCTCCGGTTCTCTCTGTTCTCCATAATCTGCAATGCGTTGATGTTAATAACAATTCGCGAAGTTAATAATTTTGGTAGGATTTTTGCTTAATAAAATTGCATTTTTATAGCTTGTAAAAGATACAAAATTTATAACTTTGCAGCGTAATTTCTTTAGAGAATTTTTATCAAAACCATAAAATAGTTAGAAAAATGAGTAAAATTAAAGTTGGAATCAACGGTTTTGGCCGTATCGGAAGACTGGT
>PHDP01000168.1 GCA_002842655.1 Bacteroidetes bacterium HGW-Bacteroidetes-14
CACAATATTTGCGTTTTTCCAATCGATTTTAAACTTATTTTCCCGTGCATCGGCCAAGGATAAATATTCTTTTCTGTCGGAACGGTTATAAAATCCTTCCCTAACAATCACATAATCATCCTTGATACTTTTTACATAATCAACCACCGTATTGTTGTCGTTAATTAAATTCCCCACAACAGTTACCGCCCGTGAAGCATCATTTACGTAAATCACCGCATTGGAATATTGGGTGTCTATTTTAACGGCCGTATGCGCTTTTGACGTGGTGGCACCACCAATTAACAACGGAACTGTAAAATTTTGGCGCTCCATTTCTTCGGCAACATAAGCCATTTCGTCTAAAGAAGGCGTTATGAGTCCGCTCAATCCAATCACATCCACATTTTCAGTTTTGGCTGTTTCAATTATTTTTTCCGCCGAAACCATCACACCCAAATCGATAATCTCATAATTGTTGCAATTTAATACCACGCCGACAATATTTTTTCCGATATCGTGTACATCACCTTTTACAGTTGCGAGCAGTATTTTGCCAGCAGCCCCTCCCGTCCCCGAAGGGGGAACCGCCAACGCTTTTATTATTTTATCCAAAACGGCATCCAAATTGGACAAAACTTCATTATTTGTAATACGCAGCACCCGAAACCCCTCTTTTTCCAGCCATTTTGTACGTTCTTCATCACTCACAATATTTTCGGGCAATTGGTGTATCAATCCATCAATTTCAATAATTAAATTCGATTTTAGACAAATAAAATCCGCAATATAATTTCCGATAATATGCTGCCTTCTTATTTTGTGGCCTTCGAGTTTTTTTTCGCTTAAAACGTTCCATAATAGCCTTTCCGCTTCAGTTGGTTCATTGCGCATTTTAAAGGCAAACTCTTTTAACAATCGATAATTTAAAGGATCGGCAGTTTCCCAATGTTGCGTAGTTTTAATTCCCCCTTCGGGGGCTAGGGGGCCTTTTGCGGCTTCAATAAAAGGTTGTAAATATGCCACCGCACGTTTCATCACTCGGGCAGATTTCACCACTTGCGGCAAAAACATTTTTCCCGAACCAAACAAATCACCTACCACATTCATACCGGTCATCAAATGCTGTTCAATGACTTCTATGGGTTTTGTGGCCTGTATTCTTGCTTCTTCCACATCGTCCAAAATAAATTCATCCACGCCTTTTACCAACGCGTGCGTAATTCTTTCCTGCAGCGGACCTTCACGCCACGACAAATCCACTTTTTGAACGGCTACAGAACCAACAACATTCTCTGCAAATGTTAACAAACGTTCTGTGGCATCGGCTCTTCTGTCTAAAATAACATCTTCTACGTGTTCCAATAAATCTTTGGGAATTTCATCATAAATGCCTAACAAGGCCGGATTTACAATCCCCATATTCATTCCGGCTTTTATGGCGTGGTATAAAAACACCGAATGCATTGCTTCCCTTACCAAATCATTTCCCCTGAAAGAAAACGACACATTGCTTACCCCGCCACTTACGCTCACATTGGGCAAATTCTCCCGAACCCAGCGTGTTGCTTCAATAAAATCGATGGCGTTTCTTTTGTGCTCGTCCATTCCTGTGGCCACCGGAAAAATATTCAAATCGAAAATAATGTCTTCTGAAGGAAACTTTACCACATTCACCAAAATATCATAACAGCGTTTGGCGATTTCAATTCTTCGGTCGAAATTATCGGCTTGTCCAACCTC
>PHDP01000169.1 GCA_002842655.1 Bacteroidetes bacterium HGW-Bacteroidetes-14
ATCGTTGGGGTCAGTTTTGTTACTAAGGTTATTAAGAGTTACTAAGGTTGATTTTTACTTTGATCAGCATTTGATTGAATTCTAATCTGTCATTGGTAGCGATAGCGAAGAACCGAACCGCCAAAAGGCGGAGAGCTCACCGAAGGTAATCTCATACTATTCTCCTTACAACAATGTTTTCAATTAGTCAAAACCTGACTTACAGCTATTAGGTAAAAGCAAAAATGCGACCCGTGGAAGGACGCATTTTCAGGAAAAGGACACTGAATCCTGTCATTGCTGACAGGGCAGTTTTTTTGAACTATTGGGTAATGTTTACATTAATTTTGGTATAGTTCGACTCGTTGATGAAGTAATATTTTCTACCGCTAATGGTTTCCGCGGGTCGTATAATTAAAACCGCTGATGTGAAGTTTTCTCAGGGTTGCTTACTTTCCCAGAAAAATCTTCCATCCGTCTTCTGAATTTTTCAGTTTTGTCGTTGACTCATCGGTTTCTCCGTTCCCGTAGGTTAACATAATTGTAACTTCAGCAGTTTTCCCGTCTTCGCTGATGGTTTCGCTTACGACTTCAATTTTCTTAATGCCTCCTTTGGTTGAAATTTCCTTTGCACCTTCACTCAGAAATGCTTTTAGTTTCTGGGTTTCTTCAGCGGTTGCATTTTCAGCACCATCAAGCATTTGATAAGCGGCATCAACATCACCTTTTTCCAGTTTCTGAATAAACGATTTGCTGACATCTGCCGGCGATTTTCCGCTTCCTGAGCATGAAACCATTAATCCGGTTGTTGCAACCAAGGCAAGAACCATTAAAGAATTGATGAGTTTTTTCATTTTGATAGGGTTTGGGTGAATTAATTATGAGGGTATATTTTCGTGAGCAATGCGCTGTTCTGAATATGGCCGGGCAAGATAATGCTGTCAGTTAATATGTTTAAATTCAGTTTCTTAAATTGGTTACCTGTGATATTTACCCCTGACTTCAGGTAAGCTTTCCACACCAGTTCGGTGCAATAGAGTTTGTCATCGTTTCTGAAATTCAGGGCTTTATCGAATGGCAACCCTGCCCGGTAATACGCCAATGCATTGGCTGCTGATGCTGCAGCAATGCCGGAGGTGTCGCAGGTAAGCCGGTAAAAGGCAAAAATACTGGCTTTGTCAGGTGTGAGAAATTCTGACAATTTATCGCACCTGATTTTTTCATTTCCTTGCTCATCAGGCTCTCCCGGCACTGCATGAATTACAAACATTTCGTTATCGGTTTTGCAGCAAATTCCAACATGAGAGTATTCTGTTTCCTGGTCGTTGAGCATCACAATACTGCTGATCAGGCTGCGGCCTTTGCGGAAAATAATGTCTCCGTCTTTTATTTCTGAATTTATGCCGGCAAGTAAAACGGGGTCGATTTTGGTTTCTGAGGCTGCTGTGGGGCGGGTTGCGCTTTGATGGAAAATGAACGCAAAGAAGGCAAGCGCAATTACCGAACCCACCATCATCATAAGAGAAAATTTATACTTATGAGCGCCGCTGAGGTTCATATTTTGGCTTGAATAATGCTTCTGTAAACAAAAATAGGAATTATTTATACGTAGCTGCATTTCTTTCTCATTGAAATATTTATCCGGCTGCTTTTTTTACTCTTACCCCCTCTGTCTCCCCCTGCGATCAGGGGGAGAACCGTTCCACCGGAATTTTTGAATATTCTAAGATCTTTATCTTT
>PHDP01000064.1 GCA_002842655.1 Bacteroidetes bacterium HGW-Bacteroidetes-14
CTCTCAGATGAGATGTACTGGTCTGCCTGAGCAGCCGCCTTTTTGAGTGAGGTATGGTTCTCTCCAAGAATCTTCATGGAGTGTTTGATTATATTGTATGCAGATGTCACCCGCTCTTTGTATGGCTTGTATATATGGTTCTCTACGAGAAGGCCGATTCTGTTGTTTGCACTGGCGTAGCCGTTGGAGTACTGCGGGGGAAAGTTGTCGGGAAGAACACCTGCTCCCGGGTTAGTATAGCTGTTGAATTCAAAGTACGGAAAAATGGGATAACCCTCTGAGGCCATACCGGCTTTAAGCTGTTTTTCAAAGATGTTTTTTGACCACTCCAGCATAGCAGGAGCGAGGAATCCGCAGTGATCCAGCCCGTAAGTTGAGACATACTGGAAGTCGGCACCGTTGGTTACATGGATATCAATGAAGAGCTCAGGCATCCATTTTGAATAGAGTTGAAGCAAAGCCCTGGTTTCAGGAGCATCTGCCTTGATGAAGTCTCTGTTCATGTTATATTTCTGGGCAGTGAAGCGGGCACCCACCTCTTCCGGTCCGTTCTGGTTTATCCTGTAGTGTGTTCCAAAGTCCTCGTGGCCATCGACATTGATGATGGGGATAAAGAGAAGTGAAACATTTTCGAGAAGTTCTCTGTTTTTTCCGCCAATTGCGATGTCGCGCAGAAGCATCAGCCCGGCATCCTTACCGTCAGGCTCACCTGCGTGAATTGAGGCTTCGGCAAGAATTACCACCCTGCCTTTTGCCCTTATTGCTTCGGGGGATTTCAGCCCGTCCCTGTCAAGAATGAGCACTGGTATCTCCCTTCCCTGAGGCGAGATTCCTATTGAAACCATATTTATTAATGGCGATGCCTCGTCCAGAAGTTTTGCGTACTCAATTGTCTGGGCATATCTTGGTGTTTTGTTGAATCCGCTCTTTTCGTAATGAGTAAGGTATTTATCCTGGGCTGCAGCCTGGAGTGTGACGGCGAGCATAAGAATTGTAGCAGAAAGTACAGGAAATTTTCCCCTGGGGAAAAGTGTCAAACGGCTGAAAAACAGGTGCATATATAAAAAGTCGTTTTAATGTAACAGGTTGCTATTTAACGGTTTGACACTTTTCCTCAGGGGAAAAGTGCCGTGCCGTTTCAAAGATATGAAAAATGTACATTAAAATCTAGAAGATACCTGCATCTCTGTCTGCATTCTGAAGTTTGCTGGCCTTTTCGTCGTATTTTTTGCCTTTGAAAAGGTTGTAACTGAGACCCACAACTATCATCGATTTGTTGTCATTAATCCAGTTAAAACTTGTGTATTTTACAATACTTTCAGGAATTGTGACTGTTCTGTATTTTGATTTTGTCATGAACCAGTAGCAGCTGGCAAAGAGGGTCAGGTTGTTTTTTGTGTATCTCACGTTAATATTAGACTGGTTTTCGTTAGTACTCAGATAAGGGCCTGAAAGGTATTTTCCAACTATGTTTCCCTGATACTGTGCAGTCCAGTTTTTGTACTGGAAAATTAGCTGGTACCAGAGCGGAGTATAGAGGTGTGAGTAGCTGCCTGCCTGGGTGCTGGTGAGATCTGTCTTAAGAACCTGTCCGTTGAACCTGAGTGAAAAGAGATTATTTGAAAATGGCTTGATTGTACCTGAGTATAGTGCTCCGTAAGTATTTGATTTGATTCCGTTTTCTGCTGCCAGTACTATGAACTCATCGCCTCTGGTGAAATATCTGTTTATAGGGTTGTCTGTGTGTCTTATAAAGGTACTTAGTTTAAGGTCCAGGAATTTTGTCTGAATTCCCCAGTCCAGATTCAGTTCGTTTGAAGTGCTCAGACGCAGGTCCGGATTTCCCTCTCTGATTATATGATCTGTTACATAAACTTTGTTATTGCTAAGTTCAGCTATTGAAGGCTCGTTTGAGTATCTTCTGTACTGGAATGAAATGATTCCTCCTTTACCAAAGTTATAGCCAAGTATGAGGGTTGGTCTGAATATCCAGTCGTTAAATCTCTGTGTGTAGGTCTCTCTGCTGATATTGCTCAGGCCGAGGCTTGCCTTGTATGTGAAGCTGCCCTTTTTCCCCGAATACTCTGAGTAGAGATAGTTCTTAAGGAACGAGGTGGTGTATTTGACATTCTCAAAACTGTTGTTTACTTCAGATGTAAGCCTGTTGGTCTCTATTGTGTATCCGGCATTCAGCCTTCCTCCCCCAAACTCCGCAGAGTAGTTTGCCTCGCCTATAAGCGATACTTTTCTGTTTTTCTCAACCATTTTGTCTTCGAGCAAAAGTACATCTCCTGTGCCGTACTCCTCTCTGGAGTAGTCGCTGGATGTGCGAAATCCGGTTCCTACGATATTGATTGCAAGCTCCTGCTTGTTTTTAAGCTGCTTCCAGAAATAGATATCTGCAGTTGGTCCGAATACGGATACCTTCTGTTTATCTGTGCCTTCGCGTGTCTCACTGTTACTTCCCTGCAGGTATTCAATCTGAGACTCACTTGCAGAGTGTCTTGTCATGAAATTCGGAGAGAGTTTGATTTTGAGGGCATAATCCTTATCCTTCTGGTTTGAGTATGTCAGGTTGATATAGTTGTCGTCGTAACCAAATGCTGCCCGGGATGTCTGATATCTCTGCATTCTGGTCTGATTGAACATATAGTCGTAAGAGGTCTCTACCTCCACATCACTGTAGTTTCTGTGGTAAAGAGAGTAGTCAAGTGCTATCTGGTTCCTTCCCTTGTTATATTTGAAATATGCCATTTCGTTCCCGAATCCGGTGCTGAATGCCGTTGAAAGGTTTGCTCCCGCGGCAAATCCATCTTCCCTTACCTTTGTAATAATGTTTATTACGCTGCCAAAGTCTGCATACCTTGCAGGCGGAATATCGTAATGTTCTATTCTGGCTATCTGATCGGGCCGGATAGTCTTGAGTTCAATTTCATTTGCATTCAGCCCGTTTACAAGAATCTTTACAGATTTGCCGTCTGCAGATGAGATCTTGTCGTTTACCGGATCATAAATTATCCGTGGTACAATGGTCGTAAGGTCAAGGGCATTTCTTGATCCCTTTATATCAGAAGGGAGAATCGAGTATGATGTTTTGTCACTCTGGATTTTTACCCGGCTCTCCTGAACAGTAGCTGCTTCCAGCAGTTTGGCATCAGGTTCGAGTGTGTAGTTAAACTGATACGGGCCATTTTCCCCCTTACTTATTTCGAGGGTATCTTTTATGTTCCTGAAGCCCATAAATGATACAATTACCAGATATCTCTCACCGGCTACATTTTTGAATTCGAAATTACCATCCAGGTCTGTTATGGTTCCGTATCTGAGTACCGAAGAATCGGCAGCGCTGTACATAGCAACATTGGCGAAAGGTACCGGAAGATTTTCGTTGTCTCTGATAATACCTTTGACTGACACTTGTGCAAATCCGGTACTTATAGTAAGAAGAATTGCGAGGAGTGTGGCGGAAAGAGTTTTGAAGCAGTTCATTTTTTGTGAATTTTTTTAAGTCACAAATTAGACGATAACACTCTTCAAAATGTTGCAATCCGGCTCTGCATTTAGATTGACTATTTTTAATATATCTTACCAGTTATCTGTATCAGCCCGGAAAATCCTCCCCAACAGTGATGGTTCCCATTTATGATTTTTTATATAAGAATTGATTTTATTAGTAAAAAAAAGGCTGCCAGAAATGACAGCCTTTTGAAGTGTTAATTCGGGAGAATTATTTTCTTCCGTATTGTGCAAGTTCGCCGAGTTCCTCTTCGATGCGGAGGAGCTGGTTGTACTTGGCCATCCTGTCTGAGCGGCTGAGTGAGCCGGTTTTAATCTGGCCTGAGTTGGTTGCAACAGCGATATCTGCAATTGTTGAGTCTTCAGTTTCGCCTGAACGGTGTGAAGTTACTGAAGTGTATTTGTTGCGGTGAGCAAGCTCAATTGCGTTGAGAGTCTCGGTGAGTGTACCAATCTGGTTAACTTTAATAAGGATTGAGTTAGCGCAGCCTGTTTCGATACCTTTACGGAGGAATTCAACATTTGTAACGAACAAGTCGTCTCCAACAAGCTGAATTTTTGATCCGAGAGCATCTGTAAGCATTTTCCAGCCTGTCCAGTCCTCTTCTGCCATACCATCCTCAATTGAGTCGATAGGGTATTTGTCTGCAAGAGACTTAAGGAATGCAACCTGAGCAGCAGCATCTCTCTTTGCTCCGTTAGGACCTTCGAATTTGCTGTAGTCATAGATACCTTCGTTGTAGAACTCACTGGCTGCACAGTCAAGTGCAATTGTTACATCCTTGCCCGGTACATAACCTGCTTTGGTGATTGCAGCAAGAATTGACTCGAGTGCATCTTCAGTTCCGTTAAGGGTAGGGGCGAATCCGCCTTCATCACCTACAGCTGTGCTGAGTCCTCTGTCGTGGAAAATTTTCTTAAGGTTGTGGAATACCTCTGCACCCATTCTGAGACCCTCTTTGAAGCTGGTTGCTCCAATAGGGCGAATCATGAACTCCTGGAATGCGATAGGGGCATCTGAATGTGAACCTCCGTTGATGATGTTCATCATAGGAACAGGAAGTGTTACTGCATTGGTTCCGCCAATGTAACGGTAGAGGGGAATCTGGAGGTAATCTGCAGCAGCTCTTGCAACTGCAAGCGATACTCCAAGTATAGCGTTTGCACCAAGCTTAGATTTGGTAGGAGTGCCATCCAGCTCAATGAGGAATTTGTCAATCTGAGCCTGGTTGAGTGCGCTCATTCCAAGGATTGCCGGAGCAATTACCTCGTTAACGTTTTCAACAGCCTTGAGAACTCCCTTGCCAAGGTAACGGCTCTTGTCGCCGTCTCTCAGTTCGAGTGCTTCGTTAATACCTGTAGAGGCACCTGATGGTACTGCTGCTCTTCCGAAAGCTCCTGACAAAAGTTGAACGTCAACTTCGATGGTGGGGTTACCGCGTGAGTCAAGAATCTCTCGCGCAAATACGTTGCTAATTTCCATAATTTTCTGATGTGTTTATAAAGTGTATTACAAAATTCACGGTGCAAATTTAGTTAATAATAATGAATTATTAATCTCTGAGCAGATATTCAACTGTACTTACCACCCTCACTATTTTAATGTGAGGTGAGTTGGCATCTCTGTCATTGATAGAGAATTGTCCCTGACTGGCATTTTTTATTTTACCGAGTTTGCTCTCTGAATCCTTGGCAAATTTTTCGGCAGATGCCCGGGCGTTTTTTGTTGCCTCCTCAATCATTTCTGGTTTGATATCGTTGAGTTTTGTATAAAGGTACTGAATGTCAAACTGGTAATCGCCGGAACTTAGTGCTACTCCTTTTTGAAGAAGGTCTGACTGTGAGGAGATAAGGTTTCTTACCAGTTCTACCTTTTCTGAACTGACGGTAAGAACGCTGGTTATGTTGTACCTGTATGTACTTGGTTCATTCCTGTATCTTTCTGCATTCATATCAATTATCTGAGGAGAGGAGAGTGATATCTCACCCTCTTCAAGACCTTTTGATATCAGATAATCCTTTATGATTTTGTTTTTGGTCTTTATGGAGCCGTAAAGAGATTCCAGATCGTTACCAATCTCTTTGAATGAAAGCGGCCAGATTACACGATTTGCTATGACCTCTTTCTCTGCAAGACCCTTGACCGAAATCACCCTGTCAAATGACTTGAAATATTTTACGGAACTGAACAGTGCAACTGATAACATGGCAGCACCAATAATGATTGCAGCCACATTCAAGATATGGCTTAATTTAACTTTACTCTCCATAATTTGATTAAATTTGTACTTCTTACAACAAATTTCAAGCCATGAAAAAGAGTATTTCCCTTATTACAATTGCTTTAATTTTATCATTTACACTTACAGGTTTTGACCTTTCTGCACAGGAGAGCTTTAAAATTGTAAGAGGAAAACAGGATACAGTTTATACGGCACAGCACTTCATTGTTGGTGTAGCCCCTGCCGGTTCTCTGATAACAGTAAACGGAACCCCTGCAAAGCAGTATAAAACAGGTTCTTTTGGTGCTGAACTTAAACTGGTACAGGGAGACAATACGGTTAATGTAAATGTTTTAACAGGAGGAAAAGAGAGTACAGAAACATTTAATGTGTTCTTTAAATTACCTGTTGCTCAGCCTGCCATTACAGATACAGTTCCATTCAGCGGAAAAGTTGTTGTAACAAAAGAGGGTGCATACCTCAATTATGGTGTAGGACAGGACAGACTTGGCGGTGCAAAGGGAAATTACATTGCAGAGGGTATCAGAATGGAGCTGCTGGATTCAGCTCAGGCCCTCTATAAAGTGAGGCTCTCAGAAAACTCATATGCCTTCATTCCAAAGTTTCTTGTAAATCATGAGCCTGCCGGAACAAAACCACCTTTTTCGCTTACAAGCTCCTGGAGTGTTTCAAATGCTGGAAATACAGATGTTGTGAGAGTTGCTCTTGAAAAGAGACTGCCCTACACATTCTTCAAGGAGATGGAACCTAACAGAATTGTGATTGATATTCACGGAGCTGCCTGCAACTCAAACTGGATAACTCAGTATCTTAACCTTAAGATGGTGGATTATGTAGACTACGACCAGATAGCGCCGGATGTTTTCCGGGTATATATTTACCTCAGGGATGAATTCTGCTGGGGATATAAAGTAGATTATTCGGGTACAAGTCTTGTGGTAACAATCAAACATACGCCTGCACCGGCATACAAAGGGGCTCTGGCTGGTCTTACAATTGGAGTGGATGCAGGACATGGCGGCCCAACTTCGCACGGAGCAGTGAGCCCGTCAGGAGTGAGAGAGAAGGACCTGAATCTGGCAATGACTTATATGCTAAAGGCAGAGCTTGAGAAAAGAGGAGCAAAAGTAGTTCTTAGCAGGCCTGATGATAATGATGTGGCAATGTCGCAGAGGATAAAAATCTTTGAAAATGCAAATGTAGATATGATGGTTTCTGTACACTGCAATGCAGGCGGAAACCCTCTCAGGCCAATGGGAACAAGTACATATTACAAGCATATCGAGTACAGGGAGCTGGCTAAAACAGTTCTTGAGAGGCTGGTTGAACTTGATGTTAACAATTTTGGTCTTATAGGGAACTTTAACTTCTCACTGAATTCTCCTACATACTGGCCGAACATTCTGGTCGAAACAATGTTTATGAGCAGTCTCCCTGACGAAGAGCTCATCTCAGACCCGATGTTTCAGAGGATGATGATGAACAAGACTGTAAAAGGTCTGGAAGATTACATGAAAAAAGTAAAAACCTCACTAAAGAGAGGTTCAAAGAGATAATCAGATATGGGATTCAGGTTAGTATCGCAGTATCAGCCTACCGGTGACCAGCCACAGGCTATTGAGGAGCTGGTTAATCATATGCAGGGTGGAATTCCGGCAGTTACACTTCTTGGTGTCACTGGTTCCGGAAAGACTTTCACCATGGCAAATGTTATTGAAAAACTTCAGAGGCCTGCACTTATCCTGAGTCACAATAAAACACTTGCTGCCCAGTTGTACGGCGAGTTCAAGGCTTTTTTTCCCGAGAATGCGGTTGAATACTTTGTCTCCTACTACGACTACTATCAGCCTGAGGCATACCTTCCAACAACAGACACATTTATAGAGAAGGACCTCAGCATTAATGACGAGATAGAGAAACTAAGGCTTTCGGCCTCAAGCGCGCTGCTCTCCGGCAGAAAGGATATCATAGTTGTGTCAAGTGTTTCCTGCCTTTACGGAATAGGAAACCCGGATGATTTTCACTCCAACACGATCAGCATAAAAAGGGGAAAGGTGCTTTCGAGGAGCAAACTTCTGTATGCACTTGTTGACAGTCTCTATTCAAGAAACGAAGTGGAGTTTAAAAGAGGGGTTTTCAGGGTTAAGGGAGACAGCGTAGATATCTATCCGGCGTATTCAGATACGGCTGTAAGGGTAATATTCTTTGGAGATGATGTTGAAAGTATTGAACTCTTTGATCCGGTAACTGGCGCTCATGTTCAGGATCTTGATGAAATTGCAGTTTACCCGGCAAATATCTTTGTCACAACCAAGGAGAGGCAAAAGGCTGCCATTCACCAGATACAGGACGATTTACTTAAGCAGTACAACTACCTGAATGAAATTGGAAAGTTTGTTGAGGCAAAAAGGCTTAAGCAGAGGGTGGAATACGACCTGGAGATGATAAAGGAGATTGGTTACTGCTCAGGAATTGAAAACTACTCAAGATACTTTGACGGAAGAACCCCCGGAACCAGACCATTCTGTCTGATGGATTACTTTCCGAAGGATTTTGTAACATTTATAGATGAGAGTCACGTAACAATTCCCCAGATAAGGGCAATGTACGGCGGCGACAGGGCAAGAAAGGAGACACTTATTGAGTATGGTTTCCGCCTTCCTGCTGCTGCAGATAACAGGCCGCTCAAGTTTGAAGAGTTTGAGGCTGTCAGCGGGCAAAAGGTATTTGTGAGTGCTACTCCTGCAGATTATGAGCTGATGATATCAGAGGGTCTTGTAGTTGAGCAGGTTGTAAGACCTACGGGGTTGCTGGATCCGCCAATTGAGGTAAGACCAACAAAGAACCAGATTGATAACCTGCTGGAGGAGATAAGAATAAGGGTAGATAAGGACGAAAGGGTTCTTGTTACTACTCTTACAAAGAAGATGGCAGAGGAGCTGGATAAGTACCTCGCCAGGATAGATATCAGAAGCCGTTATATTCACTCAGATGTTGACACACTTGAGAGAATTGAGATTCTGGAAGATTTCCAGACCGGACGCTTTGATGTACTTATTGGTGTTAACCTGCTCAGGGAGGGGCTTGACCTTCCTCAGGTATCGCTTGTTGCCATTCTGGATGCAGACAAGGAGGGTTTTCTGAGGTCTGAGAGGTCACTTACACAGACTGCAGGGCGAGCAGCAAGAAATGTGGACGGAAGGGTTATTATGTATGCCGACAGAATTACTCAGTCAATGCAGAGGACTATTGAGGAGACTGAGAGGAGAAGACAGAAACAGCAGGAATACAACAGGGAAAACAATATAACACCACGACAGGTAGCCAAGCAGATTCGAAATGTTCTGGGCAGGCAGAGACTTGTTGAAGAGCCCAATATGCCTTCGAATCCGCTGCTGGCAGACCCTGTAATGGCATACCTTAAGCCTGAAAAGATTGAGGAGGCAATTGCTGAGGCTAAACATGAGATGGAGGTTGCAGCTGCAGATCTTGATTTTCTGCGGGCGGCACGCTTCCGTGATGAGATGAATGCACTTAAGAAACTGATTGATAAAAAGAGACAATGATTTCAGAGAAGCTTGAGAAGATTTTCAAAAGCGTGCCGCCCGCCGAGACGGAGATGGTGATGAGGTCGTATGATATTGCGTGTTCATCTCTTTCTCATCTTACAAGGGGGAATGGAAATCCTTTTATGGATCACGTCGTAGCTGTGGCAGAGATTGTCGCAGCAGAGATGGGGCTTTTGTCTCCGGCTGTTGCAGCTGTGTTCCTTCATGAGGCATACAGGCTCAATCCGGCGTCAATGGAGGAGCACAAAAAGAGTTTTGGGGAGGAGGTTCTCTCCATGGCCAGAAGCCTTAACAAAATTTCAGGTATCAAGCCAAAAGACACCGGTCTTCAGGCAGAGAACTACAGAAAGCTCATTGTCTCATACTCCACAGACCCGCGGGTAAGTCTTATTAAACTTGCAGACAGGCTGGAGGTGATGAGGAGTCTTGAAAACTTTACAAAGACAAATCAGATTAAAAAGGCTACGGAGACACTTTTGCTGTATGCACCGCTGGCCCACCAGCTTGGCTTGTACAACATGAAGAGCGAGATGGAAGATCTCTCCTTCAGATATACAGACCCCGACCACTACAGGTTTATAACAAACAAGCTAAAGGCAGGAGAGCAGGACAGAAAGAGAATGACAGACCTCTTTGTTAAACCAATTGAACTTGGTCTCAAAAAGGCACATATCAAATACAGACTCAAGAGCAGAACAAAAACAGCATACTCAATCTGGAAAAAGATTCAGAAGCAGCAGATTCCTTTTGAAAGTGTTGCAGATATCTTTGCAATCAGGATAATTCTGGATGCTCCGCCTGAAAAGGAGAAGGAGCTTTGCTGGAAGGCATATTCAATTGTAACGGAGTCATATACGCCGGATACAAAGAGGCTCCGGGACTGGATCACTGTTCCAAAGGAGAATGGCTATGAGTCTCTGCACACAACAGTAACAACACCTCAGGGCTCAGTAATTGAGATTCAGATAAGGACAGAGAGAATGGATGAAATTGCCGAAAGCGGCCATGCCTCTCACTGGGCGTACAAGGGAGTTAAGCAGGTTCAGGGACTTGACAGCTGGCTGAACGGCGTAAAGAAGATGCTTGAATCTCCCGGAAAGAGCGATGCCTCCGGGCTTGAGGGTTTTTCGCTTGATGAGATTTTTGTATTTACTCCCGACGGAGATTTAAGAAGGCTGACAGCCGGATCTAGTGTTCTCGATTTTGCATTTGATATTCATACAAATCTGGGACTGAAGTGTTCCGGTGCGAAGGTTAACGGCAAACCTTGTTCAATAAGGGAGAAGCTAAAAACTGGCGATGTGGTTGAGATTATCAGCCAGAAAAATCAGAAACCATCTCTTGACTGGCTAAACTTTGTTGTATCAACCAAGGCGAGGGCAAAAATCAAGCAGAAGGTAAAAGAGGAGGAGAGCAAATCTGCTGTTGCAGGAAGGGAGCTTTTTGAGCGCAGAATGAATAACTGGAAACTTGAGAGCGATGACGAAATCCTCTCCTACCTCGTTAAACATTTCAAGTGCAAAACAATTCCTGAATTCTTTGCATCACTTGCCACCTCTCAGATAGACATAGCTGCTGTAAAACCGCTAATAACAGAGAGAGGAAAAGAGCAGGCCGATTCTCAGCGTGAGGTGCCGGTGGTACAGGAGCAGAGGGGACAGACAGCTCAGTCTCCGGCCTCAGCCGATTATCTGATTATTGACGAGAGGCTCAACAATATTGACTTCAAACTCTCCAAATGCTGTAATCCCATTATGGGAGATGAGGTTTTTGGATTTGTCACAATAAGGGAGGGAATCAAAATTCACAGGATAGACTGTCCGAATGCCTCGAGGTTATTTGATAACTATCCCTACAGAATCCAGAAGGCAAAATGGCGTGAGACTGCAACATCAAACAGTTTTCAGGCATCCCTCAGGGTGAGTGCATACGAAGAGGGGGGGCTTGGCCAGCAGATTATGGAGATGGTTTCTTCCCTCAACCTGCCGCTGAGGCACTTTACAATTTCGGCATCCAGAGGGACAGTTGAGGCTAAACTGATTGTTCTTGTCCCAAATAACCAGATGCTGGATAAACTAATATTTAACCTTAAAAAAATTAAGGGAATCAAATCTGTAAGCAGAATTTCTAATGTCTGAAAACTATATAAATATAAAGGGAGCGCGAGTTAATAACCTAAAGAATCTGGATGTTAAAATTCCGAGAGAGAAACTTGTTGTGATTTCCGGCATCTCCGGGTCAGGCAAATCCTCTCTTGCGTTTGACACAGTTTTCGCAGAGGGGCAGAGGCGCTTTGTTGAGAGTCTCTCATCTTTTGCAAGGCAGTTTCTGGGAAGGATGTCCAAGCCGGATGTCGATGATATTTCCGGCATTCCGCCGGCAATTGCAATTGAACAGAAGGTAAACACAAGAAATCCGCGCTCTACAGTTGGAACCACAACTGAGATTTACGATTATTTAAGACTGCTCTACGCCAGAATCGGAAAGACCTATTCTCCAGTGAGCGGAGAGGAGGTTAAGCGCCATTCTGTCAATGATGTGATTAACCATATTCTCTCTCTGCCGGTAAACTCACCGGTTTACATAATGGTTCCCCTTACTCTCAGTATGGATGGTTCTCAGGTGGAGAGGCTGCTCAAGCTAAAGGAGGAGGGATTTACCCGGCTTTTTTCAGATGGTGAAATTTTAAGAATTGATGATGTTTTAAAAAACACAACAGTTTTTAAGGAAGATGTTTCACTGCTGGTGGACCGGGTTATGAGGGACGAGAGCGACGAACTGACTCAGCGTCTCCAGGACTCACTTCACACAGCATTTTCAATAAGCGCATCAGAAGGTGCAGAGAGGGGAGCAGTTCTTATAGGCAGCGGAAAGAGGGGTGAACAGCCGGCATATTTCTCTACCCTTTTTGAGGCCGACGGAATCACA
>PHDP01000170.1 GCA_002842655.1 Bacteroidetes bacterium HGW-Bacteroidetes-14
AACCGGAGGAGTAAGATCAACTTTCCAGGTGTAGGTTACTGTTTCACTTGAAGTGTTTCCGCAAAGATCGGTAGCACTGTATGTGAATATCTGTGTTTTCAGACAGTCATCGCCCGTTATCTCACCAGGAGTACAAATTACTGGTACTTCTCCAGCGCAATTATCCTGTGCAACAAGTCCTGTTGCGCAAGTCGGAGGAGTCGGGTTACAACCTAAGTTACCGCCTTCAGGTAATGTTGGCAGCACCGGAGGGGTATTGTCAACCACTGTAATGGTTTGCGTTGCAGTTGCAGTATTACCGCAGTCATCGGTAGCTGTGAAGGTCCTGATCACTGTGTATTCTGATGCACATTCACCGGGGATCATTTCATCCTCGTAGGTGATGGTAACATTGTCATCACAGTTATCGGTAGCCGTAGGCATATCGGGGCAATTATCCGGAGGAGGAAGTTCGTCGCAGATTGGTCCCTGAACCATGTAATAGCATATATTCTGGCCTGCCTTGACAGCAGCTTGTATGCTACCTGTATTCCACATACCCGGAAGGGTAATGTAGTAGGTCATGGTTTGACCACCATTGAGTCCGTCGTCAAACTTAATTCCTCTGACACCGGTAGTGGGGTCAAGTCCAAGTTGAACGTTACCGGGTCCGGCAACCACGTTATTGAAGGAACCGCAGAAAGCAAGAACCCAATGACTCAGGGCAGGAGCACTGCCGCTGGTTACAGTGTAAGTGAAGGTGGTATGTCCATTCTGGAAAACAGCACCATTGAATACTATGGAGTGCGAATCGCAGTTATCAGTAACTGCTCTGCCTCCCATGTTCATTGCAGCTCCTGTCGGGAAGATGCAATCAAGGTCAGGATCGTCGCATTCCAGGGTAATATTGGCTGGAACATAGGTGAATACCGGAGGAGTTTCATCATAGATACGAGTAACCCTTGTAACAGTAGGAACAGCAGCATTACCGCAGTCATCCGTTACATTAAAGGTATAGTCGATATACTGTGAACACTCGAGGGTAACAATACCACCAGGAACACCTGTTATGGTGCCACCAGCGCTGCAGTTATCAGACCATGTAGTAGTCGGAGCAGCAGGCCAATCAGGATTACATCCTTCAAGCATGATGTCAGCAAGATCAACAATAACCGGTATTTCCCAATCAAGTAACCGCGTTACAATGGTGGTTGTAGGAACCGCAGCATTGCCGCAGTCATCGGTTACATAGAATGTATAGGTCTTATGTTGGAGGCATCCATCACCATTAATTGCACCAGGAACACCTACTATGGTTCCTCCTTGGCTACAGTTGTCTGTCCAGGTAGTCTCAACAACAGGCCATTGGGCATTGCAACCAGGCAGAGTGAAATCAGCAAGATCTACAATAACAGGAGGAGTAACGTCGTACATGCGGGTGATTACCACCGAAGCAGTAGCGTCATTACCACAGTCATCCTCAACTGTGAAAGTGTACTCTCTGGTCTGGTAGCATCCAACGGTAATCACATCACCGGCAACGCCGATAACAGTTCCGCCTTGAGCACAGTTGTCAGTCCATGTAGTGGAGACAACCTCAGGCCATGGGGTATTACAACCTTCAAGTGTATAGTCAGCAACTTCCACAATGATTGGATCGGTAACGTCGTACATGCGGGTGATAACCACCGAAGCAGTAGCATCATTA
>PHDP01000065.1 GCA_002842655.1 Bacteroidetes bacterium HGW-Bacteroidetes-14
AGTTTGGTCTCGCCCTCTTTGAGACCGCGGCAGCGGGTTTTGAAGGCGGGGTGGGCCGAGCTTTCTGAACAGAGGGCGAAGCGGGTACCAATCTGCACCCCCTCGGCCCCAAGGGCAAAGGCGGCATTGTAGCTCGCGTGGGAAGCTACGCCTCCAGCCGCTATTAGCGGAATCTCTATTGTTTCACGAACTGCCGGGATAAGGCAGAATGTGGTTGTCTCCTCGCGTCCGTTGTGTCCGCCAGCCTCAAAGCCCTCGGCCACAACTGCATCCACTCCCGCCTCCTGACATTTAAGTGCAAATGCAGAACTTGAGACCACATGGGCGACTTTAATTCCGTGCTCTTTCAGGTGCGGAGTCCACTTTTTGGGACTGCCGGCAGATGTAAAGACAATGGGAACTCTCTCCTCAACAATGATTGAAATTATCTCCTCAATCTGCGGATAGAGCAGCGGGACATTCACACCAAACGGCAACACCGAGCCGTCCGGCTGAGTAAGGGCAGCTCTGCAGCTCTGTATGTGGTGCCTTAGGTTATCTGGATGCATTGAGCCGGCACCAATAAGGCCCAGCCCTCCTGCCTTGCTCACTGCAGATGCAAGTTTCCAGCCGCTGCACCAAACCATCCCGCCCTGAATTATGGGATATTTTATACCAAAAAGGTCGCAAACTCTGTTTTTCATTACCGGGAAATTTTAAAATTGTTTTTCCGTTTCCGGAAAAGAATTGTTGAATTTAGATTCAGCAAAAGTACAAATTTTTATCTTTGTTTCCGGCTCAGGCGCGCCTCCCCTGGCGCCCGCCGGAAAAGAGCCTGGTAACAATGGCTGAATGCCAGAACAGCCCCCCTTTTAAACGTAAACTTAAACTTGAAATATTATATGGCAAACATGAATCGCGACGGTTTCGGAAGTCGCTTTGGAGTTCTTGTGGCAGTGGCCGGATCGGCCGTTGGTCTTGGAAACCTCTGGAGATTCCCATATCTGGTGGGAAACAACGGCGGCGCCGCATTTATAATTATTTACCTGTTATTTGTTATCCTTCTCTGTTTGCCAATCATGTTCTCCGAGTTTATTATCGGGCGCCGCACCCAGGCAAATGTATTTGGAGCAATTAACAAACTCGCCCCAAAATCGCCCTTCATTATCATTGGAATCATTAGCGTTGCAGCATCTATCAGCATAATGTCCTTTTACAGTGTTGTTGGCGGATGGACTCTTGAATACATTTTCAAGTCATTCTCCCCTCAGTTTCTCACTGCAGACAGTGCAAACCTTGCAAATCAGTTTTCGGGATTTTCATCGGCCTCATTCATGCCGGTGGTAATGCACCTGCTCTTCCTTGGACTCTCGGCTCTTATAGTTGTTGCAGGAATAAAAAACGGAATTGAGAAATATTCCAAGATTCTCATGCCGGCACTCTTTGTGCTGGTTCTTCTGTTAGCTGTCCGTTCAATAACACTGGATGGTGCAGGAGCCGGAATAAGATTTCTATTCTACCCCGATTTTTCAAAAATTACCGGAGAGACATTGCTTGCAGCACTTGGGCAGGCTTTCTTCTCTCTTAGTCTGGGCATGGGATGTATAATCACATATGGCTCTTATGTAAACAGAAAAGAGAATCTTTTCAAAATCTCCCTAATGACTGCTGCTGCCGACACCGGGTTCGCAATACTTGCAGGACTTGCTGTAATGCCGGCCGTATTTGCCTTCGGAATTCCTCCGGGACAGGGACCAAGCCTCGTTTTCATAACCCTTCCGCAGATTTTCGCCCAGTTACCATTTGGCAATCTCTTCTCCGTAGCATTCTTCTTTATCCTGTTCATTGCAGCAATCACATCTGCCATATCACTGCTGGAGGTAATAGTAGCCTACTTCACAGAGGAGCTCAAGCTAACCCGCAAAGCCGCAGTAATAATTGCATTCACAATTATTGGAACCTTCGGAACCCTCAGCTCGCTTTCAAACGGAGTTCTCAAAGATGTCACAATCTTTGGAAAGACCTTCTTTGACCTCTTCGACTACGCCTCATCAAATATCTTCCTTCCTGTAGGCGGACTGCTTGTTGTCCTCTTTGTCGGCTGGCGGATGAAGCGAGCCGATGTCCTTGACGAGCTCTCAAGTGGCGGAGCCGTTGCAGTCAAATCCTTCGTTTTCAGATGGGTTATGCTGATAATCAAATTCGTCGCCCCCATCGCCATTACAATTGTACTGCTTAACAGCATAGGGCTCATCAAACTGTTCTAACCATTGCCGTTTAACCATTGCCGTTTCTGCCTTCCGTGCCAGAGTCCAGATCCCGGGCCAGGATAACCTTGCCTTACTTTTTCGCAAGTAATTGACAATCTAATATATAAATAGTGCAACTTTTCTAAAAAATGATGTTTTGGAAAAGTTGCACGTGTTATATCGCTGATTAATTGCTACTTACGAAAAAGTAAGGCAAGGTTCAGCTTTTGCGCGCGCAGCGCTGCACCAGCGCCGGTGGCAGGGCCCACCGGCACCTTATTTTTTGCAGCGTTCAATGTAACGGATGAACTGCTTGGCTGGCGGGCCGGTAAGAGTGTGCACCTCGGTTAGTGGTTCGTAGCGGTGAGGAATAAAGTGGAAAATCTGCCATGCGGCAAAATCGCCGTCGGCAGAAACAATTACATCAAGACGACCGCCGGCCGAAGGTACGACTGTAAACGCGGGGGTTGAGTCGTTAAGCTCACCCTTGAGGGTAGCTTTCAGGTCGTGAAGTTTTTCGGCAGGGGTATAAATCGAAACTGACTTTACATGACTTCCTGTTGGTTCATATAACTCAACCGACCCCTTTACAAAGTAGAAGATTATTCCAAGTGCGAGCAGCAAAATTGCAACAGCAGTAAGGCCGAATACTAATGTCAGGATTCCTGAAAGTATCAGCACAATGGAAATTGTTACTGCAGGCATGTTAACTCGTTTTACAACTTTGGGATGGTTTATTTTTCTGATATCTGTGTCCATATGTTTTAATGAGGCATTCCGCCCCGGTTTTTGTTGGTAATTATTTAAATTCTGAATATTTGTGCAGGCTGCAACATGTCAGCCTAAATTACAATTACAACACTGTCAGGTGTTTACAAATTGTCTTCGACTGATTTTTCCAGAATTAAAAATTGCATACAGCTGATTTACAAGCATATGCAAATTAGGCTGACATGTGCGATTTTTAATCTGAAAAGTTTGTGATTTGTAATGCCCTTACAATCTGTTTATTAACAGAAATTGCGGCGCAGAAATCTTTCTAAATAATTATCTCCCTCAACCTGAAAACATAGTATGTCTTCACAGGGTCCATTGGGGCCGAGAGAGCCTCGGCGGTTGTATGATGTGCCGCAATGAAACGGCGCTCAAGAATTCTTTCGCGCAGACTTGAGTAGGTAAGTACCTTGGCAAAGAAGGTAGATGTGGCAGATCCGGCAATTGTTCTGCTCTGCTCTGAAAATCCTGTAAAACCTGTGCTCTGGGGGTTCAGCGCCGCCATGGAGCTTGTGAGCGGGGCAGAGAAGGTATCGGTTAGTTCTGAGGGGGAAGAATCGGCCTTAATAACCCCAGGGGTGACAGCAATTGAAAAGAAAACAACCAGCGACATGAGTGCCGCCGAGAGGAAAATTCTTATGAAATCTGCTCTTTTCATTGCTACTGCAAAGTTAATTAAAATTTGATTAGTAAATTTGAGGGTAATACTTTAACACATGACAAACTCATTCAATCCGTGGCATTGCGTTTCGCCCGGAAACAAACTTCCCGATATAGTTAACGGAATCATTGAAATCCCAAAAGGGAGCAGGGCAAAGTACGAACTTGACAAGGAGAGCGGACTGCTCAAACTCGACAGAGTTCTCTACTCATCTGTCTATTATCCTGCAAATTACGGTTTTATTCCCCAAACCTACTGCGACGACAAGGACCCTCTTGATATTCTGATACTTTCACAGATAGAGGTTGTTCCGCTCTGCATTGTCCCCGCCAAGGTTATCGGGGTTATGCGGATGCTTGACGGCGGTGAGGCCGATGACAAAATTATCGCTGTAGCTGCCGGCGACCCGAGTGTGAGCCACATTAATGACATCTCTGAACTTCCCAATCACTCAATCTCTGAGATGTTCAGCTTTTTTGAAGACTATAAGAAACTAGAGAACAAGAGCGTGGTTGTTGAAAAATTTCTGGACCGCCGGACCGCCATCAAGATTCTTATGGATGCCTTCAAGATGTACGAGGAGAAGTTCGCCAACGCCTGTCCCTGCAAATAAGCAATATATCTAACCCCCAATTAATATGAAAAACTTCAAAGCTCCTGCGTCTTCGTGTGCATCTTACGCACCTTTTTCAAAATTTTCTGGAATTATTTTGCTCATTCTATTTTTTATGCTGATTAATTCAGCTGTTTTTGCGGATAGTTACGGCAATAAGAATGCTTCTGGCCTCCAGGTCGGTTCTGCTTTCAGTAGCGATTCGAACGCCGGGCGCGAAATTGAAAATGCCCGCGGCCTTTTTGACCGGATTATGGGAAAGCACAGCAGCAGTTTTGTCCTGGAAATTCTGAATGTCAAAACCGGGAATCCGGTTCAAAAGGAAGTGTCTCCGGCTGCACAGGACAGGTACGAAATTGAGGACGGGAAAGAGGGAAAGATTATCATAAGGGGTAATAATGCAAACAGCATGGCGGTTGCTCTTAATCACTACCTGAGATACTACTGCAAGACTTCTGTCAGCTGGTATGCAGATGACACCATCTGCCTGCCCGACGCTCTTCCGCCGGTAGGAGGCAGGATAGAATCGGCCTCAACTGTAGATATGCGCTTCTTCCTGAACTACTGCACCTTTGGCTACACAATGCCCTGGTGGCAGTGGCGCGACTGGGAGAGGTTCATTGACTGGATGGCGCTCAATGGTGTGAATATGCCGCTGGCAATTACGGGTCAGGAGTCTGTCTGGTACAAGGTATGGAGCAAATTTGGGCTGAGCGACAGTGAGATTCGGAATTATTTCACCGGGCCGGCGCACCTTCCCTGGCACAGAATGCTTAACATAGATTACTGGCAGGGGCCGCTTCCTCACTCTTGGCTTGAACATCAGGAGGAGCTGCAGAAGAGAATCGTGAAACGGGAGCGGGAGCTTGGTATGAAGCCGGTGCTGCCGGCCTTCTCGGGCCATGTTCCTTATGAGCTCAAAAAGATATATCCCAATGCCGTTATAAGCAAACTCAGTTCATGGGGCGGGTTTGATTCAACTTACCGCAGCAGCTTCCTTGATCCTATGGACCCTCTCTTTCCTGAGATTCAGAAAGCGTTTCTGGAAGAGCAGACACGGCTCTACGGAACCGACCATATTTACGGAATTGACCCGTTCAATGAAATTGAACCGCCAAGCTGGGAGCCACAGTATCTGGCAAGAGTTTCGCGAAAAATCTACGAAAACCTTGCTGCTGTTGACCCTCAGGCCGTCTGGCTGCAGATGAGCTGGCTCTACTATTATCAGCGTAAAGACTGGACAAATGAGAGGATTGAAGCTTTCGTAACAGCGGTTCCGCAAGACAGAATGATACTTCTTGACTACTTCTGCGAACGTACCGAGGTTTGGAAAATGACCGACAAATTCTTTGGCCAGCCCTACATCTGGAACTATCTGGGCAATTTTGGCGGAAACACTATGCTGGCGGGCAACACAAAAGATGTAGGGCTTCGCATCGCAAACACCATAGCCAATGGTGGAAGAAACTTCCGCGGGCTGGGCTCAACACTCGAGGGCTTCGATTCAAACCCTCACATGTACGAATATGTCTTTGACAAAGCCTGGTCAAGCACCATCTCAGACAAAGAGTGGATGGACAAATGGGCCGAGAGGCGTCTTGGAAATTCTGCCGGCGGGGCGGGCGTAAAACCTGGGGAGGCCGTTGCATCCAATTCAATTGTGGCCGGCTACGTCAAACAGGCATGGCAAATCCTAAACGACAGCATCTACAACAACACCTCAAAAACCGGCCACACAAACTACGTAAACGCCCGCCCCAACATGACCGGCAAGGAGCGTTACGCCAAGACCGGAATTACCTACGACAACCGCACCCTGCTCCGCGCCTGGAGGCTGCTGCTCAGGGCAGCTGACAACGATTTGCCGGATACTTACAAATACGATGTGGTAAACATTGGCAGACAGGTGCTGGGCAACCATTTTGACCAGCTTTGGGCCGACTACCTCATCGCCTGGAAAGCAAAGGACGTGACCGGAGCCAGACAGATTGCCGCCAAAATGATGGAACTTCTGGGCGATATGGACCAGCTGCTGTCTGCCCACACCTCCTTCATGCTTGGCAAGTGGATTGCCGACGCCCGTGCTTTGGGATCTTCCCCTGAAGAGGCCGGCTATTACGAAATCAACGCCCGCAACATCCTCACCAGCTGGGGAGACCAGGGCATCCAGCTTGGAGACTACGCAAACCGGAGCTGGGCCGGCCTCATCTCCTCCTTCTACGCCAAACGCTGGGAGATGTTCTTCGCCGACGCCCACGCCGCCCTCGTGAAGAATCAGCCTTTCGACCAGGAGGCATACACCCGCCGCGTAATTGAATTTGAAGGCCGATGGTGGAAAGCCCCTCAGGGCACCTTCCCATCCCACCCCCAGGGCAACCCCATCGAGATTGCCAGGCGACTGGAGGCAAAGTACTTCGGGAAATAAACTACTTGCGATACGGGTCGGGCTAAAATCCAGTGGACTACTTTCTGCGTCTAAGCACCTCAGCACCAATTCCCAGTGCAAGTAAAATGAGCAGGGTTCCTGATGCGATGCGGGAGTAGAGTTCGCCTTTGACGAATGAGTCTGGTTTGAACTCAAACTCAACGGTGTGTTTGCCTGCAGGGACCTTCAGGGCGCGCAGGGTGTAGTTGGCGCGGAAGATGCCGGCGGGCTGGCCGTCGATTGTGGCTTTCCAGCCGGCCGGGTAGTAGATTTCGCTGAAAACGGCTATTTTCTCTGCTGAAGCTGAGTATTCGTAAGTGAGTTTATTTGGTGAATACGATGTCTGTTTGATGTAGTCGCCGGAAATTGATGTTCCGGTTGAATCGAAAGAGGCAGCAGTGATTCCGCCGGCCAGTGATTCAAACTCTTTTGAGATGGCGGCGGTTTTGGTGAGGTCGAGGGTGGAGAGGGCTGAGATTTCGGCTACGGAACCTTCTGTCCATGCTACTGAGTCTACAAACCAGCAGTTGCCCATGGCTCTTTTGTTGATGATTGGAGGATTTTGTCCGCCCACAATAATGTATCTTGCATTGAGCATGTTGAGCACAGGATAATTTCCTGCTGAATCAACCTTTGCCTGTGCCTGCTCGAGTGTGGTGCTGCCGGCAATGTCCTTACCAATTTTCTGCATTTCGGGGATAAGGTGGTTCTCAATGATATCCTGATATTTCTGAAGTTTGGCCGGGCTGTATCCGCCTATGGTTTTATGGTGATAGCTTACATGGGCATCATTGAAGGTACTGATGCTTAAATCAAGGACTCTGTAGTTTGGATCCTTATCCTCAAGAATCATCTGGTCAACAGGACGAAGTGCATATTGCTGTTCAAAATCGCGGTTCTTTATAAAGTGGGAGTCATTAAGGTAGCGCTTGTCAACACTCCATAGGTCTGCAAGCACAAGCAGTGCGAGAGCTCCGTACACCAGGTTCATTTTGCTCTTGTCTCCCTCTTTGCTGCTCCATTTGAAACCAAACCACACAGCTGCCGCCGAGAGAAGGATGAATGCAAGAGATCTGAATGCATCTTTTGAGAGGAGCGACATTCTGTCCTCCGCCAGAGTCTGCTTGAGAAGATCAGGCATCTGAGCATCTGCGGATGCTGAGCTGAACGAACCGGCAAGCGAAGGCATGATTGCAACTATAAGCGCAAATCCGGCTGTGATTGCAAGTGAGACAATCATTGAGCTTTTAAACTTCTTCATATCTACCTCTCTTTTTACAAGAACCTTGTCAAGAGCAAGAACTGCAAGCAGTGGCACTGTTATCTGCAGGATAACCAGCACCATGGACACTGTGCGAAACTTGTTGTACATTGGTATATAGTTGAAGAAGAACTCTGTTACAGGAAGAAGGTTAGAACCCCATGAGAGCATAATTGCCAGGAGTGATACCAGTGCAGCCCACCACTTGACGGGGCCGCCAATAAGCATCAGGGCAAGAATAAAGAGGAATACAGAGACAGCCCCCAGGTACATTGGCCCTGCCGTAAACGGCTGCGGCCCCCAGTAGAGCGGCAGTTGTTTGATAACCTGCTCTGCACCCTGGTATCCGCCATCTTTGAGAGCCTTGTATGTGGCAGATTTAGTTGTGAGTTCTCCGGCAGACGAGCCTCCGTTATAGTTTGGAATGAAAAGGTTTGGTGTCTCACCAGGACTGTATGACCAGCTTGTGGCATATGCTATATCGAGGCCGGCCTGCTGTTTGCCCTGCTCCTGTGCAAGGTCTGAGCCGCCTCTCATTGTGTATTTTGAGTATTCGTATGTTGGCCAGAGGTGGTTTACATTTGATGCAATTCCAAGCAGGCCGGCCACCAGCAGGTAGACAGATACGCGAAGGAATTTCATAAACCGTTTCTCTTTAACAGCTGTGTAGAGTTCTGCAAAGCCAAAGCCCAGAACCATTATTGCCAGATAGTATGTAATCTGTGGGTGGTTTGCCTTAATCTGAAAGCTGAGGGCAAATGCAAAGAGGATTGCACCAAGAAGGGCTTTCCTTTTGTATGCATATACAACAGCAGCCAGAACCCATGGCATGAATGCAATTGCAACCATCTTGGAGTTGTGTCCAACCTGAATAATCTGCATGTTGTATGAGGCAAACGACATTGCAATTGCTCCAATTGCAGAGAGCCACGGATTAACTCCAAAAGCCAGAAAAAGAAGGAATGAGCCAACCAGGCTTATAAGCAGATAGCTTGGAGGTCTTTGACCGGTAATGTTATGAATTGCCTTGTAAAAAAAGTCTGTATAGTCTCCTTCATAAACCACGGAGATTGTTGTTGCCGGCATTCCTGAAAACATAGAGTTTGTCCAGAGCGCAGGATCGGCATCGGGATTTGCTTCGTTGTAGGTAATAATCTCGTTTGCCATTCCTCTCCACGAGGCAATATCGCTTTGATTTACAACCTTTCCTGAAAACACCTGAGGTGTAAAGAGGTAAGCCAGAGCTGCGAATGAAATCAGTGCTACCGCGTAGGGCAGCCATTTCTTGTAATTATTCATATCTTGAATTTTATCTTTTTCTGGATTAAATTTTCTTTTTCCGGAATTAATTGACCATTCTGTCAAGCATGTTTGCGAGCCTGCCTGTAAGAACCTTTCTTGAGTACTGTTCAATGTTTCCGCAAACAGACCCTACCCCTCCCGCAAGGTATTCGGCATAACGCTGCTCTATCCACAGACGGCATCCGGCCTCGTTGCCGTAGTCAAACATTTCTCCAGCTTCGCACTCAGAGAGGGCAATATCCATGTCTCCCCCTTTTGGGCCAAATCCCAGTATGGGTCTTCTTGCAGCCAGGTATTCGAAAAACTTGCCTGTAAGGATACCTTTGGACTCAGGCTCCATTCCTCCGCCAAGCAGGAGTATCTGTGAGTTTCTCTGAACCTGAGTTATCTTGTCATGTGACATGTAGTCAAACTGTTCCAGATTTTCCCATAGGTCGTTTGAATGAATATCGTCAAGTATAGCTCCGTCTGAATGACCTATCAGCTTAATTTTCAGAGATGCGGCGAAAGCAGGATCGGCCTTTACCTTCTCTCCCAAAACTTTCCACAGAACAGCCGGGTTCTGGGTTCTTACAAACAGCCCTGTATAGGTAATTGTAAACTCTTTGTCAAGTTCAGCTGCTCCTTCCGGAAAATCTGCATGGTCATACCCGTTGGTTATAACCTCAACTTTTGGAAGGCGCTGTCTCGAATAGACTATATTTGTCAGGTCCCTTACAGCCTGCAGCTCTCCTGCGATTGTGTTTGTTACAGTAAGTACTGCAGACGCTTTTGTTACAACTCCCTTTTCGAGCACAGAGTGAATGTACCTGACCGGTGCCGAATATCTCATGTACTTGAAGTTGTACATCTTTGTCCATGGGTCACGGAAATCTGCAAGCCACGGAATGCCGGTTGCCTTAGCCACGCGCTTTGCAATTAAATGCATTGAGTGGGGCGGGCCGGTGCTCACTATTGCATCTACCGGGTTCTCCCGGAGGTACTTTTTCAGAAAGATGGCAGAGGGGATAATCCACATACATTTTGGATCCGGAATAAAGAGATTGCTCCTGATAAAGAGCGAAATTTTCTCCTTAAGAGGAAAGGCCCTTGCACCCGACCCGCCCCCGCCTATAAAACCGGGCTTGATACTCTTCCCCTTTTTCCCTGTAAACATTTTGTAGAGAGAGTAGGGTTCGAAAATTTCACGCCTTATAACCTGAACTCCCTGCGGAATTTCAGCTTCAAGGGTGTTGTCAACAGACATGAATTCAGGATTATCCGGAGTATAGATTACAGGTTCCCAGCCAAAATCCCTCAGGTATTTGGTAAACTTGAGCCAACGCTGAACTCCAGAGCCTCCCGAAGGGGGCCAGTAATATGAGATTATCAGAACCTTTTTCCTCTCTTCCATTATCTATTTAACAATAAAAATATTGTAAAGCGCACGGATTACCTCGCTCTGGATTGTAACAAACCCATCCTTGTAAACCGGACGGCATCCGTTTGTCATCATCACAAAGCCAAATCCCTTTTCCGGCTGGAAAAACATTGCACTGTAAAGTCCGTATGCAGATCCTGTGTGACCTGTCATAATCTCTCCCGGAATAAGTTTAGTGCTTTGTCTCAGTGCCATACCATATGTCTCACCCGGAGAGGTCTCCACTACCGCACTTTGCATAAGTTTCGCGCTCCTGGATGAAATAATTCTTGTACGGCTTCCCGGTATTTTACCGTAATTCATGTGCATTGCCATGTATTTTGCAAGGTCTGCTGCAGAGATCTTCATTCCCCCTGTAGGGCTGAAAACAGGTGTACTGTAACCTTTTACATACCCATTTTCAATTTCTGCCGCTCTGCTTACATATGCAGAAGGCTGAATTTTATATACCATAGGGGCTCCCTTTGAGGTGTCGGCAGGTTCGTAACTGTAAAGGCTGACAAACTTTGAGGCGTCCAGCGAATCGACATTAAACGAGGCATTCAGCCCAAGCGGTTCAATTACAATTCTGCGGACAAACTGGTCAAATCTCTCTCCTGAGAGCTTCTCAATAATAGCTCCAAGAGTATTGAAACCAAGGTTGCAGTACTCGTATTTAGTGCCCGGTTCGTATTCGTTCCAGCACTTTTCGTATCCCTCTCCCTTTGAAGGATTGGCAACATCAAGGTTAAAGTAACCCCTCGAGTCGTTAAGACTTGAAGTATGAGAGAGAAGCATCTTGACAGTAATTTTGACATCCGGGTACTTCGGATTCCTCATTTTGAAACCAATCAGGTCACTTACATCCTGGTCAAGCTTTATTTTCCCCTTGTCCAGAAGGTGCATAAGTGCTGTAGTGGTGAAAGACTTCGAAATTGAGGCGATTCGAAAGAGGTCATCGTTTGAGATGCTGGTGCCCTGTTCAATGTTCTTTTTACCAAAAGAGGCGTTGTAGATTATCTTTCCATCTTTAACAACGGCTACCGAGAGGCCGGTGGCATTTGTGTTTTCCATAATGCGCTCAATCTCTTTTGCCGCATTCTCCTCTCTTGTACTCTGTCCGCTTGCAGAGGTTGCAAGAGCTGCTGCGATGAGTGTCAAAAAGTAACGGATTAACTTGTTGCTTTTCATAGCCGGGTTTATTTTGGGGATATTGTACAAAGATAGAGATTTGAAACAAAATATGTCTATTTTTGTAAGGATGAAGGGCGATAAAAACATAGTTGAAACTCCGCTCATGAAGCAGTATTTCTCCATCAAGGCGAAATACCCCGATGCTAT
>PHDP01000066.1 GCA_002842655.1 Bacteroidetes bacterium HGW-Bacteroidetes-14
CAAGGACTATAGGGTTGTCATTTCCAAAACACTCAGAATGCCACTTTCCCTTCATCTCGTGGTCCCTGCGGAACACCTCTTCAAATTCAGGCTGATACAGGCATCTGAAACTCTTGTTCTCCTCAAATCTTCTAATCTTATCTTTTCCCATTTCTATAGTTCTCTGCTCTTCTTTACAATAATTCCCAGCTCTCCCACTCCCTCAAGCACACGAACATCAGATGTATGATATGCCTGAATGTACCATGTTCCGCTCTCAGGAAATATGACTCCTTTCCTGTAAACCCATCTGAAATCCCTCCACATTCCCGAACGGCTGAACATCTCCTTTCCCTCGCCGGTGAGTTGAAGCGAAAGTGAATCGGCATACCATTTACCTGAAGGCGAACCAATTCTGAAGCGAAGAGGCAGCTCTACCAGTCCGGACTCTGAATGAATACGGGCAAAAATCTCAATATTCACAGGGGTGAGTGTATCTTCAACGGGAATCCTGAATTCCAGGTATGAGCCGGAAACGAATTGTCCCTTTTGTGGTCTGGCAGTATAAGTTTCAAAGTCTCCTGCGCGAATACACGAGAGGAGAGTTACTGCAACTAACATAAGAAGGCTAAGCCTTCTTGTTGTTTTCATTCCTTCCACCCTGATTCTGGTTGTGGTTGTGTTTGAGGTTTACAGTCTTTTTACGCCGGTTGTTGTTTCCTCCGCCCTTATGTTTTTCATCAAACCTTGAGATGCTGTCGTCTCCAACGGCTGTGACAAATTCAGGCGATTTTTCAGAAGCCACAGGGAGAAGACTTTCAACTTTAATTCCCCTGGCGTTTAGTTTGATAATCTCTTTAACTTTTGATGCATCCAGCGGAAACATGTTGGTCATACTGTTCTGTTCGTATGAGAACCACATAACCCCTTTGAGTGTGTCTGTCTTTACCAGGAAGGCCGGGCCGTCGAGAGTATCGAGCGGCTCTCTTACATACGGAATGTTGGTCTGGGCGTCAAGGTAGGCTGCTGCCTCGTAGTTTATGCAGCACTTTAGCTTGCTGCACTGCCCGGCCAGCTTCTGTGGATTCAGGGAGAGATCCTGACTCCTTGCCGCCTGGGTTGTGATAGACTGAAAATCTGACATATACCTTGCACAGCAAAGTTCCTGCCCGCAAACTCCAATGCCGCCAATGAGCCCGGCCTCCTGCCTTGCCCCAATCTGACGCATCTCGATACGAATTTTGAACTCTTCTGCAAACTGTCTGATAAGCTGACGGAAGTCTACCCTCTCGTCTGCTATGTAATAGAAAATTGCCTTGGTACCATCGCCCTGAAACTCGACATCTCCAATCTTCATGTTAAGGTTAAGGGATGCGGCAATCTGTCTCGAGCGGATCATTGTCTTATGCTCGCGGGCAATAGCCTCCTGCCATCTTTCAATGTCAAGAACCCTTGCCTTGCGGTATATTTTTTTGAATTCGTAAGTCTCCTGATTGATGTCGTTTCTCTTTAGCTGCCTGCGCATAATCGGGCCCTTGAGGGTTACTATACCCACATCGTGTCCGTTCACAGCTTCAACAACTACTATATCGCCTACATGTATCTGAATACCTGTATCGTTCTTGAAATATAATTTCCTGGTGTTTTTAAACCGGACCTCAAAGAGGTCTGCAGAGTCGGCATCCGGAATGCCGCACATCCAGTCGAAGACGCTCAGCTTGCAGCATCCGCCGTTGAATCCGCATGAGAGTTCACCCTCATCGGAGCGGTTGGATACTGTCCCGCGTGTGCAGTCATATTTAATGTTTTTTGCTTCCATAATTGCTACAAAGATAGAAAAAAGCGGTTACCCAGGTCTGCAAAGATATACTTGGAGTTAACGTTGCGCTCTATGTCGCCCAGTGCCGCATTTACATGTTCAATCCCCTTTTCGTAAAAGGCGGGGTTAATCCTTGACGCCCATATTCTGAAAGTCTCTTCCCTGGATGCCGGAACAAATGAGAGTTCGTGTGATCCGAGGCTCAGTATATAGATGCGCCTTATATATTCAAGAAGGCTGTAGCAGAACTCTTTCTGCTTCTCCCTTGAGAGCTGGGCTAGCTCTTCCCAGACAAGAATTACTCTTGACAGATCCTTGGAGAGGGAGCTGTTTACAAGAGAGGTGATGAGAGTATCAAAAGCAGAACTCTCCATTGATTCAGAGATCACTTTTCGTACACGGCTTACAGAGCCGCCCGAAATTCTGGCCCACAAAGCCGCATCTTGCTCTTCAAGCGCAAATTCGCCTGCCACTTTTGAAGCCAGCTTTTTGAGTTCAATTGGCGGAACTTTTACTACCCGGCATCTTGAGAGAATTGTAGTAAGTATTCTGTCCGGAGACTGGCTCACCAGAAAGAGAAATGTTTTGTCAGGCGGCTCTTCCATTAGTTTAAGCAACTTGTTGGAGGCCTCCTGATTCATCCTCTCTGCCAGCCAGACAACCATATATTTATTCCCTCCCTCGAATGCTGTCATACTAAGCTTTCTGAAGATTGAGGATGCCTCTGCAACTGAAATGTTGCCAAGTTTATTTTCGATGCCGCACTTTTCGTAGAACTCCTGCTCTGTAAGGTAGGGGTCGGCACTAACTGCCTCTCTCCATACAGAGATAAAGTTATCACTAACCGGTTTGGCACCTCCGGATGAAGCTGTGTTTACCGGAAAAACAAAGTGCAGATCCGGATGGATCATCTTTGAGATTTTGCTGCATGATGGACAGGTCCCGCACGAGTCATTGTCTCTCTTGTTGGGACATGACAGATACTGAACGAACGAAAGTACCAGAGGAAGGGCTCCAAATCCGGGCTCCTCGGTAAAGAGCATGGCATGCGGAACCTTACCGGAGTCTGCCATTTTAATCAGCTGCTCCTTAATACCTTCCTGACCTGTTACCGAAGAAAAATGCATAGAAAAATTTTAGCCAAAGATAACCATTTCACAGTTTTTACAATCAAAAGCCAGGCGGAACTTCCTCTGCCCGTTTACAAGAAAGAGAGGCTCTGCCACCGGTTTGGAATATCCCTCTTTAGGGCACATTCCCAGTTCAAACTTTATGCAGTACTTGCATCTCATAAGTTCAGCCTCAGCAGGCGGGTCTATTTCAAACGCCTTATCCACAGACTCAGCTCCAAGTTCTCTGTAGAGTTGCTCAGAGAGTCTGTTCGAAACATTTCCCAGATATGAGATCTTTTTACTGCTGAATATACCGCTGATATTCTCCGGGATCTCTCTCCCAGAAGCACTTTCCGGCACAACTCTGCTCACACCTCCTGTCTCCGGAAGTTCTGCGGCGGAGGCGAGATCAGCAGCCACTCTTCTTCTAAGGTCGTTTATTGCAGAAATCGGAAGGAACGGAAGCTCGCCTCCGCCCAGTGAATTAACCCTGAAGACATAAATGTCTGTACTCTTTTCTAGCTGAGTTCTTAATGAGCGCTCTGCAGCTTCGGGATTTTTTGCCTCTTCAAAAGGGCCCGCCTCTATAACCTTCGCAGCTGTCCCGTCTTCGCATAAAGCTTCAATTACAATCTCATCGCCACTGTAAGTAAGGTCAAGAGTTACGCTCAAAAGTCTTTTAGGCATATTCTTCTCCATCTCCCGCTCAAAGTTGTGATTGAAGTTCCGGTATATCTTAACTCCCTGTTCGAGCTCAATTTTGTCGTTAATTATAACCAGACCCGGTTCAGTTACATTGGCCCTTGAACCAAGCACCTCTCCGCCCTTGCCAATAAAACAGATTCCGTCTCCGTTTTCGATTCTGAGGGCTGCATGATACCTGATGTTGGTCTTTCCGCCCCTTTTATCAATAGTTGAACTCTTTACTGTTCCAACAAACTCTCCAATGGATTTTGCAGCATCTCCGCTGTTCCAGTCACCTCTTCTCCCGTTTATGAAAAGATTTGTATAACCCCTGTTAAAAGTGCTCTCCGGTCTTGGGGTAAATCCACCGTAAAGTTTACCGTATGAAGCCGGCGTATATCTGCCGTCACTCTCAATGAATGTATCAATAAGCGATCTGTAATATCTGATAACATTTTTAATGTAAGAGATATTCTTAAGGCGTCCCTCAACTTTGAATGAGGATATTCCCGCCTCTGCAAGCTGAGGAATATAATCCCCAAGATTAAGGTCCTTGAGTGAGAGAAGTGTCTTGTCCCTCACCAGAAGTTTTCCTTTGGAATCTGTAAGGTCATATTTTGAACGGCATGCCTGTGCACAGGCGCCCCTGTTTGCACTTCTTCCGGTGAGTCTTTCACTCATATAGCACTGTCCGCTGTATGATACACAGAGAGCACCATGAATAAAACTCTCCAGCTCAACCGAAGTATTTGCCCTAATCTCCTTTATCTGAGCCAGCGAAAGTTCCCTGGCCAGAATAAGCCTGCTAAAACCCAGCTCCTCCAGCATCTTTGCCTGCTCTACCGTTCTGATGTTTGTCTGAGTTGAGGCAAACAGCGGAATGGGCGGCATACTGGCCTTAAGAAGACCAAGGTCCTGAATAATCAAAGCCGAACAACCGGCCTCGTACGCCTGACGGGCAAGTCTTTCGGCCTCCTTTATCTCTTTGTCGTAGAGAATGGTATTAATAACCATAAACACCTTTGCACCATATTTGCGGCCATATGAAGTGAGCTTTTCAATATCGTGCATGGGATTCCCTGCAGCCTCCCTCGCTCCGAATGAGGGACCTGCAATATAGAGAGAATCGGCACCGCAATCTATTGCTGCAATGCCGATCTCTTTGTTTCTGGCCGGAGCCAGCAGTTCCAGTTTGCTTAGTTGCACTTAAGCTGAGTTTTCACTTTGTATTCTGCAATCTGCTTGTAAGTAGGGTCGGTAAGAATCTGCTTGTAGTAACCGCATGCCTTGGCGTTGTTTCCTTTGCCTTCATATGCAGTAGCAAGGTTATACAGAGTTGATGCCTTATCCTTTGCATTTGTGTCCATAGCATAGTATGCCTCAAGAGAACTGATTGCCTCGTCAAACTTCTTAAGCTGAACAGCAGACAGACCAATTAATTTAAGAGCCTGTCCAGACTCTGAATACTCGTTTGATTTTTTTGCATTGTCAAGAACAGCTGCCCAGTTTTTAGTCTTCATCTCAGCAGCAGATTTCTTAAGATAGAGAACCGAAAGCTGTTTGGAAGCATCCTCTTTCTGACCGAATTTAATTGCGTTTTCGAAAGCTGCTACTGCACCTGCTTCGTTGTTGAGACGGCTCTCTGCCATTCCAATTCTGAGGAATGCAACTCCGTTTTCCGGGTCTGCCTTGATAACCTTGTTGTACTCAACAATTGCCTCTGCAAATTTACCCTCGTTAAGGAGAGCATTACCGTCTGCCATCAATACTTGAGGTAACAGGTCGGCAGCTTCTGTAACTACTTCGGCAACAGAGTAGGACTTACCTGTCTCAACTGCCTTTTTAAGCTGAACAACAGCATTGTCAATATCCTTTGCTGCTGCGAGTTCCTTTCCATATCTGAGGTGAATTTGAGGAATAAGAGCCTTAATTTCTTTCACTGTGGCTGCTCCCTCTTCACCTAAACCCTCAAGCATTTTAAGCGCTTTGTTAAATGAGTCCAATGCGGCAGGAAGATTTCCCTCGTTAAGAGAGGTGGCACCGGCGTTATAAATTTCGGTCGCAGTTGCCATGTCCTGACCGTAAATGTTGCCTATTGACAACACCGTTAGGGCGCAAATTGCCAAAAATGTCTTGAATTGTTTCATAAGTTAAATTTTTAAATAGGATTCTCGCAAAAATAAAAAAAACAAATATACCATGCAAAATATTGGATATATTTGTGATTGCGAATTTTAAACTTAAATAACAGCGCATGAAAAGGATTTTCACATTTACGGCAGTGATGCTTATTGCCTTTATGGCTGCGGCTCAGATGCCACAAAAATTACCACTGGACCCAAAGGTGAGGTCAGGTGTTCTTGAAAACGGACTGACATATTATGTTGTCCAGAATGCCGACCCAAAAGGCCAGGCAGAATTCTACATTGCCCAGAAAGTGGGCTCTGTTCTTGAAGAGGAGAGCCAGAGAGGTCTTGCTCACTTCCTTGAGCACATGGCCTTTAACGGAACCGAGCATTTCCCCGGAAACGGTATTATATCTTACCTTGAAACAATAGGAGTTAAATTTGGAGTAAACCTCAATGCATATACCTCACTTGACCAGACAGTATACAACATTTCGGGTGTACCGGTAAAAAGACAGGGAATAATTGACTCCTGCCTTCTGATTCTGAGAGACTGGTCATGCGCAATTTCACTAACTGACTCAGATATTGACGAAGAGAGAGGAGTTATCCGCGAGGAGTTCCGCACAAGCAGCAACGCAATGCTCAGGATGTACGAGAAGGATATTCTTCCTTCACTTCTGCCGGGCAGCAAATATGCAAACCGTCTCCCAATTGGATTACTTGACGTTATTAACAACTTCACATACAAAGAGATTCGTGACTACTACCACAAGTGGTACCGTCCGGACCTTCAGGGAATTATTGTAGTGGGAGATATTGATCCGGTTGCTGTTGAGGCTCAGATCAAGAAGATGTTTGGTGCAATACCAAAGGCTGTAAATCCTGCCGAGAGAATTGAAATTCCTGTACCAGATGCAAAAGAGACTTTGATTGGTATTGGAACAGACCCTGAAGCAACCTCAAGCAATGTAATGCTTTTCTACAAGCATGATGTGCTTCCTAAAGATCTGAGAGCTACTGCAGCCGGTATGGTTATGGATTTCATGAATACCATGGTAACCAGCATGCTTAACTCACGTCTTCAGGAGATCGTTCAGAAACCTGATGCTCCGTTCACAGGTGCAGGTTCAAATTATGGCGGATATGTGATTGCGCAGACAAAAGATGCATTTGGCATATCTGCAGGTGCAAAAGAGGGCAAAATTGAGGAATCTTTAAAGCTGATGGTTAACGAGGCAGAAAAGGTGAAACGTTTTGGCTTTACTGCTTCAGAACTTGAGCGTGCAAAAGCAAATTACCTCAGCCGTCTTGAGCAGGTTTACAAAGAGCGCGAAAAACAGAAAAACAGCTACTATGTGAGCAATGTTCTCAACCTGTTCCTCACAAACGAGGCATATCCCGGAATTGAGACAACATATGCAATGATGCAGCAGATTGTTCCTGCTATTCCGCTTGAGCAGATAAACAAGTATGCACAGTCGCTCCCAACTGCAGAAGGTGTTGGTATTGCAATCATGATGCCTGCCAAAGAGGGTCTTAAGGTTCCAACCAAAGAGGAGATTCTGACTGTATTCAACAACGCCGTAAAAGAGGAGGTTGAAGCATACAAGGAGACAATCTCTAACGAACCTCTTGTTCCTGTAGCTCCTGCAAAAGGAACTGTAGTTTCTGAGGTAAAAGAGCCAATGAGCGGCGCAACTGTATGGAACCTTTCAAATGGTGCAACAGTTGTTATAATGAAGACCGACTTCAAGGACGACCAGATTATGTTCAACGCCTCTTCAAAGGGTGGGGTTTCAATGTTTGGAAAGGATGACATTATCGCATCCAAAGTTGCCGTAGAAGCTGCAAACGTAGGCGGACTAGGCAAATACAGCGTTACAGATCTTCGCAAGGTTCTTGCCGGCAAGAATGTAACAATGAGACCATCTATATCAACTTCGAGCGAATCTCTTTCGGGAACCAGCACACCTAAAGATATTGAGACATTCATGCAGCTTCTCTACCTTAACTTTACAGATGTCAGGGAAGATGGTGAGGCCTTCAGAGCATTCCAGGGAAGAATGAAGGCTCAGCTGGAGAACATGTCTGCGCAGCCAATGGTTGCATTCTCGGATACTCTCCAGAAAGCTATGTTTAACAATAACCCTTATGCAAACAGACTCACAATTGAGATGCTTGACAAGGTAGATTATAAAAAGACTCTTGAACTCTACCGCCAGCGTTTTGCAAATGCTGCAGACTTTACTTTTACATTCGTAGGTAATGTAGACGCAGCAGTTCTTAAGCCGCTTGTAGAGACATACATCGCTTCACTCCCTGCAAACAAGTCTCAGAAAGAGAACTGGAAAAATATTGGTCTTGTACCTGTAAAAGGTAAGGTTGTAAAACACTTTGACAAGGAGATGCAGACACCTAAAGCAACTGTATACACAATCTTCTCCGGTAAAACAGCCTACAACGTAGAGAGCAATATCCTTGCAAGCATGACCAAACAGGTGTTTGACATGGTATTTACAAGGAGTATCCGCGAACAGGAAGGCGGTACTTACGGAGTTGGTGTGAATATGAGCGTATCATACTATCCTGAAGAATACTTCACATTCCTCTTTGGATTTGATACAGATGTTGCAATCAAGGAGAGACTTCTCAACAGGGCACACAAAGAGATTGGTCTTGTAATTGAGAACGGTGTTTCTCAGGAAGATTTCTCAAAGATTATGGAGTACATGCAGAAAACATATACACAGAACCTTCGCGAGAACGGATACTGGCTGGGAGCAATCTCAAACAGATTCCTGATGGGTAAAGATATGCACACCACTTATGAGGCAACTCTTAAGGGCATCACTCCTGAAAAACTCAACAAGTTTATCAAATCTACACTTACTCAAGGCAATCAGCTCGAAGTTATCATGAGCGGAAAAGCTGCAGAGAAGAAATAATATTTACAGAATAACGTACCTGATGAAAACCAGCTCAATCATAGAAATAGGCAACATACTAGTATCATCTGCAATTCTCACCGAGAAGTTCATTTGTGACTACCCGGTTTGCCATGGAGCATGCTGCATTATTGGCGACAGCGGAGCACCCCTGAGCAGGGAAGAGTGCCTGTTGTTAGAGAAAGAGCTTGGTAACATTAAAAAACATCTCAGACCTGAGGGGCTACTCTCCATTGAGGAGCAGGGCCCCTTTGTCAGGGATACAGACGGAGATTTTGTTACTCCGCTTATAAATAATGAAGAGTGCGCATACACTCAGTTTGACGATAAGGATAACTGTTTTTGCGGAATAGAGGTGGCACGCAACAGCGGAGACACAGAGTTTCGCAAACCAATATCCTGCTGGCTTTACCCAATAAGGGTTTCATACCTCTCAAACGGAATGGTTGCGCTCAATCTGCATGAATGGCACATCTGCCTTGATGCATTTGTAAAGGGCAAAAAAGAGGGGGTCCCCGTATATAAATTTCTACGGGAACCCCTTATTTTTGCATTTGGCGAAGAGTTCTACAGCCAGCTTGAAATAGCTCACAGAGAGCTATACAATTCAAAGTAAATTTTCCTATTTTTCTCTGCTGCCCATATATCTTGTCAAATGAGCAAGATGTTCTCTGTATACAGATTCAGGAAGGGACAAGAGACACTCCTGAGCCATGCTGCACTGATATTCGAGCGCCTTCTGGGCTGCAGCATTTCCATTATATTTTTCAACCAGGGCAAAGGCTCTTTCGGCAAGAGAATCATCCTCGTGCCCGGCAAATCTGATTGCGTCAAGCATACCTTCACGCTCATCCTCGACTGCAGCCTTTAGGGCAGCTATAAGGGGAAGTGTAAGCTTTTTCTCCTTTACATCACCTCCGGTAGGTTTCCCGGTATTAAGCTGAGGTGTGTAATCAAATATATCGTCTCTTATCTGGAATGCGAGGCCAAGATGGTATGCATACTGCTCCATCTTTGAAAGCACTTCTGCAGATGCCCCCATAGTGAACACCGAGCTTTTAATTGCAGCAATAAACAGACTGGAAGTCTTCTGTGCAATTATGCGATAGTAATCTTCCTCTGTTGTATCCAGGGAAGATGCCTTCTGCATCTGGAACAGTTCTCCCTCTGAGAGCTCCTCAACAGCTTTTGTAAAAAATCCCATTACCTCCATATTCTTTTCACTTACAATAAGCGTCAGTGCTTTTGCAAGCCAGTAATCACCGGTAAGAACCGAAGCAGCAGGGTTGTATTTGTACTGTACCGTATCAACTCCTCTTCTCTGAATCGCCTCGTCGGCCACATCATCATGAAGCAGTGTTGCTGTATGTATCATTTCAGAGACAACGGAGCAGGCAATTGTGAGGCGGCCGGGATTCCCGAGAGCCCTTGCGGCCAGCAGCGAAAGCAGCGGCCTTACTTGTTTGCCCTTATTATCAAGCAGGTATGAGTTAATTGAATTGAGGAGATCTGATTTACTCCAGAGCGCCTCTTTCATAAGCTCCTCAAACTGCAGCCACTCATTGCGGATGTCGTCCTGAATTGCTTTTATGTTCATATATTGTATTTTGTAGGTTAGGCTGGTGCGTAATGTTTTGGTTCAAGTATCTGAGGTTTGCATTTTTCTATCTCGTTTACCAGTCCGGAAACATCTTCAACCACTATTAACGCATCACTCCAGTTTCTGTTCAACATTTTTTCAGAAACTAAATGCTCAAATAGCTGCAGCAGGGGGTTGAAGAACCCGTCAAGGTTAAGCAGAATAATAGTTCCGGGATATAATCCAAGTCTTTTAAGGGTATATGTTTCAATAAGCTCTTCTATTGTTCCTATACCTCCGGGCAGTGCGACAACAGCATCTGCATTCTCGCGGAGCAAATCCTTGCGGCGGCTCATTGAATCAACAAAAGTGAGTTTTCTGAGTGCCGGATGATGCAGCTCAATATCTTTCATAAAAGCCGGCATAACACCCTCGACATCACCTCCAAGCTCATTCATTTTATCAATGAGTGTACCCATAAGACCTCTGCAGCTACCGCCACATACGATGGTGTATTCACTAAGAGAAGCCGCCTTAGCAAAGCTTTCGGCGGCCTCCGTGTATTTTTGCTCAAGAATATTGCTCGAGGAGCAATAGACACAAATTCTTTTGCTCATTCTTGCCTGTTTAGAAAAGGAATGCTACCGAAAGCTGGAATCCCTGAATTTTTGCGTTTTCGTATTTCTCTTCCCAGGTAGTATTGGTTGCAGACTCAAGTTTGCCAAGACCCCAGTTGTATTTACCCATGATCTGAAGTTTCCAGATATCAAGGCCCACACCGGCACCAACACCATAGTTGAAACGGTTGATATCATCCCAGTCCTGATTTGTCAGGTCACCACCCTTTTGAAGAGCGTATGAGATATAAGGGCTTACAACAATGAAAGGACGGAGAATCAGTAAGTCTAATCCCAGCTGAATATTAATTGGAAGAGTCAGGTAATCCATTTCGATCTCACTTAATGTAGGATAAACAATAGAATTACTTGCTATCATTCCGTTTTGAGGCTGAATTCCTGTATATGCTTCTGCAAAAGAGGTACGAACCTTTGAATAGAGAAGCTCAGGCTGAACGCCTATTCCAATAATAGGAACCTTGAACTGCCATGCAATACCAAAGTGGTATCCGGTCTGGTTTTTCCATGCCTGGTTTACAGACCCGCTTTCAGTGACATCTTCCAGAGTGTTGAAGTTTAACCCTGCCTTAATACCAAACTTAGACTGGCCAAAAGAGAGTGTTGACACTACCATCAACGCCAGGAGAACCGAAAGTAACTTTTTCATAATAATTACATTAATGAATTGATTTTTGCTACGATATTAGCTTTAGTTGTAGAACCCACAATTTTGTCAACAACTTCTCCGTTTTTGAAGAAGAGCAGTGTAGGAATGTTGCGGATTCCATATTTCACAGGTACCTCCGAACTATTATCAACATCACATTTTGCAATCACAGCTTTTCCTTCATATTCACCTGCGAGTTCTTCTACTATTGGCGCAATAACTCTGCACGGACCGCACCATGGAGCCCAGAAATCTACAAGTACCGGAACATCTGATTTGATTACTATTTCGTTGAAATTCGAATCGTTAACTGCTATAGCCATAATTAATTATTTTTTATTCTTTTGTTTAATATTAGTCTTCTGACTGCTAAATTAATATCAATTTTTAGAAAAACCTAAAAAAGAGGCGGGCTGCGCCC
>PHDP01000171.1 GCA_002842655.1 Bacteroidetes bacterium HGW-Bacteroidetes-14
ACATAATCAAACTGCACATTACAGGTAAAATCGGTAATTCCCGAAGAATTGATATTCCAGTACCTGTTCAGATAACTTCCGGAAGCTCCGGGATAAGGTTCATTAACCAGATTTACCCCCACAAATGCATCGTTATAAACTCCGGCAGAAAAATCAACAATTACGGGTGAATATTCAGCAGTTCCATTGTTGTCGCCTACAGGGAAAACAAAACTACCTGCTGTCGAGAATGTCCTTCTCAGCTCGCCCGTTCCGGTTGCAATGATCATACTGCCTGATGATGGTACACCCAGGATATGTGACGTATCAGCCAGATTCAGATTGTAATCTCCAATGGTTAGTAATCCATTCATCAGTGATAGATCCCCATTTATGGTAATGTCGGTATTTAATGTTACTCCGGTAATACTAGAGTTGTTTATTACCAGATTGGAATATGCTTCATCAATGGGGAATGCTATGTTTTGTGACACAACACCATTATATTCAACTGTACTTGGCTCAGAAGTACCACCAAGTGCAGAGGAATTTGCAAAAAACAACCCTCCATTTGGTTCAGGAAAAACTTCGCCACCAAACTTAACTGTAGCACCTGTTTCCTGCCAGAAATAAGTATCATTTTGTCCACTTCCCAACAGGTCACCTCCGATAATCATACTTCCAATGTTTTGGCAATAGCTATCATTTGGCCCCAATGTCAGATTGCCAGAAATATTGAAGGTCGCAAAAGATCCATTTTCAAAGACAGAACCTGCAGCAGCCCCTGAACTGCCAAGCAAACTAACATTCCCGTTAACTATAATTGTTCCTGTTTGATTAATAATACTGCCACCACGTATAGGGTCGGTAATGATGCTACCGTTGATAATCAGATTTCCACCACCTCCTTCCCAGGCCTCTAATATGGTTGTTCCATTCCCTCCAGTACCCGGTTGTATATTTCCATTGATGGTAAGATTGCATTCGTCTGTAATTTTAAGTTGATAATTGCGATATTCTATATTGCAGTTAGTAACACCATTTCCACGAAGCTGAGTTCCTCCGTTATCGTACAGAATAAACTTTCCAGTTCCATTGTGCGAGCCATTGTTGATGTATTGAGGTGATGCACCAGGGCTTGTACTTGTACCTATAACATCGAATGTACTATTGATAAGTATGGCGCCTGCTTCGATATTAATGTTTCTGACTAGTGCGTTCTGATCAAGGGTAACCGTATGGCCAGATACAATTATTATGTCATCGCCCAGACCGGGTGCTACGCCCCCCACCCAGGTAGACCCTACAGAAAAGTAACCCGATTGAATGGATGTAAATACAGCTGCATAAGCTGAATTTAAAGAACAAACAAATATCAATAAACCTACCAGTAGAATGGTTTTGAGGAAATGCTCTTTCATGCTGTTTTACTTTAGAATGATAGATTTGGTAACTATTTTGTCCTGAGTTATGATTCTGAGCATGTAATTTCCGGCAGCGAGATTCATTACAGGGAAAGTGAATACCCCTGATGGTTGTATTCCTTTCTGGCGAAACAGGCAAATACCCATCATGTCATACAAACATATTTCTTCAATCGATTGATTTTCAGGAAAAACAATATTAAGATAGTCAGAGGCAGGATTGGGATATACA
>PHDP01000067.1 GCA_002842655.1 Bacteroidetes bacterium HGW-Bacteroidetes-14
CAAAATCAGAGGTTCCCCGGATGATTTCTGAGATAACCTCTCCGGGGATTCTGTTTTTGTTTCTGCCAATTGTTGATGAGAGAACAATTTCGTCAGTGACACCAACGCAAATGAGGTCGTCTGTGTTCATCACAACAGCATCCTGAGCAATTCCCCTCCAGACACTAAGGTCGCCTGTCTCCCTCCAGTATGCATATGCAAGGGATGATTTTGTCCCTGCTCCGTCTGCATGCATAACAAGTGCATATTCAGGATCTCCGGTAAGATAGTCCGGCACAATTTTGCAAAATGCACGGGGGTAGAGCCCCTTGTCTACATTTTCAATTGCTTTGTGAACATCTGCCTTCGAAGACGAAACCCCTCTCAGTGCATACTTTTGTGCTTCAGTACCCTTTTGCGTCATATCTTTTTCCTGATTATTATCTTAAAAACAGCAACTCCCTGTATTTTGGAAGCGGCCACAGTTCATCATCCACTACCATCTCCAGTTTGTCTACAACTCTTCTGATCTTCTCCATGTAAGGAAGAACAGTATTTGAATAGACCATCGCCCTCTCCGAATAGCTCTCTATCTGGTTTGCAGATTTTCTAGCCTCAATGAGGCCGTGGAAATCTTCTCTGAGAACCTGAATGTATCCGGATATCTTCTCAATGGCAACAAGCTGTCTCTCTGACATTGTCTTGTATTTTTCAGGGCCAAAGAGCTCCTTGATACCCACAACATTCTGGATAAGTGAATTCTGGAACTTGATTGCTGTCGGGATAATGTGGTTGATTGTGAGATCTCCCAAAACCCTTGCCTCAATCTGAAGTTTCTTGAGGTAAATCTCATTCATAACCTCAAAGCGCGCCTCAACCTCTCTCTCAGTTAGAACATCAGTCTCCTTTAAAAGGCTGATTGTCTTCTCCTCAAGGTATGCTTTATATGCCTCCGGCACATTTGAGATGCCTTTAAGGCCTCTGCTGATAGCCTCTTCGTGCCACTCCTTGCTGTATCCGTTTCCTTCAAATCTTATGAGTTTCGATTCTATAATAAACTCCCTGATTGTCTCAAGCAGCGCCTCATTTTGAGAAGCTCCCTTTGCGATTCTCGCCTGTGCAAGTTTTCTGAATCTTGTAATCTGCTGAGCAACTGCCGCATTCAGAATGTACATAGATGATGCTACGTTTACTGATGAGCCAACGGCACGGAACTCAAACCTGTTGCCTGTAAATGCAAACGGAGAGGTTCTGTTTCTGTCTGTGTTGTCAGGAAGAATCTCGGGAATCTTGCCAACAACATTCATTCTGTTATCAATCTCCTTTTCAGTGATATGATTTGTAGACATCTGCTCGATAGAATCCAGAACACCTGAAAGTGTTCTTCCTACAAAGACAGACATAACTGCAGGCGGAGCCTCGTTTCCGCCAAGGCGGTAGGAGTTATTGAGGTTGGCAACACTTGCCATAAGCAGGTGGTGATGCTCATAAACTGCCCTTATTACTGATACAAAGAAGCTAAGAAACTGCAGGTTCTTGCCCGGTGTTTTGCCCGGAGAAAGAAGATTAGTTCCTTTATCTGTTACCATAGACCAGTTGCAGTGTTTACCGGAGCCGTTTATGCCTGCAAATGGTTTTTCATGGAATATTACTTTCAGTTTATGTTTCTTGGCAATCTTTCTCATGAGAATCATCATCATGAGATTGTGGTCTACAGAGAGGTTTGCCTCTGCATGATAAGGTGCAAATTCAAACTGGTTAGGAGCAACTTCGTTGTGTCGGGTTTTGAGAACCACGCCCAGTTTGTAAGCTTCGGTCTCGAAGTCTTTCATGAATGCCATTACCCTTGAAGGAATAGCTCCAAAGTAGTGGTCCTCGAGCTGCTGATCCTTTGCAGATGTGTGTCCAAGCAGTGTTCTGTTGCAGAGCATCAGATCTGGTCTTGCACGGAAGAGCGCCTCGTCTACAAGAAAATACTCCTGCTCAATTCCAAGAACTGAATTAACCCTTTTAACAGCAGGGTCAAACATCTGAACAAGTTCTACCGAAGCCTTGTCCAGTGCCTGGAGAGATTTCAGATGTGGAGTTTTCTGGTCAAGAGACTCTCCTGTATATGAAACAAATACTGTTGGGATGCAAAGAGTCTGATCAATTATAAATGCAGGGGAAGTCGGGTCCCATGCGGTATATCCGCGGGCTTCGAATGTGTTCCTCAGACCTCCGTGAGGGAAACTTGATGCATCTGGTTCCTGCTGAACAAGTGCCTCGCCGCGGAAGTTTTCAAAAACTCCACCGTTCTTCGAAGGGTCTACAAATGCCTCGTGCTTCTCTGCTGTGGCATCGGTAAGCGGATGAAACCAGTGGGTATAGTGTGTTGCACCGTTTTCCACCGCCCATGCCTTCATGCCCGATGCTATCTGGTTGGCAACACCCCTTTCAATTTTCAGACCTTCATTGATTGCTGCCTGGACAGCTTCAAAAGCTTCTGCCGAAAGGTATCGGCGCATCTTTTCAACGTCAAATACATTTTGACCGAAATACTGCGATACCGGCTGATTTTCAACAAAGAACCGTTCCGGCTTGTGGGTTGCAAACTCGTCAAGAGCTCGTTTTCTAAAGCTGCTCATTTTTGAAATATTTGATTGGGGGTTATTAATCGGGCAAATGTAACTAAAATTTAAAAAATAAGCCCCATTTTTTATACATTTGCATAAACCCCAAAATCTTAAAAATATGAAACAGGCAGCCGTTTTTGTGACACTTCTCTCACTCATGCTCAGCAGTATGGATGGTGTCGCACAAAAGAACAACATTCAGAAGTATGTAGATCAGCTCAAAAAAGACACACTTTTCTCCAACTCTGTTGTTGGAATTATGGTCACAGACGAAAACGGCAAAACTGTTGCCTCCTGGAATCCCGATATGCCCCTGCTTACTGCCTCAACAATGAAGACAATTTCAACAGGGCTGGCTATGAAGGTGCTGGGTCCGGATTACAGATTCAGAACTAAAGTGGGATATACAGGAGAGATAAGGGATGGAATCCTTTACGGAGATCTCTACATTGTTGGCGGAGGCGACCCCACCCTTGGCTCAAGGGATACTGTTGCCTACCCCGTTGACTCCGTTTTTGGCGAGTGGGCTAAGGCAATCAGCCTTGCTGGTATTACAAAAATATCAGGAAATATAATTGGCGACGACCGCTACTTTGAAAATGAGATTGTACCGGGCAGCTGGGCAATCAGCAATCTCGGCCCAACCTTCGGAAGCGGCCCGTCCGGACTCTCTTTTATGGAGAATCAGCAGGAGTTCAGGTTTACTCATTCGGGCGGAGCGGGCTCTCCTGCGGTTATTGCCGGCGTATACCCTGTTATTCCGGGGCTTACAATCAGAAACGAGGTAGTAACTGCTCCCGGCCAGAGAGGTTCAGGAACAGACTACAGAGTTACGGAACTATCCAGAACTGTTAAGTTTACAGGAACAATTCCTCAGGGAAGGGATACTGTTACATTTACAGGTTCTGCCAAGTTTCCCGCAGTAGCGTGTGCGGAGGAGTTCAGAAAGTTTCTCAAGCAGCGCGGAGTAGAGAGTAATCCTCTGGCATATGATGCAGAAAGTTATAATGTTGTTCCTCAGGATCAGATAAATATAATTGGTGAAACAACTTCACCTGAACTATTCAGAATCGTAAATGTGACCAACAGGATAAGCAACAATTTTTATGCTGAGACTCTTTACAAAACTCTGGGAAAAGAGCTCACCGGGGTTGGCTCTTATGACTCTTCAAGAGTTGCGGTCACCCGTCTGATGAGCTCAATGGGGCTTCCTTTGCGGGGCTTTTCGCAAATTGACGGGAGCGGTTTATCAAGACAGAATTATGTCTCTGCCAGATTTTTCTGCAATTATTTCGCGAAATTGAAAGAAAAAAACGATAACTTTGAATTGTTTTTTGAAAGTTTGCCACAACCGGGAGGGCCTGGAACGCTGCAAAATGTTCTCAGCAAAGCAAATCCCGCTGACAAAAAGAGATTACATGCCAAAAGCGGCTCTCTCTCAAGTGTGAGGTGTTATGCAGGGTATGCAGAGAGAAAAAACGGCGGAATGTACTATTTTGCAATACTTACAAACAACTATCAGGCAAGAACTGCACAGATGCAGCCTGCAATTGAGGGATTTTTACACGAACTAATAAAATAACTATATTAAATTTTTCAGAAATGCTTACACTTTCGAAAAAGGCAAAAACGATGCCTGCTTCACCAATCAGAAAACTTGTACCTTATGCAGAGGCTGCAAAGAAGAGAGGCATAAAGGTATATCACCTGAACATTGGCCAGCCAGATATCGCATCACCTAAAGAGGCTCTTGATGCGGTTAAAAACAATACTCTTGATCTCGTTTCTTACCCGCACAGTGCCGGTTTTGAAACCTACAGAGAGGGGCTTGCAAAATACTATCAGGGCATCAACATTAATGTAACGGCTGCAGATATTAATATTACAACAGGTGGCAGCGAGGCTCTTCAGATTGCTCTTGCAGTTACCTGCAACCCGGACGACGAGGTTATCGTAATGGAGCCATTTTACACAAACTACAACTCTTTTGCCCTGCAAAATGATGTTAAGCTTGTGCCTGTTCCTACAACTATCGAATCTGGATTTGCTCTTCCTGACATCAGCGAGTTCGAAAAATATATCACACCAAAGACCAAGGGTATCATTGTCTGCAACCCGGGCAACCCTACAGGTTCTCTCTACACAAAAGAGTCAATCATCAGACTTGGTGAGATAGCAAAGAAACATGACATTTTCCTCTATTCAGACGAAGTTTACAGAGAGTTCTGCTACACAGACGAGCCTCACTTCTCTGCAATGCATGTGCCCGGACTTGAACAAAATGTGATTCTCATAGATTCTGTATCAAAAAGATACAGTCTTTGCGGAGTTCGCATTGGTGCTATAGTTTCTCACAACAAGGAGGTTATGTCAGGTGTTCTCAGGTTTGCTCAGGCCCGCCTCTGCTCTCCTGCTTACGGACAGATTGCTGCCGAAGGCGCACTTAACACTCCTCAGGAGTATTTTGATGGTGTACGCTCTGAGTATATGAACAGAAGAGATGTACTCATTGAGGCCCTTAACAAAATGGAGGGTGTATTCTGCCCTAAACCAATGGGTGCCTTCTACGCCGTAGCAAGACTTCCAATTGACGACAGCGACAAATTTGCTCAGTGGCTCCTTGAAGAGTTCAGCTACGAAAACCAGACAGTAATGGTTGCACCTGCTGCCGGTTTCTACGCAACTCCTGGCAAAGGCACAGACGAAGTTCGTATCGCATACGTCCTCAAAGTTGAAGACCTCAAAGCTGCAATGAAATGCCTCGAAGTTGCACTTAAGCAATATCCGGGCAGAACCACCAAATAAGCGGTTCGTAGTATAATTTAAATGAAAAGTGTCCGATTATTTCGGGCACTTTTTTTATTTCTGATATTGCATGTCCAGGTTCTGCAACGCATGTTTTTTAATCGCTGTTTCTGCTGACTGGTTTAAGTTTCATCATTGCTGTCAGGGAAAACCGGCTACCCGCATGACCGTAACCTGCTCTTTGTCAATGAGTAGCACTTTGTCCCAGTGGATGATCCGCGGGGACAAAGTGCTACTGGCTGATTGTCTGCGAGTTACAGCCATGCGGGTTAGAAATGGAAATTGGGGCGAAACCGGCTCTGTGATTAGATTTAATGGTGCCGGGCTGGATGCCCGGCGAGAGTTAGCCTTCGGCAAAGGTTTTCATCTCTGCACGAAAGGCTCTGTTTCCCTTAGCTGGTTTTAGTTTGGCTCTTTGACCAAGTGTGATTTTTGCAGGTACCGTATCGCTGTAACTTGCTGACAATCATTAAATAGCAATTTGTCCTGACAGATGACCTGTCAGGACAAATTATTAATCGTTGATTTGTAGATGGTTAAGGCCGCATGGGTGTTTTCAAACTAATACCGCAAATCGAAGAGATATCTGAACTAACAGATCAGAGACTGAACCTGTATGTCAGGCTGCCTATAATGGAGGTGGAGAGGTACTCTTTGGGAAGGACAAAAATCTTTTCATTAGGTATTAAATCGGCGTCGCCAAAGAGTGACACTGTGAAGTTGTTGTTGATTTTCACGTCGACTCCAGCTGTAAAGGTGTTCAGGCAGACGAAGTAGCTGCTCAGCGTAAAACCATAGCCAAAGCGCGGTCTGACGCGGCCTTTGGGATACTGGTACTGAAATATAACCGGGATTCTGTAAATATCAACGGCACTTACTGCATTGTTAAAATAATTTTCGGCCTTGACCCATCCTTTAGAAATTCCTGTACGGACAAATAACTTTTCGTTTGAACCCGGAACCCATATTTGAAGGTAGATTCCTTGCTGAAGACTTTTTGTTGCAAGTGTGCCGGAGGTATTATTTGTAATTACAAGTCCGGTTATTACGCCGGCATCAAATACAAATTTTGTTCTGTTATTGGCAAACTCAACAGACTCTCTTGCATTCCCGACTGTCTCAGAATATTTTTTAACCAAATTAAGAAGATCTGCATCTGTTGGTGTTGTTAACTCTTTTATCTCCTTCTCCATTGAAGGAGCATCAGACATATAGTGATACAGAATAGCAATATGTTTTGTTGACTTGAATTCATACCTGTTTTGCTCTATTTCTATGATACCTTCTTCATAGGGAAGCTCAATAAGAGATAACCCGCTTTTATCTATAAAAAATGTCGACTTGTCAATATATCTGGTGTAGTATAAATCAATGGCTCCCTTGAACAGAATCTGGAGAAATCTCTCTCCCCTCTTGACTTTTCTGGAAACAAAGTGTTTTCCGCCATCAAAAAAGTACTCTCTGAGTTCGCCGGGTGCATAGACTTTTGGATCTTCTTCTTCTGACACGCGGAATGTACACTGATCACCCATTAACAGATCGCCCCTGTAATCAATGAGTCCGGAAAGCGTATCTCCCTCACTGGTAACGATAAAGCCTTTTCTGAAATCTGATTGTGCAAATGAAAATGAAAAAGTGACAGCCAATAGAATGCCCGTCAGAACAAGAATACGAATTAGTTTCATAGATTGTTACATAGTTAGTTATTCAAATATATAACTATTTGCTTCAACTTTATAACAAAAAAAATCTAAATATTAACAAAAATGGGAAATCACAGCAAATTTGAGACTATTGCCACTAGTATGAGAATCAGTAGAATTATAAACTGAATCTGATGCTTGTTGCTTTTTGTGTAATTGAGCATGTATTCGTTTACCACTACCGCCACAGGCATCGCAATGAGTGATGAGAGAGTCCCTCTTGTATGGGGATAAATAAACAACATCAGGATCAGAAACAAAAGAAGAATTATGAATCTGGTATATGCCATGGATTTAAGAATCTTGTAGTGGTTTCTCTGTCCCATGATAAATGCCACAGATGAGAAAGAGATGATTACAAAAAAGAGCATCAGTGCAAAGTCAGCCACACTCTCGAGAGAGAATCTGAAGAGAGAGATCCCGGTAAGTTCATCGGCAAAGAGCTGAGCAAAGAGTGTTGCATCCTGGAAAAAGAGATATCTGAGAGAGAGCATGAAGATCCACGGAATAGCAACCGCAAACAGCATCAGAACCGCAGAACGGGCTCCTGCACCCTTGGTCATCATTGAGTAAATAATAATCAGAGGAACAATAAATGTAAGCTGAGGCTCAAACAGAGTAGCGACCGAGATTAAAAATCCCGACACAAAAAATTGGAGGTCACCCTGTTTCGCAGAGATCGTAAAGTAAAGTGACCACAAAACAAAGAGTGCAGCTGCTGAACTGCCGGAAAAAATCAAAACCTTGGGTGAAACAAGTGCAAAAATCAGGTAGATGACCGGCAGTAAAAATTTGTTTTTACCGGTACCAAGAAGCTTCAGCCCTATTATGTAAAGTGAGAGCGCATTAACAGCCAGAAAAAATGTGGAAAGCAAAAGCGACAGGCGTGGTGTTACAGACTCCGCATCCACAAATGAGATAAGTGCCGGAATCCACTCAACTGAACTTCCGTTGCCGGAAATTCTGAATGCGGCAAAATACGACACAAGCAACAGGCCCGATAATAAAAGCGGATTAGTTGAAAAGTTGTATTTGCCCGGTGTGGCCATCTCTAATTGTTTTTGAAATTCAGGAGGTCAAGTCCAAGATCTCTTCTGAAATAAATATCTTTAAAGCTGACACCTGAAACACCCCTGTATGCCTTTTCCCTGGCGGCATTCAGACTGTCTGCAAGTGCAGTTACTGCCATTACTCTTCCACCGGCAGAGACCACCATGCCATTCTCTTTTCTGGTTCCCGAGTGGAACAGCAGAGTATCCTCCTCCACCGCAGCGGTAATCTCCAGAGGATAACCCTTCTCAAAATGTTCAGGGTATCCGCCCGAAACAGCAACAATGGTAAGAGCACTTTTTGAAGAGTGGATTACCTTTTCGCCGCCAAGTCTCCCCTCTCCAAGAGCAACAAAGTGGGCAAGAAGGTCACTCTCAATCCTTGGCATAACAGCTTCGGTTTCAGGGTCTCCCATCCTTACATTGTACTCTATTACAAAAGGTTCACCCCCGCAATTCATCAGACCTATGAAAATAAATCCCTTATACGGAATGTTGTCTTTTCTTAATCCGTCAACCGTTGGTTTAACAATCCGCTCCTCCACTTTTTTCATGAAGGCAGCATCTGCAAAAACAACAGGAGAGACTGCACCCATACCGCCGGTGTTAAGTCCTGTATCGCCCTCCCCAATTCTTTTATAGTCCTTTGCCTCAGGCAGAATCAGATAATCTTTTCCATCGGTAAGAACAAACACAGAGAGTTCTATTCCGTGAAGATACTCCTCTATCACGACCCTCTTTCCGGCATCGCCGAATTTCCCGTCCAGCATGGTGGCAAGTTCCATTCGGGCCGATTCCAGATCAGTTGGGATTACAACACCCTTTCCGCCCGCAAGACCATCGGCCTTAAGGACATAAGGAGCCTGAAGTGTATCCAGAAAATCATATGCACTGCCGATATCCTCTTTGCCAAAACTCTTATATCCCGCAGTAGGAATGCCCCACCGCTCCATGAAGGCCTTTGCATACTCCTTGCTCCCCTCCAGCTTTGCACCCTCTCTGCCTGGTCCAATGAATACCACGTTCGCAAGATCAGTATCGGCCTCAAAAAAGTCCCTCAGTCCGTTTACAAGCGGGTCCTCCGGACCTACAACAACCATGTCAATCTTATTCTCCTTTACTGCAGAGGCAATTGATGAGAAGTTTTTAATGTCGGCATCCAGATTAGTTGCCAGAGTGGCAGTTCCGGGATTGCCGGGGGCACAGAAGAGCTTTTCAAGCAGCGGGCTGCCGGACAATTTCCAGACTATTGCATGTTCTCTTCCTCCCGACCCTATTACAAGTACTCTTCTCATATATTCTTTATCTCAATTGTTAAATCTCAATTTTTTTACATTTATATCCCCTGGAATCAATCTCATCAAGAACAACAGGCAGTGTATACCAAAGATTGCGGGAACTCTTGATGGAGTCGTGAAAAACAATAATTGCCCCCGGCTTAAGGTGAGGCAATACATTTTTGACGCACTGCTTCTCCGATACTCTTCTGCTGTAGTCGCGGCTAACCACATTCCACATCACAATTTTGTACCTTTCGCTCAGAACAGATGCCTGGTTGGGGCCAATGCGTGCATACGGAGGCCGAAAGAGGTTTGAGTGAATCAGGTCAGAAGCTGTGTCAATATCCCTTACATAAAGTCCGGTATCCATTCCCCACCCTTTTACGTGGCTGTATGAGTGATTCCCCACAGCATGACCCCTTCTGAGTATCTCGCTGTAGAGTTCAGGAAACATCTCCACATTTTTCCCAATGCAGAAAAAGGTAGCCTTTGCGTTATGTCTGTCAAGCTGGTCAAGAATCCATGGAGTCACCTCCGGTCTGGGACCGTCATCGAATGTAAGATAAACGCCATCCTTTTCATTATCAATGCTCCAAATAAATGAAGGAAAGAGTTTTTTCAGAAATTTGGGAGGGTTTATATACATATTGCAATCATCAAATGATTAGGCAAAAATAATAATAAAAATTAACTTTGCGTTTTGTAATCAGTCACAATGAAACTTATCAGACTTTCCATACTGGCATTGCTTTTTCTCGCCTCATGCGGCGATTCGCTTATTCCGCGGGGCAAGATGTCCAGAATCATAGCAGATTTGTATGTTACGGACAGATATGTATTTTCATATCATGACCTTATGAAAAGTGCAGATACATCTAAACTTTACGAGCCCATAATTAACAAATACGGGTACACCACTCAGGATTTCGTTAACACAATTGGCTATTATGTGGAGAGGCCTGCAAAACTCAAGACCATTTATGCAAATGCAAAGCTGATTCTTCAGGCCGAATTTGCAGCAGCAGAGGCTGAGGTTGCCCGCAAGCGCTCTCTTGACTCCCTGCTGGTTGAGATAGAGATAAGGTTTTCACAGAGTGCTGAGGCAAAAATAGAAGACTCCCATTCCAGAGCAATCAGATGGATTTACTTTCCGGGCAAAACCCAGAAGTGGAGTTCTGCTGTTCCGGACAGTTTAGCCGTAAGGTATGATGCACCTGTATCTGCCTGGTGGTGGTCAAACAACATGAAAACAATACAGAAACCATTCAACCAATATGAGAAAAATCGCAGCACAATACATCCTGCCCGTGAACTCCAAACCGATCCCGAAAGGTTACCTCTGCATTGACGAAAGCGGAACCATTACCGAGATTGGACAACTGAAAGAGGAGAGCGAAAGTACAGAATTCTACAACGGAATTATTGTTCCGGGCTTTGTGAATTCTCACTGCCATATAGAACTTTCACACCTGGTAAACTGCTTTGAACAGGACTCCGGAATGGCCGGGTTCATCAGGCAGATAAACCGCCTGCGCAACAGCGTGGATGAGGATGGCAGAAAACAGGCCACAGAGGAGCAGATGAATCAGCTTTACAAAAGCGGAGTCTCTGCAATGGCAGATATTTCCAACTGCAGCGAAAGCTTCGCAATAAAGGCAAAATCGCCGCTCTACACCCGCACTTTCCTTGAAGTATTTGGCTCAGAGCCTCAGGATGCCCCAAAGGTAATTGCAGGAGTAAAAGATCTGCACCAGGTATCAAAAGAGGCCGGAATTGACGCAGCCCCCACCCCGCACTCATGCTACACAATGAGCCGTGACCTGCTGCGCGACGCATCGGCTGCAGGACTTGAAGAGGGATTTATATCCTACCACAACCAGGAGAGCTGGGAGGAGGAGGAGCTGGTTAAAACAGGCACCGGACCACTGGCAGAGGAGTACAGGAGCCGTGGGCTGAGCACACCTCCCGTTACCGGCGGGAGCGCCCTCAGGTACTTCATCTCTACACTCAGAAAAATCGAAAAACACAGAGAGGGAAAGATTCCCGGACAAATACTTCTGGTTCACAACACATTTACAAACAAAGAGAGCATCGACTCTGCACTTGCAGAACTCGAAAACCCTTACTGGGCAATCTGTCCAATGTCGAACCTCTTTATTCACAGGGCGCTCCCGCCGCTCGAACTGATGAGAAGCAATAACCTAAAAATATGCCTCGGCACAGACAGCCTCTCAAGCAACACAGTTCTCTCAATGGTTGATGAGATGCTT
>PHDP01000172.1 GCA_002842655.1 Bacteroidetes bacterium HGW-Bacteroidetes-14
CGATGCGTAGACCCTCGTTATGGTTCCACTCCGCGATAGAGCCCCTTGCGGGCGACACCAAATCATCCTTGCAGCAGTAGTTTTAACCCACAGTTTTTGCCGGGTTACACTGTGCATTCTGGCTCTGATGACCTGAACCTCAGACAATATCATAGTTAGGATTGCACATGAAAACTGTAAGTCAAAATGGTATTATCCTTGGCTTTCAGCCCCTTGCAGACTTTGTCAACAGTCTGCGGTACGTGAGTGCCGTGATCAAGGTCCCAAGTTCAGATCTAAGTCCGGTAGGACGGCACAAACCCCCGCAAAGATTCATGATTATATGGAATATCATCCTTCGGCTACCGCAGAGCAGCACGCCGATGCTGCTGATTTGGAGTTCAAGACGGCTAACTAAGCCTGAAGGGACTCCCAAACTTGACGCCGGATTGGATTTCAATGGTTTGTGTTGCGTTTTATCGTCATGAAGTCCATGTGGCTAAAAAATCGAATAATTGTGTAACCGACTGAGCCCCAGGACTCCATACCGATGCTGATAAAAGCAGCGGTGTTTGGCAGTAACAACAACTGATGATATTGCCGGTATTTGTTTGCTGCTCACAGCCATTTTTTGTGGTTTTCTATGTGCCTATTCAAAGTCAGTTGTGGATTTTTGCTTGACATATGGCTCAGTCACTTTTAAAAGTGGAATCAGCGGTTAACTCACTACTGCCTTGTCTGATTGAATGATTTTGTCCTTATCGGCCGATGTTTTGGCTTGACAACGAAAAAAATCGGGAAAAAAAGAACTTTATGGCTTTGTCAATGCTCATCATTATCTGTTTTATATCTGCTCTTCGGAGTACTCACCTCATTGTAGGAAACCGCCCTATCTCCCCAAGCCCATATATTGGCGTCTCCAATCAAATGTTTAGTCAGAGGCTCATAATCCTCGATTCAATAAATAAACCTCAATTATCGAAACCAAAATTTGCGGACAATTTTCCGTCCTCAGCCAACCTTGTTGATTATTTTCTTCAAATCCTATAACTTACAAGGAGTATTTAGACAATGAAGAAATTATTATTCCTAATGATCGTGCTCGCATTCTGTACGAGCGCTCTTCTGTCACAAACTATTGCAGATTATACTTTCAGTACTGCCACAGATGGCAGCCTGGAAGATATGAGCACAGGTACGACAGATATCTTCGCCACGGGTACCTACCGTGACGATACTGCCTCCACATTGCAAACCATCGGCTTTGATTTCAAATTGGGTGCTACTACCTATTCCCAATTCTCGATCAATTCCAATGGTCAGATGCAGCTTGGTTCCACCGTGATTTCCGGAGGATCTGCATCACCTTCTTCCGGCCTTGCACGCCTGGCCGCCCTTTCCGGGGACAACTCCCTGCAAAGTACCGGTAAAGCGCATTATAAAGTTACCGGCGCAGCCCCCGATCGCGTCTGTGTCATCGAATGGAACCAGGTGCGCGTGAATTACTCAAGTTCCACAACCGGTACATTCTGTACTTTCCAGGTATGGCTCTATGAAACATCCAATACCGTGAAGTATGTTTATGGTACTATGTACAATATGTCCACATCTGCTCAATCGCGCGGTGTT
>PHDP01000001.1 GCA_002842655.1 Bacteroidetes bacterium HGW-Bacteroidetes-14
ACACTCTTTCATTGCAGATTTCGATGGCAAGGCACTTGCCAACATTACAGATATTCTTGATGGTGAAATGTTCGAGCTCCCTACTATGCCATTTGGCGGTGTTGACCAGCTCAGCTGGAGTCCTGACGGAACAAAGATTATCTATGCATGCCGCAAATTAACCGGAAAGGATTATGCATACTCTACAAATACAGACATCTACCTGTACGACCTCGCAGCAAAGAGTCACGAAAACCTGACTGAGGGAATGATGGGTTACGACACAGACCCGCAGTTCTCACCCGATGGTAAAAGCATTGCATGGATATCCATGGAGCGCGGAGGTTTTGAGGCAGATAAAAAACGCCTCTTCACAATGAATCTTGAGAGCCGGGAAAAAGTTGAGCTTACAACAGACTATCCGTACAATGTTGAGAGCATTACATGGATTGCAGACGGCTCCGGTATTTACTTTAACTCATGCGTTAAGGCGCTTACAGGAATTTATCATGTTAACCTCGCAGACAAAGCAATCAGAAAGGTTGTAGAAGATCAGTTTGATTTTGACGGCGTTCAGCTTGCCGGTGACAAACTTATTGGCACATTCAAGAGCATGTCAATGCCAAATGAAATAGCTTCAATTGACCCTGCGGCAGGAACATATACTCAGATCAGTTTTGAAAACAAGCACCTTCTTGACCAGATTAAAATGGGCAAGGTTGAAGAGAGATGGGTTAAGACTGTGGACGGGAAGGATATGCATATGTGGGTAGTTTATCCTCCTGATTTTGACTCATCAAAAGTATATCCGGCCCTTCTCTTCTGCCTTGGCGGTCCTCAGGGTACACTTAGCCAGAACTGGTCATACAGATGGAACTTTCAGCTTATGGCTGCCCGGGATTATATCGTAATTCTTCCTAACAGAAGAGGCACAACTGCATTCGGGCAGGAGTGGACAGACCAGATTTCGGGAGATTACATTGGCCTGAACATGCAGGACTATTTCACTTCTGTTAAAGAGATGAAGAAGGAGAAATTTGTAGGCAAGGTGGGTGCTGTTGGCGCAAGCTACGGCGGATATTCAGTTTACTATCTTGCAGGTATCCACAAAGGAATGTTCTCTGCATTCGTTTCTCACGCTGGCATCTTCAATCAGGAGCATATGTACATGAGTACAGAAGAGTTGTGGTTCCCGCACTGGGACAACGGCGGAGCACCATGGGACGACAATCCGGTTGCAAAGAGACACTATGCAAACTCTCCTCACAAGTTTGTAAAGAACTGGGACACCCCAATTCTTATTACCCACGGTGAGATGGACTACAGAGTTCCGGTAGATCAGGGAATGGCGGCCTTTAACGCAGCCAAAGCACTTGGAGTACCTTCAGAGATGCTTCTGTTCCCTGGCGAAAACCACTGGATTCTAAAACCACAAAACAGTATTCAGTGGAACAGAGTCTATTTTGCATGGCTGGACAAATGGCTTAAGAATTAATACCCCAACTTAATCAATATGAAAAAAACACTAATAATTGCGGCACTGCTGACTGTCACATCCCTGACATTTGCCCAGAAAAAGCCGCTTGACCACTCTGTCTATGACGGGTGGAAAAGTATAAGCGGAGTTAATACCACAAATGATGGCAAATACTCTTTTTTTCAGGTTAATGCTCAGGAGGGAGACGGCTATCTGGTTTTCCTGAATAACCTTACTTTAACTAAGGACTCAATTGCAAGGGGAAGCTCTGCAAGAGTTACTGAAAACGATAAATTTGCAGTTTTTTCTATTAAACCGCTTTTTGCTCAGACAAAGGCTGCCAAACTGAAAAAGGCAAAACCTGACCAGATGCCAAAGGATACTCTGGCAATTTACAATATCACAACAAAAGAGATTAAGAAGATCTCTCACCTGAAGGGATTCAAGATGGGACGGTGGGCAAAAAATCATATGGCTTTTCAGACCACACCGCCCGCAGACACAGCTAAGTCAAAGAAACCGGTTAAAAAAGACAAGGACGAAGGAAGCGACCTTATGTTGTATACTTTTGCCACCAGGAAGACTGATACTCTTAAGTTTGTCTCTGATTATGAATTTTCAAGAGGCGGAGATACTCTCTTCTATGCACTCAGACCAAATTCAAAAGATTCGGTAAACAAGGCAGGTCTTTATATGTACATTCCTTCAACAGGAGTTAAGACAGCAATGTTCAGCCACGACCTTAAGCAGAGCGTTAAGCTCCCTGAGGTGAGTGAAGACAACAGCAAAATGGTCTTTTTTGCCAAACTTGACACCACAAAGAAATATAAGGATAAATACATTTCTGTACTTGAATACAGGGCATCATATCCACAGGCCAGGGTTATTCTTGACAACTCTTTAGAAGGACTTCCAAAAGAGATGAACATAAGCGAAAACAGATCGCTTCAGTTTAACAAGCAGGGGACAAGGCTTTTCTTTGGCATAGCTCCGGTTATGGCAGAAAAGGACACTACTGTTGCAGATTCAGAGGTTGCAAAACTCGATATCTGGCACTATGCAGAGCCATACAATCAGCCTATGCAGCTCCTCAACCTTTCAAGAGAACTTAAGAAAAGCTATCTGAGCAAAATTGAACTGGATGGTGAAAAGTCATTTGTTCAGCTTGGCAAAGAGGAGTACAGCCCTGTCGTTACAAAAGACTGGTCTTCAGATATTGCGTATGCTGTTTCTGATTATGAATACAGACTGGAATCGCAGTGGTCTGCAAACCCAAGAAGGGATCTTTATGTGATTGATGTTAAAACAGGAAAAAGCACAAAGGTGATTACTGACAAGTACATGAGTAACTTTACATCTTCTCCTGACGGAAATTTCCTTGCATGGTACAACAGTGCAGAGAAGCAGTGGTATACTTACGAATTTGCGACCGGAAATATTGTTAACATAACAAAGGGTCTCAATGTTTCTTTTGCCGACGAACTCCATGACTCTCCTTCAATGGCATCATCTTATGGTCACGGCGGATGGGCAGAGGGAGACAAAGCTATCTTTGTTTATGACAGGTATGACATTTGGCAGCTGGACCCTGAAGGTGCAACTCCGGCCGTTAATTTTACAGACGGAATTGGAAGGAAAGAGCGGAAAACCTTCAGAATTACTGACCCTGAAAACACCGTTTCAATGCCAATGGCAATGAGGGGTATGGGAGGCCCTTCTGAAGCTGTCAGCCTTAAGAAAACAATATACTTCACAGCATTTGACAATGTCTCAAAAAATAACGGTTACTACTTTAAAGATTTATCAAAGAAGAAGCCGGTACTTACCAGATGGGTTCTTGAACCAGTTACGTTCTCTGCAATAAGCAAGGTTAAGAACATGAATACCGTTGCTTATGTGAAGGGTAACTTTACCACATCGCCTGAGGTATGGATTACAAAGGATAATTTCAAAACTCAATCCAGAATAACCGATATTAATCCTCAGCAAAGGGATTACAACTGGGGGACAGTTGAACTGGTTAAATGGACATCTGCAACAGGTATAGAACTTGAAGGTCTTCTCTACAAACCTGAGAATTTTGACCCTGCAAAGAAATATCCAATGATTGCCTATTTCTATGAAAGGAATTCTGACCTTCTGCATGCATACAGAGCACCTGCTCCGAGCCGTTCAACCATCAATATACCTTATTTCGTAAGTAATGAGTACATTGTTTTTGTACCGGATATTGCATACGAGATAGGGCATCCTGGAAAAAGTGCAATTGACTGCATAGTGCCGGGCGTAAAAATGCTTTGCCAGAACTCATGGATAGACAGCGAGAATGTTGCTATACAGGGACAGAGCTGGGGAGGTTATCAGGTTGCATACATGGTTACTCAGCCTCAGACCTTCAAATGGAAAGCAGCTGGCGCCGGAGCCCCTGTTGCCAACATGACTAGTGCATACGGAGGAATCCGATGGGGCTCGGGAATGGTGAGACAGTTTCAGTATGAGCACACCCAGAGCCGTATTGGAAAGACTCCGTGGGAGGCACTGGATCTCTATATTGAAAACTCTCCGCTTTTCTTTGCCGATAAAGTTGAGACTCCACTACTCATCATGCACAATGATGCAGACGATGCAGTTCCATGGTACCAGGGAATTGAGTACTTCACTGCACTCAAGCGTCTGGGCAAACCAGCATGGCTGCTTCAGTACAACAAAGAGGTACATAACCTGGCCGGCAGGGTAAATGCAAAGGACCTCAGCATTAGGCTTGCCCAGTTCTTTGATCACTATCTTAAGGGCGCACCAATGCCTGTATGGATGAAGTACGGAGTACCGGCAACATCAAAGGGCATTGACTGGGGTTATGAGCTTGTAAAATAATAGTTTAGACTGCATAAAGCAGTTCGATGAAATATTATTCCAATAAAACACAAACCTGTTGTTCGGGTTTGTGTTTTTTTATTAAATTTGCCTGAACTAGAATTAGTTGATATGAAGTTTCCGATTCTTTCTCATAAAAATGCTGCCATCCTGTTGCTGAGTCTCTTTCTTGCACTGGAGTCCTGCCACTCTGGCACAGATTATAACCAGAAAAAAGTTGAACTTCCGGGAGTAGCTGAAGTATCAGGGTATAAGATATCTGCAGATAGTATAATAATGCCAGAGAGTGTTGAGGCGGGTGCTCCGTACATAGTATCAGTGGGCCAGCTGAAAGAGACAATTGCTGAGACAAATATCAAACTAGCAGGGAAACCGGAGACTCTGTTAATTGGCAAACCTGTTACCAAAGTTGTTGGCAGTGACAGCACATTAAAACCTTTGATAACTGTTCCTGCTGAAAAGCCTGTCTTTTGCAAGGCTCCGGAACAGATACTTGCAAAGGATGCATATATAAAAGATATTAATCCTCATAATTTCAGCAGCTATAGTAAACTTCAGGGGCTCAGACATGATCAGGTAAGAGCCCTCATAGAGGATAATCTGGGAAATCTTTGGCTTGGAACTGATGACGGGCTTACCAGATTTGACGGGAAATACTTTTCTCACTACACTACAGAACAGGGGCTTAATAACAATCTTATTCTTTCTCTTATTCAAGACTCAAAAGGCAATATCTGGTTCGGGACCTTCCGCGGAGGAGTTACCCGCTATGATGGCATGAATCTTACTACATTCTCTGTGGAATCTGGTTTGCCAAGCGACATAGTAAACAGCATTTTTGAGGACAATACCGGCAAGATCTGGTTTGGCACCGGCGGCGGAGTTTCAGTTTATGATGGTAAATACATAACCACTTATACTAAAGATCAGGGATTATCCGGGATTGATGTAAGAGCTATAAATCAGGATTCAGCCGGCAGAATCTGGATTGCATCCAACGGAGGCGGATTGTCGGTTTTTGATGGCAAGTCATTTACCTGCTATACAGAAAAAGATGGTTTTGCCAATAATTTTACTGCAGCTCTGTACAGGGACAAGGCAGGCAATATGTGGATTGGGGCTACAAATTCGGGAATAATAAAATTTGACGGATCCTCCTTTATTCACTATACCAAACAGACAGGACTGGGAAGCAATTCAATCAGAACTATCCTGGAAGACAATTCGGGGAACATGTGGTTTGGAACAACCGATGCCGGACTCACAAAATTTGACGGGAAATTTTTTCATCAGTTCAATATGAAGGAGGGGCTGGGATCTGACTATATCAGAAGTTCCCTGCAGGACTCCAACGGAAATATCTGGTTTGGGACAAGAATGGCCGGGCTTACAAGATATGAGGGAAACAAGTTCACACACATGACCGAGAATGAGGGGCTGAGTAATAACAGAGTAATGAATATTCTGGAAGACAATGAGGGTAAAATGTGGTTTGCGACATTTGGAGGATATGCTACAGTTATTACATCTAAAGAGATAGACAGTGTCAAAAGGAAGGTCATTAAAGTATTCGGGCGGGAAGAGGGACTGAGAAGCAGCAGAATCTACAGTATACTCCAGGACCATTCAGGTAATATATGGTTTGGAACTGACGGCGGAGGGGTTACAATGTTTGATGGTAAAAAAACATATACCTACACTAAAGAACAGGGCCTGGCAGATGATGCCATTCGTACGGTATTTCAGGACAATGACGGTAAAATGTGGTTTGCGACATATGGTTCCGGTATTTCAATTTTTGACGGCAAAAGGTTTACGAACTTCACCGTCGCAAATGGTTTGAGCAGTAACAATATTCTCTCTATGTTCCAGGACAGCAGGGGTGTTATATGGCTTGGAACAGACGGCGGAGGAGTAATGACATATAAAAATGACACTCTTACCCACTTTACAACAAAACAGAACTTTTTCAGTAATACTGTTTACAGCATAGCAGAAGATAAACACGGAGATATATGGCTTGGCACAGGAGGAGAGGGACTTGTGAGATATGACGGAAAAAAATTTACCAGATATGCAGAAGAGAGCGGTCTCAACAATAATCATGTTCTGAGCATGATTATTGGCAAGTACGGAAATATATGGGCAGGGACAAGATTCGGACTTAATTTTATTCATTATCAGGACATAAGTGAGGCAAAAGATAGTTTAAGACCATTACACATTGCAAGCTATAACTTTGAAGATGGATTCATAGGAATTGGGTGCAACCTAGACGCAATTGGCGGTCAGAGTGATGGAACAATGTGGATTGGAACAACCGACAGATTAACTGCCTATCATGGCAAAAAGGATAAACAAAAATCAGTTGAGCCAAATTTGCAGATTACCGGACTGCAGCTGTTTCACGAAGATATTCCATGGTCTTTGCTAAACGGGAATAAGGACACTTCTCTTACTCTTCATAACGGGGTTAAGGTTGGAAAACTGAATTTCAGTTCAATTTCAAGATGGTACGGACTGCCAAAAGACCTTAAGCTCTCATACAAACATAATTATCTGAGTTTTAATTACATTGGCATAACACAGTCACAGATAAATAAAGTAGTTTATGACTATATGCTGGAGGGCCTTGACAAGAGATGGAGTGCACATACTACCAGAACTGAGGCTACTTATGGTAACCTCTCACCCGGAAAATACACATTTAAAGTAAGGGTTATATCTCAGGACGGAACTCCTGGAAAAGAGGTAAGCTATAAATTTTCAATAAGACCTCCATGGTGGAAAACCTGGACATTCTATGTGATTCTGGCAGGGTTTATTGTCTTCCTTATTTTCATGCTGATAAGACAACGTGAACGCAGCCTGAAGTATGACAAGCAGCTGCTTGAGAAGAAGGTGAGTGAACAGACATCTGAACTTACCCAGAAAAATCAGGAACTTCAGATGACAAATCTGGAAAAGGACAAACTATTTTCGATTATTGCACATGACCTGAGAGGGCCATTCAGCAGTTTTCTGGGGCTGACTCAGATTATGTCCGAGGAGCTCTCATCGTTTACGATGGATGAGATTAAATCCTTTGCAGAAAACATGAATAATTCTGCCCGACATCTCTTCAGCTTGCTGGAAAATCTGCTTCAGTGGTCAAGAATGCAGCAGGGGGCAATATCTTTCAGGCCTCAGTCTGTTTTATTAAGTTCTGTAACTCATGACAATATGGGCTGGCTCACTCAGTCTGCACAGGAAAAAGAGATTACTCTTGCTATCAATATTCCAAAAGATATGAGCGTTGTGGCAGACATTAACATGCTTCAGACTGTTATAAGAAATCTTGTTTCCAACGCAATAAAGTTCACCCCCAAAGGTGGAAAAGTCACCCTCTCTGCAAGAGATGCACGCGAGAATATTGAAATTTCAGTCAAAGACAGTGGAATTGGAATGAATGATGAGATTCAGTCAAATCTTTTCAAATTAAAGACCGCAATTGGTCGTTCGGGAACCGAGGGAGAACCAAGTACCGGTCTGGGCCTGATGATTTGTAAAGAGCTGGTTGAACTTCACGGAGGAGAAATCGTTGTAATATCTTCTGAAGGAAAGGGTTCCGAATTCATAGTAAAGATTCCTGTCAGATAATTTCCAACACACAGTAAATGATTTATGAGTCGACTATCTGCAGCATATTACCGCAACACGTTTTATTGTACAATAATTATCTCTGTACTTATCTCCTGTACAGGGAACGATAATACTCAGTCTCTTCCTGCAGGCGATGCTCAGGTTGTTAAAGCAGAAGGATATATAGTTCCCAAAGACAGTATTCTACCTCCTGAAGTAACAGCAGCAGGCAAACCATCAGGTACTGTTGTTGGCAGAATAGCATCTCCCGGAAGATCTCTTACTGCGCATCAGGCTTTCATTCCAAAAAGAATTGAGATGAAAGAGCCTGTTATCAGGACTATTGGAAAGAATGGTATGAGGCCTCCTCAGGTGTTACCGGCCAGAGGAGTGAAAAAAGTTTGTGAACTACCGGAAAAGGTACTGGTTAAAGAGCCCTACTTCAAGGATGTAAATCCATCCAATTTTTTCTATTTTGGTAAACAGCAGGGATTAAGACATGACCAGATAAGATGTATGATTCAGGATAAACTGGGCAACATCTGGCTGGGGACAGACAACGGGCTTACTAAGTATGATGGCAAGCACTATTATCACTACACAATATCTCAGGGCCTGAATCACAATGTAATAATGTCTCTTTTCCAGGATTCTGAAGGGAACATCTGGTTTAGCACATTTGAAGGCGGTGTAACAAAATTTGATGGAATCTATTTAACCACTTACACAACAGACAGCGGACTTCCATATAACATAGTAAACAGCATTTTTGAGGACAGCACTGGTTCGCTTTGGTTTGGGACAAAAAGGGGTCTGGCAAAATTTGACGGCGAAAATTTTACAATTTTCAGAAAAAGCGAAGGGTTGCCATCAAGTGATATCAGGGATATGATTCTTGATGATAACGGAAGAATGTGGATTGCAACATATGGCGGGGGTGTATCTGTATATGACGGTGCAACTTTCACAAACTATACAGATGACCAGGGTCTGCCTCAGAATCTGATTTTTACTCTTTTCAAGGATATTGACGGCAATATTTGGATAAGCACCTCTTATGCCGGACTGGTAAAATTTGACGGAAAGAACTTTTATCATTACACTGTAAAGGAGGGTCTGGGCAGCAACTCTGTAAGAACTATTGTCCAGGACGAAAATGAAAATTACTGGTTTGGGAATGGTGCCGGGACAATCACTCGTTTTGACGGAAACTCTTTCAGAATACTGGGCAAAGAGGACGGGCTTGTGGCTGAGTCTATGCGATGTTCAATAATTGACATTAACGGAAACATGTGGTTTGGTACACGCGGTGCGGGACTCATTCGCTTTGACGGAGTTATCTTTAGTCATCTTACACAGGGTGAAGGTTTGAGTAACAACCGGGTTGTAAGTATGCTCGAGGACAGGTATGGTAATATCTGGCTTGGCACTTACGGCGGATATGTAACAATATACACAGAAAGCGAAGAAGATGGGATATCCAGAACTGAATTTAAAAAATTCGGCAAAGCTCAGGGTCTCCAGGACGGATATATCTTCTCCATGACATCTGACAAAAACGGAAATATCTGGTTCGGGACAGATATGAGAGGACTTGCTGTTTACGACGGGAGCAGCACATACACATATACAACTGCGCAGGGCCTCGTGAACAACAGTATTAACACTGTTTATGAAGACCGGCTTGGAAATATCTGGATAGCTAACTTTTTTGCCGGAGTAACAAAATTTGACGGAAAAAACTTTGTTCACTTTACTAAGAAACAGGGCTTGATTCACAATCAAATAATTTCAATTCTTCATGACAGCAGGGATAACTACTGGTTTGGAAGTGTTGGTGGAGGTCTTACATCATATGACGGTAAAACATTTACACATTACAGTAAAGAAACCGGGTTCCCCGGAAACATCGTTTCAGCTATAGTTGAAGACAGAGAGGGAGTAATATGGTTTGGCACAGATGCCGGTATAGTCAGATTTGACGGACAATCTTTTATCACATACGGCGAGGAGAGCGGCCTGCGAAATGTTAAGGTTATGAGTCTTTTGCTGGATAATGCGGGGAATCTCTGGGCAGGAACCAGGCAGGGACTCCATGTTATTAAAAGAAGATACCTTGAGAGAATTGACACAGTAAATAAAGATGTTTACATAAACAGCTACGATGTTGAGGACGGATTTCTGGGTGCCGACTGTAATGCCGGGGCGCTGCTTCAGAGCTCAGGAGGAACAATCTGGATTGGGACCATGGACAGATTAACTGCATTTCACGGAGATAATTACTCATCTGTCTCAATTCCGCCAAATATTAAAATAACAGGAATCCAGCTCTTTAATGAAGAGATCCCATGGCCGGAAATTGCTGAGAATATGGACACAACCATTCAGCTTCATAATGGTGTAAGGATAGATCATTTTAAATTTAAAGAACTTGAAAAGTGGTACTCTTTGCCGGTAAAGCTTAAGCTTTCGCACAACCATAACTATATCACAATAAACTATATCGGGATTACCCACTCTCAAATGGCAAATGTCCGTTACCAGTATAAGCTGGAAGGACTTGACAAGGACTGGAACATGCCAACAGAGAGAACAGAGGTTTCTTACGGCAATCTCAATCCCGGCAAATACGAGTTCCGGGTTAAAGCGGTTTCCGGAGATGGCGAGATGAGTGATGAAGCCTCATACTCATTCACTGTAAAACCACCCTGGTGGAATACATGGTGGTTCTATATACTGGCAGTTATAGCTGCGGCATCTCTGTTCTATACTTTTGTAAAACGGAGGGAGTATCAGCTTAATGCAGACAGAGAGCTGCTCCAGAAGAAGGTAGATGCCCAGACATCTGAACTTACAGATAAAAACACAGAGCTTCACAAACTTAATCTGGAGAAGGATAAACTATTCTCAATTATTGCTCATGACCTCAGAGGACCGTTCAGCAGTTTCATTGGTCTCACAAGGCTCATGGCAGATGACCTGGATATCTTTACCAAGGATCAAATCAGAGAATTTGCAGAGAAGATGAATAACTCTGCAAGCAATTTGTATAACCTGCTTGAGAATTTACTGCAATGGTCAAGAATGCAGCAGGGAACTATTCCGTTCAATCCTAAACCGCAAAATCTGCTGGCTATTACTTCAGAGAACATGGAGTGGATTAATCAGTATGCCCGTGAGAAGAACATTGCTTTCACAGTTGATATTCCTGAAAAACTTGTAGTGACGGCAGACAGTAATATGCTTCAGACAATAATCAGAAATCTTGTTTCTAATGCAATTAAATTTACACCGGGAGGAGGTTTTGTAACCCTCTCGGCAAAGTCAAAACCTAAGCGCAAGGTAGAGATTGTAATCGCAGACAATGGTATTGGAATGGAGAGGGAGATGATTGAGAATCTCTTTAAAATCAATATTGAAACAGGTCGTGCAGGTACAAACGGAGAACCAAGTACCGGTCTGGGGCTACTGATATGCAAGGAGTTTATTGAGAGACACAACGGGACATTGGAGGTTGAATCAGAAAAGGAAAAAGGGTCACGCTTTATCGTAACCCTTCCTCTGTGAGTATTGCACTTCTGAATCTGCTATTTAATTTTCAGGATAAGAATATTATCCGGTTTACTTGTGGCAGAAAAAAGAAAGTCCTCTCCGGCATCTGAAATATTTTTCAATGCCTTTGACATGGACTCCGGAGTGCGCATATCTAAATAAATCATTGTTCTTCCGCCATCCAGCAACCATGCTGAATACCCCTCCAGCCCCTCAACAGCAGGCATAACTGAAGAGTTCAGATTTGAGAGAGAGATTGCTCCCCTGGCATATTTAACTCTCAGAGTTATTTTATCTCCCTCTGTTACACCTGCAAGAACCGGCTCCGGTATTACCGGTTTGCCTTCTGTACCATACTTTCTGAAAAATATACCTGCCAGTTCGGGGGCATACTCTGCAGCACGGGCAGAAGCACTGGGATAAACCACTGTTATGTACAAATTACCCATAGCCGTCTGATACTGCATTGGGGAGGTACAATCCGGACATGTTCCTGCATCTGCAGGATCACATTTGAATGTATGCTGGGAATAGATTCCGTATGCATCCTCCGGCGATGGCATCATATATACCTCTACGGCAAATTCGCTGCCTTTGAATTTTACGTCTGACACATATAACTCTTCGAATCCGTATTCAAGAAACAGATCACTTCCTCCATTCATAAACCCGTAGAGTGCTTTGCCTTTGAACACTCTTTCATTTTTGATTTCCGGAACATCCTGAGCTATCAGACCTGAAGGAGATACTAATAAGAGAAATGCCAAAAGAGACAAAAAAAAGAATCTAGCCAATTTCATATAGTTCAATTTTTGTTCGGTCTCCAATTCCAAGACCAAGTTCTGCTGCCATGTCTATGAATCGGGATGCTTTTGGATTATCCTCTTTCTGAATTCCCTCAGCTATGCGCTTTTTAATTATTATGTCATGCCCTACCCTGTCAACAGCTACCGGATCTGTTCCAACAAGCAGAGTGTTGTAATTGCAGATAAACTGAGGCTTGGCTCCCGGACCTCCGTCAAAACAGCCAATAAGACCATCGGCAATATTCAGTACGACTTTGTCTCTGATTGGAGGAAAAGCACAAACATAGGCGCATGTCTCATGCCACAACTTGCCATGAAGTCTGCTGGTATTGGTTATTGCACCAAAAGCCAGGTTTTTCAGGCAGAGAGTTGTTGTTGGGCCTGCATTTTTGAGAATTGGAATATTGATGATTTTTGTAACCTTTTCTGTGGCAATTTTGGTGAAATAGGAGTATTTGCCTCCGTTAACCATGTAAGGAATTGTGTAGTCGTCATGTACTCCTTCAACATCTGCGAAAAAGAACTGATTTTTATCGACTCTCTCCTCTGAATACAGCTTACCCTCTGCATTGTAGAAACTTCCCTTTTCGTCCATACACTCAGTTCCGGTTATTGTTATTCCCGGATAGTTATCCTTTGTGTAGCCTACCTCATGCAACTGCATCTCTCTCCGGTCCCAGATTACTATGTTCGCTTTTGGGATACCAGCCTCTTCAAGCTGGCGTATTACAGCACCTGTAACGGCATGAGAGGTTGAGAGAGTTTTTCCCGCAACCGGATTTACTTTAAGACCCACGATATCTTTAGGTGAAACAAATTTCCTCCAGGCCTTTTTAAGGTTTTTCTCTCCGGTAAGCTTCAGCATACTCTCCTTAAGCATGGAGTACGCAGCATCTGAAGAGGGAACTCCTTCAACAACTGATGCAGGGTTTGTAACCCTTACCACTCTGCCGGGATAGAGCCCGGGCATAGACTCCTTTACTCTGGGAATTGCTGTTGCATCCTTGATGTTGGTTGCCGGCTTGTCATCTGCTCCAAACAGAGGTGAAGTCTCGGCGGCTTTTACTACAGGATTGAGCGCAAGCCCGGCTCCTGTAAGGGAGACGAACCTGAAGAAATCTCTTCTTTTCATATTATGAGAGTTTATCTGGTTAATTCAAATTCCACTCAGTCCCATCTTTGGTATCCTTTATCTGAATACCAAGTGCTGTAAGCCTCTCCCTTATTTTATCACTGGTTGCAAAATCCTTGCTCGCTTTTGCCTCTCTCCTTACATCCAGTATCATTTCTACTACTCCTCTTAATGTCTCACCTGTTCCGGATGCAGCCTGCTCATCTGCCAGACCCAAAACTCCGGCAGATATCTCTTCAAACAGCTCTCTCAGGATATTCTTGTCTTCATCACTTATAACAGTCTGCTTCTCCTTTAAAGTATTTACAATCTTAACGGCATCAAAGAGATGAGCAATCGCCACAGGTGTGTTCAGGTCATCGCAAAGCGCGCTGTATACACTATCCCTTAGCTCACTTAATCCCTCTACAGATATGCCGGCAGGAGCTGATTTGATTCTGGCAACATCGTTTCCTGCCTGAACAAGTCTTTTGAGCCCCTTCTCTGCTGCCTGAAGCGCTTCATTGCTGAAATCAAGCGTGCTTCTGTAATGGGCCTGAAGTATAAAGAACCTTATGGTCATAGGTGAGTAGGCCTGTACAAGAATGTCATGCTTACCTGTGAAAAGCTCTTCCAGGGTAATAAAGTTCCCCAGAGACTTACCCATCTTCTGGCCATTGATGGTAATCATATTGTTGTGCATCCAGTAGCGGACACCGCTCTTACCCCTTGCTGCAGTATTTTGTGCAAGTTCACATTCGTGGTGAGGAAAGAGAAGATCCATTCCTCCCCCGTGAATATCAAAAGTGTCCCCAAGATATTTCGAAGACATTGCAGAGCACTCTACATGCCATCCGGGAAATCCGTCACTCCATGGAGATGGCCAGCGCATGATATGCTCAGGTGCAGCTTTTTTCCACAGTGCAAAGTCAAACGGCGATTTTTTATCGCTCTGTCCGTCCAGCGTTCTTGTGTTTGACTGCATATCATCAAGGCTTCTTCCCGAAAGTGCACCATAATTGTGCTTTCTGTTATACTCCTCAACATCAAAATATACCGAGCCGTTGCTCTCGTATGCAAAGCCCTTGTCTAGGATCTGATTAACCAGAGATATCTGCTCAATAATGTGTCCTGATGCCCTGGGCTCGATATCCGGCGGAAGGGTATTCATCAGTTTCATAGCCTCATGATACCTTAGGGTGTAATGCTGAACAATCTCCATTGGTTCAAGCTGTTCCAGGCGCGCTTTTCTTGCAATTTTATCCTCACCAGAATCTGAGTCGTTTTCAAGGTGCCCCACATCTGTAATGTTTCTCACATATCTTACCTTATATCCCAGTTTTCTGAGCAGTCTTACCAGAACATCATAAGTAACTCCCGGCCTTGCATGTCCAAGGTGTGCATCACCGTAAACTGTAGGCCCGCATACATATATACCAGCCATACCCGGAATTATCGGTTCAAAAATCTCTCTCTTCCTGTTAATCGTATTGTACAGATAGAACTCTCTCATGATTTGTCATTTTTTGGTATAGGGAGTCCTTGCAGACCCCCTTTAATCAGACCCCAAAAATACAACAAAATTTCTATTCAAAAGATTCCGGCACATGATGTTTGATACTCAGAGCCACAATCTCGTATGTCTGACGCTCAACACCTGACTTTGTCTGATACTGAACAGGCTTGATGCGGCCTGTCACAGAGAGGGTGTTGCCCTTTTTAATTGATGAAAATTCCGGCATTCCCTTTCCTGCCCAGGCTACTATGTTGTGCCAGACCGTCTCCTCCTGCCACTCTCCTTTTTTGTTTTTAAAGGCCTCATTTGTTGCCAGCGATAACCGCATCACCTGCACACCATCTTCAAGGGAGTTGATCCTGGGATCGAAACCCACATTACCTCTCAGCTCCACACGATTAATCGACTTTTCCATTGTCATTGAAATTAATTTGTTTGCATGACAAAGTAAAAAAGCAGGAGTTAAATTCTCCTGCTTTTAAGTATTTAAAATCGGTTATAAACGATTAATCTTTTCTCTTATTACTTAGTATACTCAATGCTGTTTCTCTCCAGCAAGGTGTATTCGCCATTTTCCATAGCAACTCTGGATATGCTGCATGGGTAAAAGAATCCGTGAAGTTTCCAGTAATCATCAACTGAAATTTTTTCGAAATATGCCATTATAAGGCGGAGAATAACCGCATGGGTAACAATCAGCACCCTCTCACCCCTGTGAGCTTCAAAAAGGGGTAAAACAAAATTTAGTGCTCTTTTCTGTACCTCATCAAACTTTTCTCCTCCCGGCCCGGGTATAAAGGCAGATGGATTTGAGCCAAATGCATCCATTCTTGCCGGGTCCTCCTCGGTTGCCCTGGCAAAGGATTTACCCTCAAGATCTGCAAGGTTAATCTCCCTGAGTTCGTCTGAAAGATGAATTCCGGCAAGGCCGGTCTCTTTCATTATAATTGTTGCTGTTCTCTCTGCTCTGGGCAATGAACTTGAGTAAATGGCAGAAATCTCTTTGTCCCGCAAATAGGCCCCCAGTACCCTGGCTTGTGACAGACCCATTTCTGTTAGAGGAGAATCCTGCTGTCCCTGCATTTTTCTTGCCACGTTCCACTCTGTCTGTCCGTGCCTGGTAAAAATCAATTCTGTCATAATCCGGGAAATATGTCTGCAAAGATACTTTTTTAGAAATAACGGCAGAAATTTATTCTTGGACAGGTTTTTCCATAATCGGATATTTTTACGGACATTCTGCGCAACACACACCCTAACATGCTTATTGTTAAGTATATTTACAAATAAAAATGGCAACATGCAGGGAGTGCGGAGCCGGGATTTACGGCAGAAGCGATAAGGTATTCTGTGGTGATGCGTGCAGGAATGCTTTTAACAACAACAAAAGGAGCAAACGGGACAGAGAAGCGGCCATAATCAACAGAATTCTTATTAAAAACAAAAATATCCTCCAGTCAATTGTCAGTCAGGGGAGAAGAAACTGCAAAAGGGAGGAGTTGCAGGCAATGGGATTCAACTTTAATTACGCAACTTCGTTTATGATAAAGGAGGGTGGAAAAATTATCGTGTCTTGCTACAATTTTTCATATGTAAACAGCTCAAACGGGCGCGTTTACATATCTTCCAAAATTATTTTAAATGAAGCAAAATAATGCATACATTTGACACTGAAAATAATCCTGACTTTTTGGAACTAATAAATTAATTATCAATACAATGAAAAAGATCATAATTTTTTCGTTACTGGCAATTGCAGCCCTGTCGCTCTCTTCATGTGTAGAGAATTCGGCAAAATACAAAGCTTTGCAGGCACAACTGGACTCTCTTGGCTCAGCCCATTCAGTAAAAAGTGCAGAGTTTGAAGAGGTATTTGCAACCCTTAACGAGGTTGAAAACGGACTTAAGTCAATCCGTGAAGCTGAAAACATTCTTGTTCTTCAGTCTCAGAAAGGCGGTGCTGAAATTCCTGAAAACTCAAGAGAGCAGCTGAAATCTGATGTTGCTGCGATTGGCGAGGCTATTCAGAGCTACAAGCAACAGATTAACAAGCTTAAAAACGATGCAAGAATTCAGTCAAATCAGTTCAAGAAACGTCTTGCTGCTCTTACATCTGAACTTGAAGCTAAATCAGAACTGATTGCAGATCTTGGCAGACAGCTGGAAGAGAAGGACAGACAACTGATTGTTAAATCTCAGCAAATTGAAACTCTTGACAAAACTGTAACTACTCTAAGAGACGAGGTTACCTCACTTGCACAGGCTACTGCTTCTCAGCAGGAGACTATCGCAACTCAGGAGGCACAGATTAATTCAGGATATTATATCATAGGCACCAAATCTGAACTTATCTCAGCCAATGTAATGTCAAAAGGCGGGCTTTTCAAATCGGCAAAAATTTCATACCAGGCAGAACAATCTGCCTTCGTAAAAATTGACATCCGCGAGGTTAAGGAGATTCAGATTAATGCAGAGAAGGCTAAAGTATTATCAGTTCACCCTACAGGAACTTATACTCTTGAGCCGGGTGCAAACGGAATGCAGGTTCTTAAGATTTCTCAGCCTGCAACATTCTGGGAACAAACAAAATACCTTGTAATTCAGACACTATAATTAAACTACAAATACAGGCCTGTTCTTCCCTGAGCAGGCCTTTTTCTATTTAAAACCTTATGAAAAAACTCGGAACAATTATTGCTGTCACCCTTGCACTTGTTTCCATAAATTCATGCAAATCAAAGATGACAGAAGTTAATCCTTTGCTCGTTGCGTCTGAAAATCCTTATGGCGCTCCGGCATTTGACAAAATCAAAAACGAACACTACAAGCCTGCTTTTGAAGCTGCAATAGCAGAGGGCAGAGCTCAGATAGATTCAATTGTGGCAAACAGCGAAGCACCAACTTTTGCCAATACAATTGAAGCACTCGAATATTCAGGAAGAACCCTTTCAAATATCGGGTCAATCTTCTTTAACCTTAACGAGGCTGCAACTGATTCAACCATGCAGGCCCTTGCACTTGAAATCTCTCCGCTTTTGACAGAGTACTCAAATGACATCATGCTCAATGAGAAACTCTTTGCGAGAATTAAAACAGTTTATGAGGCAAAAGACTCACTTGGTCTTAATGCAGAGCAGATGAGACTTCTTGAGGAGACCTACAAGGGATTCGTAAGAAACGGAGCAAATCTTTCTGAAGAGGATAAAACTAAATTCAGAGAGGTTAATAAAGAACTCTCTCAGCTAGGACTTCAGTTTGGCCAGAATGTACTTGCCGCTACAAATAAGTTCTTTATTCAGATTAAGGATTCAGCAGAGCTGGCGGGACTTCCTGCATTTGTAAAAGAGGCAGGCGCATCTGAAGCAAAAGAGAGATCTCTGGAGGGCTGGGTATTTACTCTTCAAAACCCAAGCATGGGTCCATTCATGCAATACAGCGAAAACCGCGAACTTAAGGAGCAGCTTTGGAGAGCTTCAAACACAAAGGCTTTTAAGGATGAATTCGACAACAGCACAATCGTAAAGAGAATTGCAGAACTTCGTATTCAGAGAGCAAATCTTCTAGGCTTTGCAACACATGCAGATTATGTACTGGATGTTAACATGGCAAAAACTGCAGGAACCGTTAATGCCTTTCTTGCAAACCTTCTTGACAAGACGCTTCCGTATGCAAAGAACGAGGTTGCAGAGATTCAGAAATATGCGAACAGCCTTGGATTTAAGGGTGAATTAATGCCTTGGGATTTCAGCTACTATTCTGAAAAGTACAAGAATGAAAAATATGCAGTAAACGACGAACTTCTTAAGCCATACTTCAAACTTGAAAATGTTCAGCAGGCAATTTTTGCTCTGGCAGATTCACTTTATGGTCTTAAATTTACCGAGAACAAAAAAATTCCTGTGTACCATCCTGATGTTGTTGCCTATGAGGTATTCGATGCAGACGGGAAATTCCTCTCGCTCCTCTATATGGATTTCTTCCCCAGAGCAAGCAAAAGAGGCGGAGCATGGATGACATCATTCAGAGATATGTATGTTCAGAACGGAGTTGAGCAGAGACCATTTGTTTCACTGGTTTGCAACTTTACAAAACCAACTGAAAACACCCCATCTCTTCTTACCCACTATGAATTTACAACTCTTCTTCATGAGTTTGGTCACGCACTTCACGGTATGTTTGCACAGGGCACCTACCCTTCTCTGACCGGAACCAATGTTTCAAGAGACTTCGTAGAGCTTCCTTCGCAAATCATGGAGAACTGGGCTGTTAAGAAGGAGTTCCTTGCGTCATTCGCTAAACACTATCAAACCGGCGAAGCTATTCCTGATGAACTTATTGAAAAAATAGTTGCTGCAAAGAACTACCTGAGCGGATACATGAATGTAAGACAACTTACTTACGGTATCAATGATATGGCATGGCACTCACTCACCACTGTTCCTGCAGTAGATGTTGAGGCATTCGAAAAGGCAGCCATCAAAAAGACTCAGATTCTTCCTGCAATTGACGGAACAAGCTTCTCAACCTCTTTCAGCCACATTTTCGCAGGCGGATACTCTGCCGGCTACTACAGCTACAAATGGGCAGAGGTACTTGAGGCCGATGCCTTCTCTCTCTTTGAGGAGAAAGGAATCTTCTCAAAAGAGGTCGCCGCTTCATTCCGCGAAAATATCCTTAGCAAAGGAAATCTTGAGGACCCTGCAGAACTTTACAGAAAGTTCCGTGGCCGTGATCCAAAACCCGAGGCCCTGCTTGAGAAATTCGGCATGAAAAAATAACCGGCAATTTTTTAATTTGCTAATTCAAATAAGGCTGACCATAATTTTATTGGTTAGCCTTTTTTATTTTAGCACTTAGCCATTATCTGTATGCAAAAAAAGGCCGACCAACGATTAGTTGGCCAGCCTTAGCTTGTTCAGTAATTAAATAACTGCCGGTTATTTAGCGAATGTCATTTCGTTAATGAGGTGGGTGGCTCCTGCATATTTGTCGATTACCCAGAGTACATAACGGATATCTACATTTACGCATTTGTTGTAACCCTCTACAAAGTAGGCGTCGCCTGCCATTGATTCGCGGTTACCGTCAAATGCAAGACCTATAAGTTCACCCTTGCCGTTAAGGACAGCACTGCCGGAGTTTCCGCCTGTGATATCGTTATCTGACATAAAGTTTACATAAAGTTTGCCCTTTTCGCCCCAGCGGCCCCAGTCACCTGCTCTCAGAAGTTTTTCGTACTGAGGTTTGAGTGTGAATTCGTAGTTAGTTGGATCCATCTTCTCCAGAATACCCTGGGTTGTGGTTCTGTAGTCATAGTAAACAGCATCCTTTGCGTTGATGCCGCTTACCTCACCAAATGTAAGTCTCATTGTTGAGTTTGCATCAGGATATACATTTTCTCCAAGTTCACGCTTCATCTCATACATTGCATTTGTATAGGATGTCTTAAGAGCACTCATGTCTACAGATGCCTTTTTAAGGATTTCATCCTCTTCCCTGTTGTACTCTCTTATGCCTGTTGATTTCACTATAATGATAATTGGGTCTGCAAGCAGTTCGTTTACACTTCTTGCCTGGCTGAAGAAATTATCGAGCCTTGATTCATCTGTGAGGACACTGTTGTCATATACAAAATCTGCAAGTTTGTCTGTATTACCTCCGCATTTTGCAAGCAGCTCAGCAAAATCCTTCTCCTGATAAGAGGCGGGAACCTCTTTTACATAGTAGCGAAGCATAACTTTGAAGAGCTCTCTGTCTGCATTCACATCACTCTCTTCAAACAATTTTTTGGCTACCTTCTTATAGAAGAATACTACGTTGCTGTCTGAAGGGAAAATTGAATCTTTTCCGGCCCTTTGCACATTCATTACAAGAGAATTAAAACGCTGCCCAATACCTGTGAACTCAGCACCTCTTACCATAGATTCGCGGAAATACTCCTTGATTCTGGTAATACTCTCAATTTGCTTATAACCATTAGCCAGATCTTCAAGAACGTTGCCGTATTTAGCTTTTCTCTCCGGGTTTGAATTAATCCACTGAGCAAGACGGGCCTCATTTGCCTCAAGCTGTGCAATAATCCCGAAACGGTTGATACAGATGTTCTCCCATTTTGCATAGTCGGTATAGTTGCTAATTCCAAAGTACTTGTCTGCATATTTAAGGCGGATAGCATCTGAACTCTCCATGTATTTTTTCCATACATCAAGTTTTGCCCTTCTCACACCGCTCACAACAGGATTGAGAATTGAATACTTCTCCCTGAGCTCGAATGATGAAGTATATCTGTTTGTTCTGCCCGGGTATCCGAGAATCATTGTATAATCATTCTCTTTTACACCTTTAGCAGAAATTGTCAGATATCTCTTTGCCTTAAGCGGAACATTCTTTTCTGAATATGCACCTGGTTTTCCGTCAGGAGCCGAGTAGACACGATACATAGCAAAGTCACCTTTATGCTGAGGCCATCCCCAGTTGTCGGTTTCCCCGCCGTAAGCACCTATTGAAACCGGAGGAGCACCCACAAGGCGTACATCTGAGTATGTCTCGTAGAAATACATATAGTACTTCTCTCCGCGCCACATAGATGAAAGACCAACCTCATATCCGGACGACTTGTATTTGTCCTCCAGAACTCCTGAAACTTTCCTCATAAAGAAAATTCCCTTTGGTCCCTGCTTGGCAAGGCTGTCCATTACAAACTTTGTCTCTTCAGTTACATCAAGAACCCTTCTGAGGAATGTAACACTCTTCCCTTTGATGGGAATCTCCTTGTCCATACTCATGGCCCAGAATCCATTCTCCAGATAGTTATTTTCGGGTGTGCTCAAGGCATGAACATCGCCATATGCACAGTGGTGATTTGTAATCATTAGCCCCTGCGGTGAGATGATGCTTCCGCTACAGCTGCCGCCGTCAATTGCTATGATTGCATCTGAAAGTGCACCGCCTTTGTCGTTGTAGATTTCTGCCTGATCCATTTTAAGCCCCTTACTCTTCATGAGCTGATAGAGCTGTTTGTCAAGCATATTCACAAGCCACATCCCCTCATCTGCTATTGCGCATGTGAATGTGAGAACCAATGCCCCTGTTAGGGCAATTATTTTTTTTGTCATCGATTTTTCTTTAAATAATTAAAAGTTCATGCCCACATTTACCGAAATCATTGAACGGGTTGCTCCGGGAAGAACAACACCCTGAATTCCTGTAAGCAGATCATTGGTTGTAAAGAGGTGTCTGTAGTTTGCACCTATGTATGCAACCATTCCTTTGTCAGGATTAACAATATGGCTGAATTTGAACCCTCCGCCCACAGAATACCTCTCTGCGGTGTTGTACTTAAAGTCATAATTCAGGATATTGTTGTTTAGCTTAAGAGCACCGGTTGTCATAGGATTTTCAGAATCCATCATTGTACCTTTACCAGAAATGTAAGCTCCGTTGAGATTCAGGTCAAGCAAAGATTTACCGGCAAAAATGAAGTTCTTTTCAATTTTTGCATAAACCTCTGTATTACTGTAATCCTGGTGATAAGTAGCCGGATAAATCTTGAAATCCTTTTCTACCTGACGAAGAGTTCCGCCCAGGGTAAACACCCATGAACAGTTCCAGTCATCGCGGCGTACATATGCTTTGTACTCTGCTCCATACTGACGCTTTTGCTGCATATAGCGGAGAGTTTTGCCATATTCATTCCATGCCCACGAGTTGATTTCATCCGGAATCTGCTCATAAACATTGTCAATTGTATAAGAAAACTTCTCGTCGTTAATGAATGAGAGAGCAACATTGTGATCCATCTTTGAGCCCTTGAAAAGGAAGTCACCTCTGTAGTTATACTTTAGCCCCTCTACAAATGCATATCTTTTGGTAAGATTTGTCTCTTCATAATCATCCTCAGTATTATAGTCAACCTTAAGCTGATTAAAGAAACTTATGTTTCTGTTCTTGAACTGAAGCTGCAAAGCTCCACCGTAAACATTTTCATAATATGCCCTGCGCAGAAGAGTTGTTGAGGTAATACCCTCCCTGGTGTAGAACCAGAGGCCCTCCATATAGTAAATATGCTTTCCGGTAACATCACCAATATAGTCGTAGTCTACATCCTCAACATTACGCTGGTATGCAAGATTCAATCCTGCTGTAAAATGGCCGTTTTTGTAGGTAATACCGGGAGCGGCATTAAGCCTTGACACCACATTTTTGTTACGTCCGTCCACCCTTTTGGCAGCAGTAGCGGTTGTGTAATCAAATGCAGCACCCAAAGCAAAATAATCATTCAGAGCATATCCTGCCTTTCCCTTAAGGTTGTAAGATTCATGCAGAACCTTTCCCGGTATTGAATCCAGTATGGGATTAAGGGTAGTATTTTCATTATAGGTACCCAGCCATGCCTGATTTTGTTTAATACCATATTCGTAGTTGAATGATCCGTAAAAGAATACTTTCTTAGTTTTTACATAAGACTCTGTCTTTAACCCAAAGGTATTGGCAGATTCCGCTTCGTTAAAGTTTCTGAAACCTCCGTTACTGTTGCCCCAGTAGGCTCCAACAGTTGCGAAGTTTAGTGACTGGTTTGAAACCAGGCCTGCTGCATTGTCTGAATTTAACCATGGGAATCTCTTCTCCATTCTTTCGAATGTATAGAGACACTTCTCTGACCTCTTTTGGGCCGGAAGTACAGAACTCTGCAGACAGATTGTCAAAAATGCTGTTATGTATAATATTTTTTTCATCTCTGTTCAATAGCTTTAGTTTGCCAGTGAGGCTTTTGTTCTCATCTCGAAATCATTCGTAGAATTGTTTGTATCCATGTAGACAATACGTCCGCCTGCAGCAGCAGTTGCAACAGGATCAACTTTCCTGTGTACGCTCTGGCCGGTGCCCGAACCCTCTGTCATTGCAAAGCCGTTGTCAATTTCAGGCCTTAACCTCTTTGAGTCGGTTGTGCTTCTGAAGCACTCCACACCATCAATAACAAGGTTTTTATCAACCATTAGACAGTCAAAGCTTCTGTTTGTGGCATAACCAGGATTCCATGTATATGTATCGGTTACAAACTTGGCCGGAGTTTTTCCGCCCATTGAATAAATGAAAACAGCAGGGCTGCTCATTGAAAGAGAATATTGTGTTGCTGTGCCCACTTTCCAGTATCCCTTCATAAGGTTAACACCAGGCTGAGGTGTTGATTGTCCTTTTGTAAGAATTGGATCGTAGAGTGCCCAGTAACCGGCAACACCAAGATTTACAGAAGTAGGTGCAGTAACGGTGTGGTCTATACCGTTAAGTGAAAGAACTACCTGCTCACCGGGGTTAAGCGGATGTGTTTTTCCGGTACCTCCAAACATCCATCCGATAGATGAGTTTGGAACAGAATCTCTTAATTCTGTTGTTCCGGACTTAACCCAGTTTGAGGTTTTTCCGCTGGTAGGAGCGTTAAACGGATCGACCATACCTACACAGAGAGAATCCAGATAAGCTACTTTATCTGAGTTATTGTACAGAATTATGTACTTATCATTGGCATATGATTTTCCTGTAAGAGGATTCATACACCCACCATAGTATAGCTCTTTGATAATAACCTGGCCGGTTTTTGAGACATTCAAAGGAAGACCAACAGATACGGTTTTTGCATCTGAAGGAGTAACTCTTATTTTCGAAGAGGTTCCGTTGAAAATAAAGATAAATCCTTTGTCTTCATCTGTAATCTTTGCATCAGTGGTTGCAACATAAGAACCGTGCGCTACTCTGATAGTGGCAACTCCGGCAGCATTTGTTGTACCGCTAAACTGCAGACCGGTTGAAGGATCTGAAAGTTTAATAACCATTCCCTCCACGCTGTAGGTATATCCTGCAGGCATGGCAACGGTAACATTGATGGTAGAGCTTATAGCATCGTCTGTAAACTCAGACATCTTAAGGTCCTTCATGCATCCCGACATAGCAAGGGATAACATGAGTATCGTGAATATGAATATTTTTCTCATTGTGTTCCCGTTTAGAAGGTTAATTTAAGTTCTGCTCCAAAGTAGATCTCTGTGTTCATTCTTGCACCAACTGCATTCGGCCTTGCAATATTTTTCATAAGAGGCCTTGAATTTGTAAAGTTGTTTGCATAGAACGAGAGTGCTGCATAATTGCCAATCTCCTTTGTGATTCTGAGGTTCGCCATAACACGAGGTCTGTAGCCGCTCTCAAGGAAATAATATGACTTGTCCGAAGAGAGAATAAGAAGAGCAAGTCTTCTTCTCAAATCTTCATTAGTGGTTGTATAATAATCACTGAATGGCTTAACATTACCATCAAGATCCATGTAGAAATCAGGATTTCTGTACAGAATCTCTGTATTGTTCTGTTTATCGAAGTTACCATATACCGGTTTGCCTTCCGAATCAAGTTTATAGATTCTATCCTTGTCGTAAGTATTAGTGGTATTGTCCTTCCAGATAATCTGGGTTATGAGTGATACAACCATTCTTATTGCAGGAATGTTAGTCACAAGATTAATATTTGTTGAGAAACGCTCAGCTCCGGATCCGACTCCAAGTCCGCCTGAAGTTGACTTGTAGATACCTGAATAAGGAAGTTTCAGTTTTGGGTCAATCGGGTCTGTCTTGATCTGATAATGGTACTCAAGACCCTCAGTAATATTCTCCTGTCTGATATAAGCACCGCTAAGAATAACAGATGTATTCAGAGACTTGATTTTACCAAAGTCAATGTCATACTCAATACCCCACTTGTCTGTGCGGCTTCTGTTATCTGTGCGTGCATTGCCCTTGAACTCCCTGCTGGTTGTATAGCCAAGCTGAACATATTCGCCCAGTGAATTCTTGATCCATACTCTTCCGTTTTCATATTTTGGAGCAGCGTTAGGGTCTGTGACTGTATTGTAATAATCAAACGACTGAGTCGAAATTCTCTTGTTCTCGGAGATACCATCTGAAAGCTTCTCATTAAAATATGTGAATTTTGCCTCAATACCCCTGATATCGAGGTCAAGTCCAATCTCCATATTTCTTGTTCTGGTTGGCTTCAGGTTATAGTCGAGCATATCGTTTATCACATCTGTCTGAATAACTGCAAGAGACTCTCCTGTTGTAGCATTCCTGTAAAGGAAAAGAGCATTGTCGTTATATTTTGGAGCAGGATAGAGCAGACCTATAGAAGGAAGTCTCTGAAGAATACCCCAGCCGCCTCTTACAGCAACCGATCTTACAAAACGGTCCCTTCTTGAACCAAGAATGTCATATTTTGCATTAAACCTTGGATCAACAGTAGGATTATAGTCATATCCCTCAATAATCATTTTATTAAAACGGGCACCTGCACTCATTTCAAAAGAGCCCTTGCCAACAGGCATAGTAACTTTCTCTTCTGCAAAGATGCTCAGGTCGTTCATAAAAGGAATCTCCTTATAGCTTCTTTCGCGGAAATACTGAGGCTGGGCATCTATGTAGTATTCGCCTCTTCCGTTATTTCCCTTTGAGTTGAATTCAATACCAACAATAGACTTCAGCAGAGTTTTGCCGATATTCTTATTGAGATTTCCGGTAACCTTTGCACTCATATATACAGGAATATCCTCACTGCGCAAATCAAACCTTTCAAGAGTGTTTGTGAAATAGCCAAGGCTGATTCCATCCAGTTTGGTATTTGTTGTAGGAAGAGGAAGTGAGCTGTTTACGGAATATTTCTGATACTTTTCGCTGCTCATATTTCCCGAAAAGTTATAGTTAAGAGAGGTTATCCACTTCTTGTTCAGCAGCCAGTTACCATAGATTGCAAGTGAAAGATTCTTATCCCTGCGTTTTGTAAAATCCTCTTTAGATACATCGGGGTCACTTGTAACACTGTTGCCTGTCATATAGCCGCTAAGTCTCACATTCAGTCTCAATGGAGTCTTATCTGTATTGAAGGTGTTTGAATAGGTAAGTCCCAGAGTTGTTCTGTCAAAGATGCTCACCGGTGAGCGCCAGTCTGCAAATGCTCTGGCATAGTCAGCGTCAATGTTAAGATTACCTGCATTGTCACCCAGTCCGAATCCCTTACTCAGCGAGAAAGCCTTTGTCCTTGGATCTGCCTTGATTCGAACCTCGTAAGGAGTGCGTCCTGCCTTGGTTGTAACCAGGATTGCTCCCGAAGTTACATCGCCGTACTCTGCAGAGAGAACACCCTTAAGAACCTCAACTGACTCAATATTATCAGTTGAGAATTTTCTGAAGTCCATAGTGTTGATGAATGTCGTAGATGTAGCTGTGGAGATAGTTGCATCATTAGACACCCTTGAACCGTTAATCATAAGACCCACACCCCTTGCATTGTTATCTGCAGGGTCATTGACAGAGCGGATAGTAATTTCGTTTGATGAGGTAAGGTTTGGATTCGCAATTATAGCTCCCGGCATCAGTTGCATGATGTCTGAGAGGCTGGATGCCTGAACGTGCTGGATAGCCGCCTTCTCAATCCTTGAAGACGAGTTCATGCTTGATCCTGCTTTTGCGGTTACCACCACATCTTCCAGTGTAAGGTTATCTTCCTTTAGCTGAACACGAAAGTTGGAGAAGCTTTTGTTAAGCGTAACAGGAATAGACATTTTCTGATACCCCAGGGAGGTCGCCTCCAGGGTGTAGCTTCCGGGAATTATTCCGGAGATTTTAAAGATACCCTTGTCATCTGAGAAACCCCAGACATTGAGCTCTTTAATTAACACTTGTGCGTAGGGAATAGTTTCTTCCGAGCCGTAGAGAGTCACTTTTCCCTCAAGTGAAACTCTCTCCTGAGCCGTTGCCCGGGAGAAATTTGCCAGCAGTCCTGCGGACAGTAGCAACATTGCCAAAAATTTTTTCACAGTTTGGTTAATTTGGGTTAGTTAATAAAAAATATATTGATGGATTGAATTTCAACGATTTCGCTTACAAATTGTTACTTCAAACCTCACAATCACCCCTCCAAAACACTCAAAAAACCTAGTCCAGTACTTGGACTCTCGCAAATTTAATTAAATTTGTAACATATGCACTCCTGAACAGAAAAAATATTAAAAAGATAGCAGGGAACAGGATTTTTTCGGGTGTATTTTGGATTTTTCATGATTTATCTCCTGTGATAAATAATAAATTGTTACATTTTACTAACTAACCCTTTAAAGATGAAAAATTTAAAGAAAAACTGGTTCCGCCATCTGTTACAATGGGGAACACTTCTTGCTATCATCGTATTTCTGACGAAAATCGCCGGAAACGAGACAGCAGATCCCGAGGCATACTGCCCTCTGGGAGGACTCGAAACACTTGGATCCTACCTTGTTGCAGGTTCTATGGCCTGCAGCATGACAATGACCCAGATTATGATGGGCGTTGTTCTTGGAATAGGTGTTATTTTATTTAGCAAGCTGTTTTGCGGTTATCTCTGCCCGTTGGGATGGGGCAGTGAGTACCTTGCAAAACTACGCAGCAAGATGAAAGTCAAGGAAATTGTGATTAAATCAGGAAGCATGGCAGATAAAGTTCTCCGCTTTTTCAAATATGCTCTCCTTTTCCTTGTTTTTTACTTCACAATTACCAGCTCAGAGCTCTTCTGCAAGAATTTTGACCCTTACTATGCTGCTGCAACAGGATTCCAGGGGGAACTAACCCTGTGGATGGCTGTTGTTGCCCTGGTACTGTTCATTTTCGGAAACTTCTTTATCAAGATGTTCTGGTGCAAGTACCTCTGCCCGCTGGGGGCAATCAGCAACATTTTCAAGTACACAATCACATTTGCCGTACTTGTTGCAATCTTCGCAATTATTAACCTGGCCGGCCTTTCAGTGTCGTGGATCTATCTCCTAACCGCCGCTTCACTGCTTGGTTATCTCTGGGAAGTAATTTATACAGATGCCAAAGTTTTCCCTCTTCTCAAGGTGAACAGGAACACAGAGAAGTGCAACGACTGCGGTCTGTGTGCAAAGAAATGTCCTTACAGCATTGATGTGGACAAAGTTAAAACCGTTAAGCATGTTGACTGCACGCTTTGCGGAGAGTGTATTTCAAGCTGTAATAAAGATGCCCTTACATTCGGAAAGAAAAAATCATTCCGCTGGCTTCCTGCAATTCTGGCTGTTGCCCTCTTCATTGCCGCCTATCTCCTTGGCAGTGTATGGGAATTGCCTACAATTGACGAGAAATGGGGCGATGAGGCTAAACACGAACAGCTCGAAAAGGTGAGAGTGGAAGGTCTCCGTTCAGTTAAATGCTACGGAAGCTCAAAGGCATTCTCGGCCCAGCTTCAGAAAATTCCGGGAGTATACGGAGTGGCTACATTTGTTAAGCATTCAGTAGTTGATATCTACTACAGCCCTGCAGAAATCTCTCCTGAAAAGATTAAAGAGCTCATCTACACCCCTGCAAAATTCAAAATAGCAACTCCTCCGGCCGGTGCTCAAATAAAAGTAATTACCATTCGTACTGAGAAGATGTACGACAAGATGGATCCCAACTATCTTGGCCTGCAGTTCAGAAACGACAAGAAGGGCTATTATGGTATCGAAACTGAATATGCATGTCCTCTTATTGTAAGAATCTACATGGATGTAAATGAACCAATAGATGAGGAGTACATGGAAGAGAAGGTTGAGATGAAGGAGCTTGTTATGCCGGTACACGGTGGCGGAACCAACATCGTAAAGGTTGACTTCGAGTACATCAAGATGGACGAAGGTGTTGACACCATCTCCCGCAGAGAATTCCTTGAGCGTCAGTTCAACTTCTACTCAAAGAGGTATAAATCCAATGAAGAGAAGTGGGGCGGCAAAAATGAGGCAGTATACGAACTTGTATACGAAGACCTCGACAAACCGCTTATCACAAGAAACGTTCCTTATCTCTCGAGCCACCTTTCACTTATTGACGGGTTCCTTGGAATAGAGACTGTTATAAACGACAAGGAGGAGTACTGCTTCCGCATTACTTACTCTAAGGATGCACTCAACGACGATAAGATCTGGGCTGCCCTGACAATGCCACAATGGACTATCAAGACCAAGGATGGCGAGCTGCAGACCAGTGATGCAAAATTTGCCTTTGAACAAAAAGGGGCAACTTTAGAAACCAAATAAACGATGAGAATCATAAGAACCATTGTTGCCGCAATTGCACTAATAATTTGCGGCAACTTTGCCATAGCGCAAAATAACAGTACTTCCCAGCTGCCTGCAGATTCAGCCTTCAGGACAGGGAAGCTTGAAAACGGACTTACATATTATATAAGAAAGGCTGCCAATCCTGCGGGAAGGGCCGAATTTTTTATTGTACACAATGTGGGTTCGCTGCAGGAAGAGGATAACCAGCGCGGTCTGGCGCACTTCCTGGAACACATGGCATTCAACGGAACCAAAAACTTCCCCGGCAAAAAACTTCTGAATTACTTTGGAAGCATAGGTGTGAAATTTGGCGCCAACATTAATGCCTACACTTCAATGGAGAGGACTGTATATAATATTTCTGCAGTTCCTGTTCAGAGAGAGGTGGTACTCGATTCGGCCCTGCTGGCACTTCACGACTGGTCTCACTATATCTCATGCGAGCCTGCAGAGATTGAGGCAGAAAGAGGTGTTGTAAGGGAGGAGTGGAGACGCGGCGACGATGCCCGCACCAGGATGAACAAGGGTATCATGAAGTTTCAGCAGACAGGCTCCCGCTTTGCAGAGAGGGATGTAATTGGTCTTCCTGAGATAATCAATACCTTCTCACGTCAGACTCTCATTGACTACTATCACAAGTGGTATCATCCGGGCCTTCAGGCTGTGATTGTGGTTGGAGATATTGATCCCGACGTAATTGAAAAGAAGATCAAAGCCAGATTCTCATCAATTCCAAAGGCGGTCAATCCGGCTAAGCGTGAGACATATACTATTCCGGATAACAAGGAACCTATAGTTGGTTACTTCACAGATCCGGAAACAAAAGCTGTATCTGTAAGGGTAACCGTTAAAATTCCAAACCTCTCCGCAGAAGAGATGAAAACCAGGAAGTCAGTATATGACGAGGTTATCAGAAACACCTTCCTTGAAATGTTCAAGGTAAGGTGTCAGGTTGCTCAGGAGAGCGCAGATTCTATGTTCAGAGGTGCTGTTCCTGTCTTTGGAAAGCTCAGCTATGCATCACAGACATTTACAACAACTGCCCTTCCCTACTCTGCAAAGACTATATTCAGGTCTCTTCGCGGACTCATTGAAGAGTTTGAGAGAGTAAGGATGTACGGATTCTCTAAAGAGGAGTTCGATCAGGCTATTGTAAGGGTAAAGAAGGGTGCAGAGCAGAACTATCTTCGCACACGCAAACCCAAAAATGAAGATTATGTAAGTGCAGCCGTAGATCACTTTACAAGGCAGTACCCTATTGTGAAACCAGAAGATTATTACAAGATTTCATCTGAGTACATCAAGAGTCTCTCTGTTGAAAATGTAAACGAGGCTCTCCCTGTAATACTGTCTGATGAAAACAGGGTAATTGTCTTCTCAGTTCCTGAAAACGACAAACAGTACCTTCCTTCAAAAGAGGAGATTTACAAGATGATTGCAGAGGTAAAAAGTTCAGATCTTGACAGATTTACCCCTGTTGTCGAAAAACAGCTTACTATCAGAAAAGATCTTAAAGCCGGCAGTGTAATATCTGAAAGAGCAGTTACTTCAAAAGAGCTGGGAATCAAGTATGAAAAACAACTTGACTCTGCAACCGAATGGATACTTTCAAACGGAGCAAGAGTAATCTGGAAAGAGGAAGCAGCAACCAAAAAATATGTCAGCATGCGTGCCTTCAGAAAAGGTGGATATATGCTTCCGTACGATGCAAAACAGATAAAAATTGCCGAAAGCTTCCTCTCTATGTATTCAGTAGATGGATTCAACAGACTGGAAATGCAGAAGCTGGGCGGTTCAAAGAGCATCTCTGTAAAACCTTCAATAGGTTACAGATATTCAGAATTTTCAGGAAACTACACTCTGAAGGATTCTCTGGAATTCTGGAACCTTCTTTACTCATATTTTACTGCCGTTACTGCAGATGAAAATCAGATTGCAAACTTTAAAAACCAGCTATTAAAAACCCTGAATACTCCAAAGGGAGAGAATGCAATTTTTATTGATTCTGTAAGCAACCTCAGGTTTAGTTCTCAGCCTATGAAAAGTAAGCTTACCAAAGAGGATGTCGCTGCAATAAACGCAGCCTCTCTTACTACTATGTATAATAACATTTTTGCTGGCGCAGACGGATACACATTTGTATTTTCCGGACCGATTCCTGCTGCAAAGGCAAAAGAACTCATCGTTAAATACATAGGATCTATTGAAAAGGGAGTGGCAAATACCGGTAAAGTACTTGCATCACGCGAACCTGTTAAGCGTAAAGGCGAGGTATCACTGAGATACAAAGCCAAAAACATGCTCAGCTCAAAGGCTTCTGTAAGCCGCCTCTATTTTGGTGAGGCTCCTTACAATGCCCAGAGTAATATGTATTCTAAGTTCATCGCATACATTCTCAGGGAGAGGTATATGAAATCTATCCGTGAGGAGAGAGGCGGAACCTACCATGTTGGCGTTACAAACGAAATCATGAAATACCCATACGAGCATGTTGAATTCTCTGTGGAATTCGATACAGACCCTGCTCTTGTGGACGAACTGCTTATGGTTGTTCAGCAGGAGGCAGACAACTTTGTGAAAAACGGACCAACCGAAAAGGAGATGAAGGAGATTACCCTTTATCTTCAGAAGGTATACCAGGACCGCAAGGAGGAGACCGTATGGCCTGCAGTCATAGTAAACAACCTTAAGGGCGAAGTGAGCCTTCAGGAGACTGAAAAGGAGTTTCTGCCAAAGGTTAAGGCAGGCGATATCCAGAAGTTTGCGAAGAAGATCTTCAAAAGTGGTAACAGAATGACCTTTGTATTTGAGCCGGAGAAGAGATAACTAATCTTCTCTTAATTTATAAGTTAACGGTATCAGCCAGGAAAATCCTCCCCCCATCTTCGGGAGCCAACGTTTTTCCCTAGCTGATACCGTTAACTTTTTTTGCCTAGCAGGATTCGTGAGAATGTACAGATTATCAGTGCTTTAATTTTTGAATAAATAAATTTGCGCAGCTTTTTAAAAAACCTTATGCTTGATAATCAATTTGTTGTCACAAATCCTGCTAGGCAACTAAAGTTTCAGGGAATTATTTTGAGGCCTGCAGAAATTCGAGAACTCTTTTGAAGTAGAGATCGCCTCCGGTCTCCCAGATATTAGTATGGCGTGCTTTTTCTACCTGAAGGAAGCGGCTTCCGGGAGATTTTAACCTTGCATAGATTCTGTGAGCATGGCTTATGTCTATCTTTTTGTCGGCAGTTCCATGAACAAGCAAAACAGGTGCAGATATGCGTGAAGAGTATTCGAGAGGAGAGATTTGTGAGGCATCGAGTCCTGTTAAAATTCCGGCTCCCCATATCATATAGCTGAGTACAGGCTTGCTGCGAAAACCAATATCGCGGACAAAATAGTCGCCTACAACCTCCCTGAAATCAGAAAAGGTGCTCTCAACAATACCTGCCGTAACACGATTATCCTGAGCCATGGTGAGCATTGCTGTTGCCGCTCCCATTGACTGTCCCCACAAAATAATACTCCCCCCGTTTTTGTAATTGCGAGAGATTGTATCTATCAGCCTTGATACATCCTGCATCTCCTTAAAACCATATGTTGTGAAGCGACCTTCGCTCTCGCCGTGGGAACGGAGGTCAGGAGCATAACAATCATATCCGGCTGCCGAGAAAAATGCAGCCATTGGATAGACCTGCTCTTTATGCCTGCGGACACCATGCAGGAAGATTATTGCTCCCTTTCCGGCCTCTTCCGGAATACTCTTAGAGAGATTCTGCAGAGCAGGGATCTTAATTACTTTTAGCTTTAGTCCGTCAAATGAGGTGTAGGAAAATTTTTCAACTCTGTCAGAATTAATCCCGAACAACTCTGGTTTAATTAATGTGTCTTCGCTGTGATTGTTTACAAAAAGAGTAGTTACTCCGGAGTTTACCTGAACAACCAGGCGTGGAGGAATTGTAAGCAGATATGCAAAAAGCAGAACAATGACAAACGGCACAATCGCAGAACCTCTTATTCCGGCTCTCCACCTTCCCCTCTCTCTCTTCACTTTTTTCTGCATTTTAAGATTACACGCCAGAGTGCAACTGCAAGTGAAGCGGCGATCAGGCCAAACGAAAGTTCAAATCCCTGAATCCCGGCAATCCATACAAATCCCATTGCGGCAATGGAAAACAGGGCTGCTCCTGCCAGTGCCAGTGTGGTTTTTCTGAACCGGAAGAACCGGGTAAGCAGTATTGCCAGATATAGAGGATTGCACCAGAGCAGATTGAAGTTATTCTGGAGCTCAACATGGTCAGACATGAGGATTATCACCGGAAGTACAATACCAAATATGGCATTTACCCAAAGCACAAGATTGTCTGCAAATCCCAGGCGTGGAATGAAAAGGCTCAGCAGAACAAGAACAAGCATCAGCCCGAAAAGAAATTCAGGCGAGAGCAGAAATGGTGTCCTCTCAACCGAAGATCTCTCCTCTCTTGGAGCAAGTGAAATTGTCTCAGTCACAAATGGGGCACCATTACTCACAGATTGAGCAAGCCCGGTGTAAAGACTGTCAGGAAGGAACATACCTTCAAAAACCGATATCTTCTTGTCGAGATTGGATCCCAGAAGGAGGTTAATCCCAACCTTTGTCCACCTCATATCTTTAACAGATGAATTAATCATCTGGCGGAAATTACTCGGTGATTCTCCCTGAGGGAGCTGTGTCTTCTCCTTAAGCAGATCTCTGAGCTCTGTTGTACAGTTTTTAAAGAGAAATGAGTAGAGGTAGTATCTGTTCTGAGGTTCGTATAGGTAGAAGAGCCTTTCCAGTATTTCAACTTTTTCTGACTCGGTGAGGTTCAGAACCTGTTCAGCAACTCCCCTGCCTTCATAGCGGTACTGCTCCATAAAATCCTGAGTGTACTGAACTCCCAGCATATATTTGAGTTTCCCCTGCATGAACTTGAGATAAAAATTGGGAGTCCCAAAATCAAAGAGCCCGAAATTAAATATTAGATCCTGCCCCTTTTCATAATCAATAACCCTGAGTGCACTGTGGCCAAATATTGAATAGAGTTCATTCCCGCCTGTACATGTTACAAGGCTGATTCTTAACTGACCAGACTGAGGCTGAACATCCTGTGCTGTTAGCGACTGGAGTGAAAAAGCAAAGGCAAATACAAGAATTAATAGTCTCCTGTGTAGTGTCATTCCTGTTATTTCTGTTTTACCAATATTGAATTAAGATAGCGGGGAGCCTTTCGCTTCATGGTACCCTGTTCAAAAGAGTATGCGATATTGAGCAGAACCGGTTCACTCCATGCTCTTCCAAAGAATGATACACCAACAGGCAAATCGCCTATGAAACCCATCGGGACAGTTATGTTGGGATATCCCGAAATTGCTGCAAATGAAGAGCTGCTGCCAAGGAAATTATCGCCGTTAACGAGATCTGTTTTCCATGCAGGTCCTCCAGTTGGAGCCATGATTGCATCAAGCTTGTTTTCGTTCATAAGCTTATCAATTCCCTCCTCTCTGGTCTTCTTCTGCATAAGTGCCAGAGCCTTTTTGTACTCCTCATCCTGGAGAGTTCCCTTTTTGGAAGCCATTTCAAGCAGCTGCTGGTCAAAAAACCTCAGTTCTACCGAGTCCTTTTTATTAAACTCAATCAGTTCGTCAAGAGTTCTTACAGGAGCACCTTCGCCCAGAGAGGCAAAATACTTCTCAAGCCCATCCTTGAATTCATAAAGCATTACCTGGAAGGAGGCACCGCTTGCCTCACCCGGAACACGCATGCTAACCTCCACAACCTCTGCCCCTGCATCCTTAAGATATTCAACAGTGGAAGCCATAAGCGAATCGACCTTAAAGTGGAAGCCTGATACATTTGTAAGAAGGCCGATTCTCTTCCCTTTCAGACCATCCCTCTTCAGAAACTGAGCGTAATCACTTTCAAACTTTGCACCTTTATCAAGAGTCATTGAGTCTGTAGAGTCTGCCCCGGCAAGAACACCAAGGACAATAGCTGCATCCTCAACAGTTCTGGTCATTGGACCAGGAGTATCCTGTGTAAATGAAATCGGAATGATACCGGTACGGCTGATAAGACCTACTGTTGGTTTGATTCCCACTATACCATTGTTATTTGAAGGACAGGTAATCGATCCGTTGGTCTCAGTCCCTATTGCAAAGGCGCAGAGATTAGCAGAGACCGCAACTCCAGAGCCCGAACTTGACCCGCAAGGATTTCTGTCTGTTACATACGGATTCTTAGTCTGTCCGCCGACACCGCTCCATCCGCTTGATGATAGATTTGCACGAAAATTTGCCCACTCGCTCAGGTTGGCTTTCCCTATAATAACAGCACCGGCGGCACGAAGTTTCTCCGCAACCTTGCTGTCTCTTCCCACAAATGAGTTTTTGAGAACGGTTGCACCGGCTGTAGTTGGCATTGAATCCTTAGTGTCGATATTATCCTTAAGGATAACCGGAATCCCGTGAAGCGGACCCCTTGACTTACCCTCAGCTAGCTCTTTGTCCAGCTCCTTTGCAATTTCAATCGCATCCGGGTTTATTGAAATTACAGAGTTGAGTTTAGGACCGTTCTGGTCAATTTTCTCAATTCTGTAAAGATAATCTGAAGTAACCTTTTCAATTGTAAAGGTTCCGTTTTTATAACCTTCGCCAAGCCGGGCAATTGTAATCTCTTCAAGATATGAAGTATCCCTGTCGCTTTTAACCTCAGTGCTGCAAGAGATTGCAGCCGTCAATACAAATGCAGCTGATGCACATTTGATTGCAAAGGATAGATTTTTCATATGTTTCAATTTTATATTCGTTTAAGTATTCTTACCTTTTTATTTTCCAATTCTCATTCGGGACATGAGTGACCGGCTTTTCGGGAAGATTCCCTTCTGTTTTACCCTTACATCCTCCACAACATAAAATACATCCGGGTCAAACTCTGTTATAATCTTCTCCAGACTCTTCATCTCCTTTCTGTCAATTACTGCCTCAACAATCTCAATTCTGTCCACCGATCCCGTTCCCTCCAGAAGTGTCGCTCCGTAGTTCTGCCTGTTAAAAAGGGCAATCAGTTCACGGCCGTTTTTCTTGGTGTAAATTCTGCAAAGAATAATACCAAACGCAATCCTCTGTTCAATAAGAATACCCACAAAGTTTCCTGTAGCATAGCCGGCAGCATATGAGACGTATGCAATCATATCGTTTGCTCTTGAGAAAATCTGTGAAATAACAACAATCCAGATTAACACCTCAAAGAAACCAATGAGAGGAGCTTTATATTTCTCCCCCTTTGAGACAAAGATAATCCTGAGAGTTCCAAGCGAGACATCAACAATACGCGCAAAGAAAATTATAAAAGGCAGCAGATACGGGTAGGTATCGAGAAAATTGAACATTTCCATGGGGTTGGTTATTAAAGTTTCGGTCGGTTATTCAAAGTTCAAATTTAACAATTATTTAAATGCCAGCGGGAGCGACTCAACAATGTCACCTGCAATAATTGACCGTTCGCCTTTACTTCCGGCGGCAAAGTCACCTGCAAGTCCGTGAAAGAACACACCGGCCATTGTAGCCTGGGCTGGTGTGTAACCCTGAGCCAGCATTCCCAGAATAATTCCTGTAAGAACATCTCCGCTGCCTGCAGTTGCCATTCCGGGATTCCCGGTGGTATTCTCAAAAATCTCTCCGTCTGGCAAAGAAACAGTTGTTCCGGCTCCCTTCAGGGCAATAATTATTCCAAATTTTCTGGAGAGTTTTCTCTGCGTAACTATTCTCTCCTCTCTGGTTGAGTGGGGGCCGGCAAAGCGGTCAAACTCGCCCGGATGAGGAGTAAGAATAGTCTCCCTGCGCATCCGCGCAAGGAGCTCCGGTCTCGCAGCAACAATATTGAGCGCATCTGCATCAAGAACAAGCGGTACACGACAACTCTCTATCAGATCATAAACCAGGGAGGCAGTCTCGGGCGCCAGACCCAGCCCCGGGCCGGCCCCCACCGCCTCAAATCCCTCAAGAGAGGGCAAGACCGACAGATGATTCTCATTAGTATCAAGGGTACACATCGCCTCCGGTACTGAACACTGCAGAATGTCATTCAGCCTTCCCGGAATGTGAACAGTGAGCAATCCTGCTCCTGTCCGTAAAACACTCTTTGCAGAGAGGACTGCAGCCCCCCCTTTTCCAAGCGAGCCTGCCAGAAGCAGCGCATGCCCGAAATCACCCTTGTGAGAAAAGCGGTCCCTCTCCTTCATAAAGGATGAGACCATCCGTTTATCAATCTTTTCCATTTTTTATCCTCCTGAAATCAAGATCATGAAAATCGTAGCTGAAATCTGTAAGAGGAGAGATTGCCTTCATTGTGAACCCGGAAGGTTTACCCTCAAAATCAAAAGTAAAGTTGGCAAAAGAGTCGGCATCAAAACTGCGGTCATCCCATTTGACAACAAAAGTGCTGCCCTTATAAAACAGCATTTCGCCGGCCAGTTTAGGCGAGCGTAGAGATGAGAACCTCAGCTTCCCGTTCATTAAACTAATATTAACATCCCCGAGCCAGCTGTCTCTGTAAGTACCCTCAAACGAACCCAGAAAATCTGCCCCGGCAGCTGCGTGAGCCTTTTCAACGACACTCCAGATTGCACCAGTAACATTTCCCGCATACTCACGAGCCTTATTAAGTCTCTCAAGGTTTTCCGCAACCCTGTCTTTACCTGTTACTCCAAAATATTTGTCCAGAATGGTATTTGTAACAGATGTAAATGCCTCCCCGGATTGCTGATTTGTAAAAACAATTATCCCGAGATTAAGGTCTGCAATGAGAGTCACCTGAGTGAGCACACCCGAAAGCCCGCCTGTATGCGTAACCATCTTGTAACCATTGACATCACTCACTCTCCAGCCAAGAGCATATGCAGAAAAATGTGTTTTATATGTAGTCTGTCCCCTTACAGGAATAATTGTCTGCGGAGTCCACATCTCCTGATGCGCTCGCGCACTGAACAGCCTCTTTTCTGCAGTTTTTCCGTCTGCCCCGGTTATGCTGAATACCCCTCCGCCCAACTGAGCCATAGCCCACTTTGACATATCATTCACACTGCTGAATATCCCTCCGGCCGCATTCGCCATATCTGCCAGATTCATCTGCACCACCTGCACTTTGCCGTCAACAGGAACATGGGCATCAATAATGTTTGATTTATAAGGAATCCGGCTGTGGCTGCCGGCACTTCTGTTCATTCCCAGAGGTCTCATGATTCTGCTCTCAATAAACTCCTCCCAGGAAACGCCCGAAACTCTCGCCACAACCTCACCTGCAATTATATAAAGCAGGTTGTCGTAATCATATTTAGTTCTGAAGGCCGATACCGGTTTTAGGTATCTCATATTGAAAATAATATCATTCAGTTTAAAATCTGCACCATCCGGCCAGATCATCAGGTCACCTGCACCAAGACCCAGTCCGCTCCTGTGGGTGAGCAAATCCTTTATTGTGAAATTCTGAGTAACATAAGGATCATAAAGTCTGAATTCAGGTATAAAATCAACGACCTTGCTATCCCACTCAAGTTTCTCTTCATCAACAAGAATTGCCAGGGCTGCAGATGTAAATGCCTTGCTGTTTGAAGCAATTGCAAAGAGAGTATTCTCGTCCATTTTTGCACCCGTAGCCACTGAGCTCACCCCGTAACCCTTCATATGAACCACCTTGCCATCCTTTACAACAGCCACGGCTATTCCCGGTACATCAAATGCCTTCATAGCCTTTACTGTTACGGAATCAATATAAGTACCCTCTGAGACCTTAGCGCCCCTCTTCTGGGCAAACGCAGCTCCGTCTGCAATCAGGAAAAACAGCAGTATCAGACTAGTTGAAAATTTTAAAATTGCTCTCATAATTTCTGTTTTTTATCTCTTTTTCAAGTTTATTTCTAAAATCATCAATTCTGGCAGCCGTTACTCCGCTCTTCTCCCCCTTTTTTGCACCGTCAGAGAGAATCAGCCTTGCAACCAGAACCACAAGCGTCCATAATGCAGATGGTTCCCAAGGTGCCTCTGCAATATCCCTTACAGTCCGGTCTATGTTTTCTGCAGAGAAGGCAACAGGATCCAGCGAAGTATACTCATTTGCATCTTTTGCTCCCTTTGCCCCTGTAACAATCTCCTCAAAACTCAGCTCACTCCTGTGGTAAAAGCTAAACTGAAAATATCCCAGCTGAGAATCGTATCCAAATGAGACCAGTTCAATTTGCGAAGCATCTGCTTCAAAGTTTATCTCCTCGCGAGCCTCCCTTAGCACACCCTCAAATGGAGTTAGGTCATCAAGATCTATGCTCCCGCTTGCCGAATATGTCCTGAAGAGTCTGTGTGTATCAATAATCTCCCTGTTTGGCCTCATACCCACAATAACCCTCACTCCGCCAGGGCCGGCACAATCTATAAACAATCCTGTTCCGCAGTGGTTTGCCCGTATAAGATTCCCGGTAATACCTGTATCAAGCCAGTCAGATGTGCCCTCTTCGTATAATCCGTGGCCTGCATCTCTGTAGAATATCTGAGGCGGATAGTGCTTTATTGCGTTGAATGCCTTGTAGACAGAGTAGCTGGACGGGTGAAAGCCCACTTCGAGCACCCCCTTTGATTTATTAATATTGAAGGAACTTATGCGGACAGTTTTGCTGTCGCCGTATCTGAGCTTCTCCCGCTCTGCCCGGAGAATATCCCTGAAGGCATCTGTATCAACAAACTCACTATACTCCGGATAGTCACCCATCTCAATTTCTGTCATCTTCAAGCCTTCACTTTTAACAGTAAAAATCTCACCGCCCGACAAATCATTGTTGAGCAGTTCATAAAACGGAATCTCGCTGTTAAATATTTTTGCTTTCATATTCTTATTCTCTACAAAAGTAGTTAATCTGCATGTTGAATGGGAACTGGAAATTCTAAATCGAATTTCCACTTAAGATTATTAATTCTCTCTTTTAAAAGTGTAAGTTCTTTAATCATATCGTCAAATGAAGGTGGATTTTCCTCGTAAATCATTTGCTCAAGCATAGTTTCATAATCTGACTTCCATTCTCCCATTATTAATGGTGACGGCAGCATATTTATTAATTTGGGCTGAAGTTCATTGTAATTCACACCACCAACTTTTGAAAAATTATATCTATGCTCAACAATAATTTGGTATAGGTCCTTGTCATTTAGCGCTTTCTCAGAAATATCCGTTTTTGAAATTTTAAAAATATCATACAGGTGCCGGCTTAGCCTGTCCGATCGACGATTTTCTGCAGTTCGATGAAACTCCTCGTGTAAAAGGAAGATTTTTTCTAAAAAAGTCCGCTCTGGATTAACAGTGGGAATATTAATTGGCGCAGAAGAGAATTCGAATTCTGCATATTCTTCGTCGACAAGTGAACTGAATGTCTTAACAGTATATGGTTCAATTAACGATCTGCATCCAATTTCTATTTTTACTACCGGTTTTAAATATTGAGTAGGTTCAATAAGATGAGGATAAATTATCTCAATTGTCCTTGGGTCCCTGTCACTTTCCGTAGTTTCCACCAAATTAAATCTAAGTCCGGAAATTCCTCTTTCACAGAAAACTTGCTGCAATTCAGGAAATATTGTTTTTACCGTATATTCTCCAGCTCTTTTTCTTAATTGTTCCCTTTTGCTCTTCGTCAATTCTCCTGAAAATCCCAAAAAATCCCTGTCAATAATAATATCAATATCTTCAGAAAACCGTTCAATAAGTTTCCACGCTTTACTTAATGATGTTCCACCCTTAAAGATCAGATTATTACCAACCTCCAGATCGAATATCGCAGATAATGTTTGAACAACCCACCAGTCTTTCTCTACAGCGAAAGATGACATCCCCGTTTTTTCAGCTATTTGCTTGTATACATTCTTTTTCGTTAAATCAGGGACAGCTAGCCACTTATTCATACTTTTCTGAATTTAATGCTTTACGCATGATTATTCTGATCCATTCGGGAGCAAGCCTTATGTCATGCTCTAACCTATACTCGTTTTCACTTTCCAGGTGCTTTAAAACTATATTAATATCCTCTTCTGTTACCTTTTCTTTACCAATAGCTTTCAATGCCTGTATTACCAATCCGCTAATTTTTCCAATAGTTGCAAGGTTTTTAGGAGCTGCCTTTTTAAAAACAATTTTTCTTTTACCTAAGTTAATTCTACGAGCAGCTCCATCTGTAAGATAAACAACATTCATTGGTATTTGGGTTGATAGTCCCAGTGCATTTAGTGCCATCGCACCTGTTGCCATTATGCGCGCCTTATCTCTTTTTCTAATTGCATCTGCTATGGATTCTGCACTTGGTTTTAACTCTCCAATAATTGGATCAATCTCCATTCTTGAATATATTCCACGAGAAACTCTAGATATATCTCCTTTCGCAGTCAATCTTTCCAGTGCTTTTGATGCGGTTTTTGCTGATCCAAATCGTAAAAAATCTTCTACAAAAAAGAGCGAGCCCCTCTTCGCTTTTTTAATTTTTTTAATAATCTTATCATCAATACTATCCATAACTAATTATGATATATTTTGTCGCAATAATAGTAAATATTTGCGACATTTCAACTAAAAACATCACAATAAAAAAAACAAATTTCTAGTTAAAATAAAAATATTAAAGTATTCATTTTTTATCCTCATATCATCAGAAATAAGATTTATACAATATGTTAAAGCAGCTGCATTAATTTTATGTAAATTGAGCCAATCACATAAGCATAACTTTATGAAAGCTCTAAAGTTAACGGCTATATTCATAATTCTGATTATAGCCATTCAGACATCCCTGCGGGCAGATTCACCACAGTCGTGGCAGAACAAAACATACAAGTATGGAATTTTTGAGTACAAGCTCCCACCGGACTGGGTTCTTGACAAAGAGTTTACTAATGAAGAGTTTCTTACGTTCAGACAGATAGTTGGCGGAGAATTGAGGTATATTGTAAGAGTCAGGCATAAAGGGACTATTACCAGGCATAACCGTGACCTGGAAATTCACTATCAAACAATTACAAAGGCACATAATGAAAGAAAAGACAACATTGACCATGTAGAAAAGCCGAGTAAATACAAAACTCTGGGAACAGACAAATGCTGGATGCTTTCATACGTTGCTCCTGCTTTAAACCACCGGGGATTTATATTTACTCCGGTTGTGGATGGAAAGATGTATCAGGTTTTTGTATTTGATAAAATTGCAAAAAAGAAAGAGCTCAGAAAGGAGGCAGCAGATTTTATTGCAGCAATCACAATTGCAGGAGCCGGGAAGAGAGAGGTGAGTCCAGACGAGACTAAGGTTGCGTACAGAAATCTGGATGTAAAGGGCGAAACAATTCCTCCTGCAAAGCCAATTCCTTATCTTGATATTAATAAAATTACCGTTTCCCAGTGGGACGGATCGGTTGCAGCAGCAATGGAGGGAATGAGACTTGTCTATGGGCCTATGAACCAAAGTCAGGAGGCAGAGTTCATGAAGGCATGGGCTCCGCTCAGGCAGACCCCGTTTAAGGAGGCTGTAGATTACATGAATAAATTCAATCCACTTCTGGGTGAATTTCTGGTATACAGGGCCGCCGTTGTACAGAGCAGTCAGCTTCTGGAAGAGGCTGTACTGAATGCCGGGTATGCCGCAGAATTTGACGACCCGGAAGGTGTGAGAGCATACCTGGATCTGGCATCGCGATACAGAACCCTTCTTGTATCAAGAGAAAAACGGCTTGAACAAATTGCAAAAGCCCTCTCAGAACTGGGTAATCCGCCCGATGGCCGTACACTAATGGCCGAGAGACAGGGCAAATACAAAAAAGAGAAAGATTATCTTAAATCTTTGCTTACTACATTTACCCCTGAGGGGTGCTGGGCAGGAACAGAAAACCAGTTCATGGAGAGTTTCAAACTGGGAACAATAATCTACCCAGAATACTTTTATGTTTACAAGGTAAATACAAGCGAAGGAGAGATGCTCTACGCCATTGATATCTGCGTCGGCTGTAATTTGAACAGTCCCTCAGGGGATGTAATTGGCAAAGTAAATGTAAGGGGCAGAATGAGAGGCGATTTTATCACAAGAGAGCTGAGAGTACCTGACTATATTGGTATAGGACAGGGCGGGGCAAATGACGGCAAGATCTTCCACCACTGGGTAAAATTTGATTATCCTTCTATTCCGGTATTTTCCGAAACATCTGACTCCCGTTTTACTCAGCTTATTAAACTTGGAGAGGAGAAAAAAATCACAACGTTTAACTCTGCATTCTCAAAGCAGATAAGCAAGAACCGGATGGCCGACGCCTTCTTTAAAACGGCAGTAAGATGGACTGAAGAGGGCAGATGGAACGATTACACACACGACCCTGAGAATATGACTCCAAACGACCTTATACTTGCATTTTCTGCAGATATGAGTGGTTCGGCACCCCCGGCTGCCGGGAATAAAGGCGGACCAAAAACAAAACCTCAGATAGCTGCAACCGCTAAAAGCAATGCCCTCCACTTTGCAGACGACAAAACAGCAGAAGAGCGCAAAAAGCTGGATGCAGAGGCAATCCAGTTTCACACAAACAACCTTGCCATTATTGATAAAAACATGGCAAAAGACAAGGCAGAGCTTGCAAAGGAGAGAGATCCAAAAAGAAAAGAGGCATTAAGACTTCGGATCCTGGGTGCACAGGCAGACCAGCAGGCAGAAAAGGACCGGATTGCCACTATTCAAACCGGCCAGATTGTACATTCTCGTTCCCCCTGGGACGAATATGCAAAAGCAGGGTTCATTCAGAACATAGCAGAGAATCAGCAAAAACTCGAAAATCAATCCAGAAGTATACGAAAGGCCTATGAAATGGCCGACAAACTTCCTGACGACAAGGCCCGGGCGGTGAGAGAGGTTCTGAACAGTAAATTCAGGGGAGAGATGATTGGGAGCAATGACGAAGGGGCATTAAGAGCTGTTGTGGAGGAGGCAAACGCAATAGGAAAAAGCTACTATGAAGCCAAAATGGCTGTAGACAAGTCTGCTAGAGATGATGCAAGGGCAGAAGCAGAATGGGCTGATGCCTGCCTTCAGACCGCTCAGGTTGTAAAGACAACTGCAGACTATTCAATGATGGGCCTTTCGCTCTTTGGAGGCCAGTATGTGAACAATATGTACCAGGGAGTAACTGGCTATATAGAAGGTGGGCCAAAAGAGGCATTCCTGAGAGTGGCCGGCTCTTACAACACAGCAGCAGGACTGGCGGTTGACGGATTTCGCGGTTTTGAGGCTGCCGTTAATGAAGGTGGAGACTTTATTGATGGTATTAAAGGGGCTGCCTGGGAGGCGACTAAAGGATATGTAACAGACAAGGCGTTATCTTTTGGAATGGGCAAACTCTCATCGGCCTTTTCAAGACCAAACGGAGAGTTTCCTGAAATTGACGGAACAACTGCGAAAAGGGCTCCGCAAACCGGGACTCCAGACCCTCTCAGGTCAAAAGCCAAACCTGCAAAAGATCCCGATGACTTTAACCGCCCTCTCTCTGCAGAAGAGATGGCCGTTTACCGGGAACAGGTAGCAGATGGACGTAACAAGGTAAACTCCTATAAAAAGACATACGAAAAACTTGAAGAGGCCCGAAAAGCCAAACTTCCACCTTCTGAAATCAAGAAGATACTTGTGGAGCTGGATGACCGCTCTGCAAAAATTCACAGCTCCCCTCAGGCAAAGATGATAATGAAGACTATGCAGAAAAACCCCAAAAATCTTGACTTGATAAAGCGCTACAGCAATTCAATGGACCGGGTGCATCAGCGTGTGGAGAAAAAATTTCAGCAGGATATGGATCAGAGAGGATGGAGTAAGGAGCAGCTTGAGCCAATCCGCAACAGGCCCGACCCTGCTGAACTTCAACGGGCAAAAGAGAGACAGGCAAGGGGAGAAGAGGTAAATCCGGAGGATCTGCTTGGAAGTAAAACTGTAAACATGGATTATGATGCCGGAAGAAAAGCCAGAACTGGACCCGACGGAAAACCTCTCCCTCCGTCTAAAAATGGCGAACCAACTTCTATAGAGGCGTGGCATGCAGAGGCTCAGGAGGCGTGGGAACGCGCATACCTGGCCGAGACTGGACAAAGTCCTACGCATTCATGGGAGAACATTACCCACTCGAAAATGGGCGATGCATATGCAGACAGAACAGTGCTCCAGAGGAACGGAATCATGCATGCAAACAAAGCTTGGGCAGGGCAGACAGCAGATGTCACCTACTACAAGGCAGAACATATGAAGGGCTCTCCGGAATTCCAGAAAGTTGAAAAGTATGTTGAGATAGCTAGGGGAACCTCAAAGGATTACAAAACAAAGATGAATCCACTTTTTGAAAAGAGAAAACCAAAACCGGGAACAAAATCTTACGAATCATGGCAAAAGCACAAGGAATACTGGGATAAAGTAAATAATGTGATGGATCAGATGGGTAATGGCAGAAAAGATCCTCTGACAGCAGACAGAGAAATAAGGGAAATAACAGGAGGAAAAAGCTTTCTGGAAGTTACATTTGATATGAGAAACTTCATGGAATCGTTAATGGTTCTTTAGATTTGAGAGAAATATTTTTCTTTACTTTGTGGTCTGCTTAAACACCATACATGAATTTCCGCTCTCAAAAGATATTTTTGCTGCTTATTATTCTGATTCCGGTCTGTGCGTATTCCCAGACCAACAGAAAGATAGGGTTATATACAGGTACCGGTACAGAGAGGCTGAGTGACAAACTTGACCTTGGATTTGATTACAGGTACAGGGTCAATTTTTTCCAGTTTGAATACAGCCACACAATTCATTCATTTGGCAGAACAAATTTAGAAGGTCACTTTACACCTCAGTTCAATACAACCAGATACAAAAATCTGGATGGATCTGATTATTACAAAACATCTTACGAAACGGGACTAAATATTGCCATCGCCTTAAGACAGGAAATTATCCCCCGTAATTTTTCACTCTACATTATGCTGGGAACAGGCCCTCACTACATTTTCGGAGCTCCTGACAGACAGGTCTCCGGGCTGATTTTCTCAGACAATCTTTTTATTGGAGCACAGGTAAGAGTATGGGACAGACTTCATCTGGACATCAGACCGGGATTTCGGCACATAAGCAACGCGGAGACCCGTCACCCCAACCTTGGAATAAACTCCTTTACACTTAGCTTCGGATTTTTTCTGGAGATTGATTAAATCGGAATTTTATATCCCGGATTGACTCTTTTTTGATGAAAGAGCGTTACTCCTTTTGTAAGGAATAGTAAAGTAGAAAGAAGAGCCGTCACCGGGTGCAGATTTAACCCAAACCTTGCCTCCAAGAAGTTCAACATAAGATCTTACTATTGAGAGCCCAAGTCCTGCACCATCATGAGTTTTTGTGTAGGTCATATTGATTTGCACAAACCTTTCAAATATCTCCTCCTGTTTGCTCAGCTCAATGCCAACACCGGTATCCTTTACATAAAACAGAAGATTGTTTCCTGAGGTAACATATCCCATCTCCACATATCCTTCGTCTGTATATGTTATCCCGTTAATCAGAAGGTTTGTAAGTACAGAGGTGAGCTTCTCCCTGTCAGTCCAGATAATTGCCTCTTCATTTACTGTTATGCCAGGTTTAATATCAATCCTTATTCCTTTTTGCTCTGCCTTAAGAGAGTACAACAACCTGACATTTTCCAGTAATTCGTTAACATCTACCTGAGTAAGGGTGACCTTCATCTGTCCTGCATCAATTTTTGATATGTTGACCAGATTGTGCAGCAATCCAAGCATTCTCTCCCCGCTCTCCTCAATTACTGCGATATATTCAAGTCTCTCTTCATGAGTAAGTTCCGGATCCTTGAGTAACTCTGCAAATCCCATCACTCCATTCATAGGAGTTCTGATTTCGTGACTGACATTTGCAAGAAAACCAGATTTAAGTCTGTCGCTTTCAAGTGCCCTGGCCTCTGCCCGTCTGAGTTTCTGAAGGTGTCGTCTGAGAAATATATAGAAGAACAAGGCCGTAATTACAACATAAAACCAGCCTTTGAAGGTTTGTATTTCTGTGAGTCGCTCCGGATCATCAACAAGAGACATCAGGATTCTGTCTGAGAAGAGAATCCATGCTCCTCCAAGTAAGAGGTAGAAGAGCGTAATACCGTATTCGAACCTGAACTTTGCCATGTCCGCAGGATTTTACGCTAATTTAACAATTTCCTTTAGAATGACAACTATTTTGATTCAAGAAGGTCTTTAATAGTGCGTGAAAGCTGGTCAAAGCCGATAAAACCGGCCAGTCTCACCCGTTTTTCATTTGAACTGGAGAAAATATAAGTTGGGAACAGGTCAACTTCGAGAGAAGCAGCAAGTTTCAGATCCTTTTCAAATTCCTCTTTCCCTTTGCCATCAAGGTCTCTTTTAAAGAGTTCAATATCCAGTTTTGCGTCTGCTGCAGCCTTTATAAGATTCTCCCTTCTGGCTATATTCACTTTTCTGTGAAAGAAGCCCTCTCTCATAATGTTGTAAAAGCGGAGTCCCTTATCCTCGCCCTGAAGCACAGCAGCCCTGAAAGCAATTGAAGGTGGGTATGAAGATGCAGGCGGGTCTTCTCTCCAGACATCTCCGTCTATCTGAAAACCAATGTGATGAGAAGCCTCCACCCAGTGATTCGCCACCAGGGCCGGACCTTCCTCTTTCCCGTCAAACATGCTCCAGTCCGGCATCAGCCCGCCCATGCGGTACTCAACTGAAATCAAATCTCTGAACTCATCTTTTATTGTTCTTAAAATAAGTTCACTTCCCCAGCAGTATGAACACAGCGGGTCAGAAAAATATAGGATATTAACTTTACTTGCCATTGTTGCATTTGTCGACGAATTTTTTGTACTCCATATCCAGAAGCATGATATGATTTATCCACCACTCTTTAAGGAAGTCGCTGACATCCTCCGGTCTTGTGGGATTTACATCGTCATACAGGTGGTTAAAAAACGCTACCTTTTTGATATACAGTTTATGAGCAGCCCTATGCCCCTTAATACCGGGAAAACCATGTTCAACCATGTACTTTTCCTCGTCCCGGAAGTGCTCAATACTGTAGTCTGTCAGCTCAGAAAGTAGTTCTGCAAAGCGCAGAGACCTTATTTCAAGAGTCTCTTCATGAATAAATCTGTTAATCACATCGAAGATTCTCTTGTGCTGATCGTCAATACTTCCAACCTTTACAGAGAGTTCGTCGCTCCATAAAATTTTACTGTGACTCTTCATAATATTATTCAAAATGGGTTAATCAAAAATAACACTAATTTGTTATATATCTAAAAATAAATTTATTCTATGAAAGAGAAGGAGCTATTTCACATGCGCAAGGATTATGCACCACAGCCGCTTACAAAAGAGGAGCTTTCTCCCGACCCCTTTATGCAGTTTGGCCGGTGGTTCAGTGACGCATCACTGTATGAAACCGCAGAACCAAATGCGATGATTCTCTCGACCTGCGGGCTGGATATGCTCCCCTCTTCAAGAGTTGTGCTGCTTAAAAAATATTCCCCGGAAGGGTTTGTATTCTTTACAAATTACAATAGCAGAAAAGGAATTCAGCTTAAACAGAATCCAAATGCATCCATACTCTTTTTCTGGCCGGAAACTATGAGACAGGTGAGGATTGAGGGGAGCACAGAAAGAACTTCTGAGCGCGATTCAGATGAATACTTCAACTCCCGTCCTGCAGAGAGCCGGGCTACTGCAATGGCGTCAAGACAGAGTGAACCTCTTGAAAACAAAGAGCAGTTTGAAAATGAAGTTGAAAAAATTCTTAAATATTCAGAAGAGGATATTTCTGCCGGCAGTATACTGGCAAGACCACTGCACTGGGGTGGCTATATACTTAAACCCTCACTTTTTGAATTCTGGCAGGGTGGCACAAATCGTGCACATGACAGGTTTGAATACCTGAAAGAATCACCGGACCAGCCTTTCTGGACTATTACAAGGCTCTATCCCTGATTATTTTTTCCCTCATCCAGAGGTGCTCCTCTCATAACGCTGGAGCAGTTGGCAACAACCACAATAGTAAAGAAAACAAGAAGAGAAAGATAAATCAGAAACTCCCCGGCAGAAACAATCCATCTCTTTTCGTGCGGATTGTTGTTCCAGAAAAACAGAACAGTCATAAGAATGTGTCCTGTGGCCAAAACTGCAAGACCTCTCCATGATACATCACGCCTTCTCTTTTTCCTTTTGATTCTTGCGAGTGCAATTGAAAAATAGAGGCCAAGAATTACAGCCAGATAGGCCACAATTCTCACCACCTCTCCCGTCTCGTAGCGCCAGATAAGAAGAAGCACACCAAGGGCGAGTATGAGCAGATATAAATCAAGCTTTTTCATAAACATTTATATTACTTACAGAACTCCTGAATAAGAGCATAAGCCTCTGATTCACCAAGCTCCGCTGCCTTTTTCCAGTCTTCACATGCACCGGTTTTATCTCCGATATTATTTTTGGTGACACCCCTGTTAAAATATGCAAGTGAATTTGACGGAGCCAGTTCCAGAACCTTGTTGTAATCTGCCAGTGCGCCCGGATAGTCTTTAAGGCTGTACTTTGCCACACCCCTGTTAAGATATGCATTCACCATATCGGGTTTTCTGACAATAGTTTCATTGTAATCTGATATTGCTCCCTGAAAATCTCCCAGCGTCTGCCTTGCATATCCCCTGCTGTACCATGCAGAGAACTGATCAGGATCTATCTCTATTGCCCGGGTATAATCTTCTGCAGCTCCCATAAAATCCTTAAGCTGGCATTTGCACATTCCGCTGTTAATGTATGCATATGCATCGCGCGGATTGATCTCAAGGCTTCTCGAATAATCAGAAATAGCACCGTAAAAATTCTTGAGCATTCTCTCTGCCTCAGCCCTGTTATAATATGCATCGGCATTTTTGGGGTCCAGTTTAATAACAGTTGTAAGATCAGAAATTGCCTCCTGATAGTGTCTGAGTGAGAACATTATTAATCCCTTGTTAAACCAGGATCTGGCGTGATTCGGATCAATCTGTACAGCTCTCAGGTAATCGTCCACAGCATCCCTGTCCCTGTCAAGGTACTCCTTGGCCAGCCCTCTGCTGTAGAGAGCTTCTGCATCTGAGGGATTAAGTTCAATTGATTTTGTATAGTCGTTTATAGCTCCCTCATAATCTTCCAGAATAAGCTTTGCCGCTCCCCTGTTGTACCATGCAAGATTGAGCCTGGGATTAAGTTCAAGTGCTTTGGTATATTCAGCAATTGCTCCTGCATAGTCCTTTTTTCCGTGCTTTTCCAGTCCGTTGTTGTAAAATGTCTCTGCAGGCTGGGCAGAAAGTGAGGCAGACAGTAGCATTGCAACCAGTAATGTCAGCGTTTTCATGCCTTTATGATTTTGAGAAAGTTAAGCATTTTTCAGATTGGTTGTTATCCAAATCGTATTATCTTTGGGTAAAATTAAGGGCCAGATAATGTCCTGGAAAAAGGCACTTATAATAATACTGACTCTGCTTTCAGCTGGAACATATTCAATGCATGCTCAGCTGGCAGGAAAGAGTTACATAAGAGGGGCGGTGGTTGACGGAAAGAACGGAGAACCTGTCCCCTATGCAGTTATTGTGGTCGATGGCACCACAGACGGTACCGGCACAGATTCAGAGGGCCGGTTCCTCCTGGTTACCACAGCAAAGAAGATTCTTCTCAAAATCTCCTCAATGGGATATCTCCCTTCAGAAGTGTCAATTCCGTCTGATAACAGCGGAAAACCGGCTGTAAGCGAACCACTCACGATAAGACTTTCACCTGCTGCAGTACAGCTTGACGCAATAGTTGTAAAGGCAAACAAGGTTCGTTACCGCAATAAGGACAACCCAGCTGTAATGATTATTGACAGCGTAATTCATTACAAAGAGATGAACCGCAGCAAGAATTTTGATTTTCTCAGCTACGAAAAGTATGAGAAGGTCATTTTCTCATTTTCTAATGTTTCAGAGAAGCTCAAAGAGGCAAAAATGCTGGGCAAATTCAAGTTTGTATTTGATAATATGGACACGCTCCGCAAGCCCGGACAGCCTGTCCTTCCCGTGTATATAAGGGAGCAGCTGTCTGACTATTACTATCGCAGAACTCCGGAGGCGAAGAACGAAATTGTAAAGGGTGACAAAATGGTAACCTTTGAAGGGTATCTGGACGAACAGGGAATTGGTGTCTGGCTCAACTATCTGTATCAGGACATTGACCTTTACGACAACAATATACTATTTCTGACAAATCAGTTCATCAGCCCCATAGCTGTGACCGCCCCTGCTTTTTACAGATACTACATTATGGACACTCTTAATGTCAGCGGGGCTGAATGCTATAAACTCTACTTTTCGCCACGCAACAAAACAGATTTTCTTTTCCAGGGCTATCTCTATATTACTGCCGACGGATCCTTTGCAGTCAAGCGGGCAGAAATTGAGGTAAGCCGGCAGATAAACCTTAACTGGATTAAGGATGCACGAATAGTTCAGGAATTTGAGAGAGATCCGGAAAAGAGGGTGCAACAGGCGGGAGTGAATCAGCATACCGGAACCGGACAAAAAAAATCAACAGGCTGGTTGCTTACTCTTGACGAAATTTCTCTTGACCTTGGGTACAGCCGCAACGGTCTGGGCGTATACGGACAAAAATCTGTCTCATACAGGAAATTCAAAATTAACGAGCCACTCGCAGAGAGCAACTTCAGGGTAAGAGATGCCCGGGCAGACACCACACTTTCAAAACCGGAATCTTACTGGGAGGAGAACAGGCATACAATGCTTTCGGCCACAGAAAGGGGAATTTACCGGACTATTGACACGCTCAAGAAGATTCCGGCTTTCAAAAGGACAATGAACATTACAAGAATTATCCTGGCCAGCTACCATAATTTTGGGAAATTTGAAATTGGACCCGTAATCTCCTTTTACAGTTACAATCCAATTGAGGGTTCAAAACTGAGAATTGGCGGCCGCTCCACAACTGCCCTCAGCAAATGGTTCAATTATGACGGATATATTTCCTACTCCTTCGGGGACAGAAAAATTAAATACAATCTGGGCACAACGCTGTCATTCAGCGGCCGCACAATTTACGAATTCCCGGTTCAGAGCCTGCGCCTCAGCTTTCAGAGCGATACCAAGGTTCCCGGACAGGAGCTCTATTTTGTCCAGGAGGGTAATGCACTTCTCTCAATCAAGCGGGGTGTGGATGACAAACTTTTCTACAATAAAACCTTCCGGGCCGAATACCTGCATGAATTTGAGAACCACTTCTCTTACTCCCTCGGGTACACACACACCCAGCAGAAGCCCGGCGGAAGCATTACTTTTGGTAACGCATCCGTATTGAACATAGGCGAAGCAAGCCTCGCACTCAGGTATGCCCCCAAAGAGGAGTTTTACCAGCGAAAAATTTACAGAATTCCGGTTGCAAACAAGTACCCTATTTTCCAGTTCAACTACACATTTGGCAGTAAACTGCTTGGTGGTGACTACAACTACCACCTGCTAAGGCTCAATATCTACAAACGCTTTTACCCGTCTGTAGTGGGCTACACAACCGTCACCCTCGAGGGTGGGCTTGTACTGGGCAAAGTACCTTATCCACTTCTGGAGATCCATAATGCAAACCAGAGCTATCTTTACCAGTCAACAACCTACAACCTGATGAACTTTGTAGAGTTTGTGAGTGATAAATATGCTTCCCTTTTTGTTGATCACTGTTTTAACGGATTCATATTTAACAAGATTCCGCTAATTAAACACCTTGGTCTGAGAGAAATGTTAACATTCAAGGTTCTGTACGGAGGCCTCAGTGACAAAAGTAATCCTGCCATTTCCGGCTCAAATGTAAACCCTCCTTCCGGGTCAGTCCCGGGCGATCCTTTGCTCTTCCCTTTCCCGGTTGATAAAGACGGAAATCCGGCAACATTCATACTGGGTAAAACCCCATATGTAGAGATGAGTGTCGGTATTTCAAATATTTTCAAATTCGTAAGGGTAGATCTGGTAAGACGGATAACCTATCTTGACCACCCTAATGTATCGAAGTACGGGATTAGAGTCAGGCTCAAGTTTGATTTGTAATTTATAAAGTTTTCTTTTACTGGTGCAAAGAATTTGTATCTTTGAAACGAAAACCCCAAAGAGACCCGGACTTATGAAACGAAACAAAATCCTCACTTCAATTTTCGCAATTGTAATTTCAGCAACTGCCATGGCAACGAATCCGCTATACCCAATACTTGATAATTACCGCATTCCTTTAAATGAAAAGGGAGCTCCTGTCGGGAAAGTACTAACCGGAGATACAAAGGCAAAAATTTGCATCAGCAGGGATACAGCAGATATCTTCAGAATTGACAGGGATGGCATTGTCAGACTGAAAAGAGGCGTAAAACTAACTGAAGGCGGAGCTTTCAGGTATGCAGTTACTTTAACAGTTTCCACAAAGACGGGAACTGCAGTGAAGGAATTTGAACTTGTTAAGGATGAATTTCTTAAAAACAGAGCCATTGCTCACAGAGGTGCCTGGAAAAATTTCAGTGATCCTCAGAACTCAATTAAATCTCTCAGAAATGCAATCTCACTGGGTTGTTCCTGGAGTGAATTTGATGTTTGGATGGCTGCCGACGGAGTTCCTGTATGCAATCACGACCCTGCAATTGGAGGACTCACAGTTGAAACAAGCACATCTGCACAGCTTACAAAGGTAGAACTCGAACCAGGTGAGTTTCTGCCTACTCTGGAACAATACCTTCTGGCAATTAAAGATCAGAATAAAACAGGACTTGTACTTGAAATTAAACCATCGCTTGTAAGCCAGGAAAGAACTCTTGAACTCACTAACAAGGCTGTACAAATGGTACACGACCTCAAGGTTCAGGCATGGGTAACCTATATAAGCTTCAATTATGGCTCACTGGAAAGAGTTATTGAACTTGACCCGGTTGCAACCACAGCATACCTTGGCAATGACAAAACAGTAACTGAGATTAAAAACAGCAAAATGTGGGGAATTGACTTTAACCTGAACATGTTTAAGGCAAACCCAATTCTTACTCGCCAGGCACATGACCTTGGTCTCACCGTAAATGTGTGGACAGTAAACAAGGCAGAAGATCTCAAAATGATGCTTGACCAGGGAGCAGATTATATAACCACCAACGAACCTGAACTGCTGCTTAAAATGCTCAGAGAGCGCGGGGAGTAATCTGTGCCGGCCGCCAGCTAAAAGTCGAAGGTGAAACCACCCTTTTTCATGAGCTCATCCCAGCGGGCTCTGTCAAACATGTAAATTTTGGCGGGCTTGTGCCTGACTCCCTTTACAACCTCACCTGTGTCTATTAGAATTCCCCTGTTCTTGCGCAGTTCGCCGGGAGATTCGGGCTCATCTCCCCTCTTTGCCGCAGCTACCCTTTCATTGGGATAAATCCTGTGCATCTCAAGACGCATGGTGTTGTAAAAGAATTCCTGACGCGGCTCCGGACGGTCTGAAATTCCCACCATTTTTTTATGAAAGTTGGCACGGTCAAATTTTTTATTGAGAATCTCTTCGTATACTGTCTGAAGCTGTTTGATGGTAAATTGCTCGTCAAGAAGCTCAAATGCAACAGGGAAATGTCTGAGATCAATCTTCAGCTTTTCAACAGAGGCACTTACAAGGTCCAGATGGTCAAAATACATGAACTCTTTTCTTATTGGGCGATTTAAAACAAACCACTGTGCATCTGAATATTTTTCTCCTCCTTTGAAAATTATCCCCGAAAACTTCTCCGGATTTATAAGCTTATAGAACAAAACCGTTATACCTTTTCCGTCCGGATTATCCGGATGGTTGGAAAAAGTCTGCACCTGCCTCAGCAGTTTTGGTGAAAGTCCTAGTGTATCGTGAAGCTCTCTCTTTATACAATTCTCTGCAGATTCATCATGACTGAGCCGCCCCCCCGGAAGTTCCCACTTCCCTTCAAACGGCTCCCTGGCTCTTTTGAAAAGCAACAGTCTCAGTTCAACCCCATCGAAACCAAAGATTGCACAGGCTGCATTGACAGCATGGGACTTCTGCTCATGAAAATGCTGCTTGTGAAGCTCCGATTCATGAGGAGTATATCCGGCAGGATGTTGTTCTGAGGTCATATGCCCTGTTGAATTTTCTCTTCAAAAATAGTTAAAAAGCAGCAAACTTCAGAGATAGCAGGTGAAAATCAACTATTTCAGACGAAATAATTTCGAGATTTTTAATCTGTTACGGGCAACCAGGTCGTAAACGTAATCCCGCAGCGGCCGGGGGAAGATTTTCAGGAAGGCGACTGCTCTCCACATGCCTCCCAGCTCCGCAAAGGCGGCAAGTACTGCGGCAGATTTTGTAAACACCCGGCCGCCGTCAATAAATACAACCGTATTAACACATGAATAACCGTCACATTCAGAATTTCCTGCGAGGCAGGATTCTGCAGACTGAAGGGTAATAAGACTGAGAACTCGTTTCTTGTCTCTTTGCCCGAGATAATTTGCAAGTCTTGTGCAGAGACTGCAATTTCCGTCATACAGAAGCACTTTCTGGTCCTGATTCATTACCGTTTAGGATAAATTGATTATCTGCATAACAATTAATGTAGGACAAAAGTTGGAAAAGCACTATATTTATCGCCATAACCCACATTTGATTCAAAAATCAGAGTCAAAAACGAATTAAAATGAAAAAGATAATAGTTGCGGTTTTTTTAATGCTTATGTTCATTAACACACAGGCACAGCATAAGATTTACAGCGATCCTCAGGACAAGGTAATATTTGACAAATATGCCGAGTATATTAAAACAAAGAGGGATCAGCCCATAGAAAAGGTGATTATTGAGACTGCGAAATTCTTTCTGAGTGTCCCTTATGTGGCAAACACACTTGAGATTGAACCGGAAGGTCTTGTTGTTAACCTCCGGGGACTCGACTGCACAACTTTTGTTGAAACAGTTTATGCACTTAGCCATACTGCAAAGTCAGACAACCTTACTTTTGAAAATTTCACAAAGCATCTCATGAGAATCCGTTACCGCGGAGATGTAATTAATGATTACTCAGACAGGCTCCACTACACATCTGACTGGGTATTCGAAAACGAGAAAAAGGGTATAGTGAAAAGTATCGTTCACACTCCGGCATGGGAACCCATTAAGCACAATTTTTTCATAATGTCTACCAATCACGAAAAATACAAACAGCTAAAGGGTAATCCTGCACTTACAGAAAAAATCAGGGCTGTTGAAGCTCAGCTCAACGGCAGGGAACATTTTTATCTCCCGACAGACAAAATAGAACAAAATAAAAATCTTATCAAAAGCGGAGATGTGGTAGCATTTGTTACGACAAAAATCCCCGGAATTGACATGACCCATATGGGTATCATTTACAAGGAGGGAGGAATGCTGACATTTATTCATGCCTCTTCTTCCCACAAGAAGGTTGTCCTTAACCGTGAACCGCTTTCCGTTTATGCAAAAGGAACGGGAAGAAATGTAGGAGTTATTATTGCAAGACCTCAGCAGTAACCCGGAAGTGGCTATGCCACAGACTTCACAGGATTATCACAAATTTCTAAACCGCAGAGAAGTTTTTTTCTGCGGTTTTATTTTTTTTAGTTAAATTTAAAGCATAAACCTAACTAAAAAAGAGTATTACTATGAGTATGTTTTGCAATCAGTGTCAGGAGACAGCCAAAAACACGGGCTGTACCATTAACGGAGTCTGCGGCAAGAAAGAGGATACCGCAAACATTCAGGATTTACTGATGTATGCATGCCAGGGGCTGTCATACATGACAATCGAAGCCAGAAAACATGGCATTGATACAAACGAGGAGAGCAAGCACATCACCAATTGTCTTTTCATCACCATCACCAATGCCAATTTTGACAACCAGGCCATAATGGATGCAATAAGGGATACCCTCAGAATGAGAGACAACCTTAAAGCAAAAGTTAAAACCGAAGAGAAACACGATTCAATTTTCTGGACAGGTAAAACAGAAGAGGAGTTTCTCGAAAAGGCAGGCCGGGTGGGAACTCTTACTTTCGACAAGGATGAAGATATCCGCGCACTCAAGCAATATGTTCTCTTTGGAGTCAAGGGAATTTCTGCTTATTGCGAGCATGCATTCAACCTTGGATACGAAGATCCTGCCATTTACAATTTCCAGGAGGAGAGTTTTGTAATGATTACAAAACCAATGACAATTGATGGCATGCTTGAATGGATACACCGCACAGGCGAATATGGAGTTAAGGTAATGGCTCTGCTTGACAAAGCTAATACCTCAACTTACGGCTCACCGGAAATTTCAAAGGCAAAACTGGGAGCAGGAAAGAATCCGGGTATCCTGGTGAGCGGACACGACCTGAAAGACCTGGAGCAGCTCCTGATACAGACTCAGGGAACAGGAGTAGATGTCTATACACACTCAGAGATGCTTCCTGCACATGGATATCCTCTCTTTAAAAAATACAAAAACCTGGCAGGAAACTACGGAGGCGCATGGCACACTCAGCTTACAGATTTCGAAACCTTTAACGGACCGGTCCTCTTTACAACCAACTGTCTGGTTCCCCCAAGGAAAACAACTACATACAACGACCGGATTTTCACAACCGGAGCAGCAGGTATGCCGGGATGGAAACATCTCACAAAACGCCTTCCTAATGGTCAAAAGGATTTCTCAGAGATAATTGAAATGGCTAAAACATGCCCTCCACCAACAGAAATTGAGCAGGGAGAATTAACTGTTGGGTTTGCACACGACCAGGTACTGGCACTGGCAGACAAGATTCTTGCAGCAGTTAACTCAGGAGCAATTAAGAAGATGGTTGTAATGTCAGGTTGCGATGCGCGCCAGAAGAGCCGTGAATACTACACAGAATTTGCAAAGGCATTACCAAAAGACACCGTAATACTTACCTCAGGTTGTGCAAAATACAGATACAACAAGCTTCCGCTGGGAGATATCGGAGGAATTCCAAGAGTTCTTGATGCAGGTCAGTGCAATGATTCATATTCATGGGCATTTGTGGCACTCAAGCTAAAAGAGGTTCTCGGACTTGACGATATCAACAAGCTTCCTATAGTTTTCAATGTTGCATGGTATGAGCAAAAGGCAATTATTGTACACCTTGCCCTGCTTTATCTTGGCATTAAGAATGCACACATTGGGCCTACCCTGCCCGGATTCCTTACTCCAAACCTCTTAAAGGTTGTAGAGGAGAAATTCGGAATCAAAACTATTACCACCGTAGACGAGGATATGAAAATCTTTGGTATAAACTGATAACTTTCGCTCCCTTAAAATTTAATACTGTAATGTATGAGAACTATACTGGCAGTATTTTTAATTCTTTTGCTGGTACCCTCATGTGAAAAAGATGAGGGTACCCAAAATGAACTCTTCTGGTCAAATGAAAAACTGGACCAGTCTCAGCCTCTGCTGAGTGAACTCCCCATGGATCTGACAAAAGTAATTGCTGTAATTGCATTTGGAGCAGATATGCCGGAAGTTTACAATCCAACATTTGAGTACTATACTACAACATCAGATGTCAGAATAAGAGCTGTCTGCAGCGGAACAGTAATAAGAAAAACTTTTAATGAACGTTTTCAGGACTACAGCATTGTATTGTTGCCCAAACCAAATTCGGCATGGACAATTATTTATGACCATATCCTGAACTGCCCGGCAAAGGTGGGTGATGCCATTGTTGCAGGAGCAGAGATAGGGAGTATCGGGACCGGCAACAGGATTGAGCTTCAGGTAAACAAAGTGGTAACCGGTTCGTCAGAGATCTCAGTCTGTCCTTTAATGGTTGCCGGTCCTGCATTCATAATCGCCCACAACGAGCTTCTTCAGAGGATATTGCAGGGTCAGCAGTACAGCTTTGGCTGGTGCATAAAAACAATAGTAACAGAATAATCAAAAGAGTATGAAAAAACAATCTGTTCTCTTTATTTTTCTGTCAGCTATGCTGATTCTCTTTGCCTGCTTCTGCACAAGAGAGGAGCCTGCCGGCCCCACAGAAAACGACCCGCCAATGCTCAACAAGTCCGTCCTAGACCTTGCAGATGTAAAGGAGCTGAAGTTCTTCGGAGATTCTCTTGCTCGCAGGTTAAGACGTTCTTCAATTCGCTATCTCTCTTCAAACTCACTCTCTGCAGTAACATCAGTATCTGTTGGAATTGTTGATTCTGTTGTATTCAATACTAATGCCCACTATCTGGACTACAGGATAAGAATAAGGGCATTCCCAAATTCACTCTGGTACATAGTTTACAACCATGTGGCAGAAGTAAAGGTAAAAGTTGGAGACAAAGTTGAGGCCGGCACTATTCTGGGCCGTGTTGGAACAGGTGATCTTGTAGATTTGCAGGTGAGCAAAATCGCTTACGAAAATTCCGGAGTAACTCACGAGGCAGCCATCTGTCCCACTCTGCTCTTTCACGGCACAATTGAGCAGGAGCATGCGTTGCTCATAAGCAGGCTTGGTATAACCACACAAATCTGCAAAGGGGGAACAGCCACTCCGTATTACTCAGAACTCTGGCGTTAGCTACTTTGCCGTTTAAGTTTATATCTTTGCTCCATGCAAACACCAGGCACCCTTCATCCCCGCAACAGACACCAGGGACAATATGACTTCGCGGAGCTTGTAAAAGCGACGCCGGAGCTCAGAAAGCATGTGTTCACAAACGAACATGGCATTACCACAATCAATTTCTTTGATCCAGAAGCGGTTAAGATGCTTAACAAAGCTCTGCTGATGCACTTCTACGGGCTTGAATACTGGGATATTCCGGCAAACTATCTTTGCCCTCCTATTCCCGGCAGAGCCGAATACATTCACCGTCTGGCAGATCTGCTGGCCGAATACCCTCCCGCAGGCGGAAAAACCATTAAGCTTTCGGCCTCAGCAAAAGAAAAATCCGTTCCAAAAAGCAGAATCATACTTGATATTGGCGTAGGTGCAAACTGTATCTATCCAATAATTGGATGCATGGAGTACGGCTGGGCCTTTATCGGGTCCGAAATTGACCCTGTCGCGGCAGAAAGCGCGTTGAAAATTGTCGAACGGAATGAGGCTCTTGATGGCATGGTAGATATCAGGTTTCAGCCAAACAGGTCAGATTTCTTTAGCGGTATTCTTCAAAAGGGAGAATTCCTGGCCGCCACAATGTGCAACCCTCCCTTTCACTCATCTCCCGAAGAGGCAAGAAACAAAGCCGCAAACAAACTCAGGAATCTCTCGGCGGGCAGATCAGAAGCTGAGGAGAAAATTATACTGGGTCAAAAGGAGCTCGCAGGCGGAAAGAGCCTTAAAAGCGGAAAGCCTAAGCTGAACTTTGGCGGCCAGAGCAACGAACTCTGGTGCCCAGGCGGAGAGATTCAGTTTGTACAGGAGATGATAAGGCAAAGTCACCGCTACGCAAAAAATGTAGGCTGGTTCACAACCCTCATCTCAAAAAAAGAAAATCTGCCTGCAATCTACTCAGCCCTTAAAAAGGTATCGGCCTCTCAGGTCAAAACCATCGAAATGGGTCACGGCAACAAGAAAACCCGAATTGTCGCCTGGAGATTTCTGCTATGACATTGTTACCATCCACTTTTGCAGCAATAGATTTTGAAACAGCCAACTCAAACAGTTCCAGTGTTTGCAGTGTGGGGATAGTTATTGTTCGGGAGGGGGTTATTGTTGATTCTGCATACAGGCTAATCAGGCCCGCACCAAACTTCTATTCATACTGGAATACCAAAGTTCACGGAATGAGCTGCTACGACACCGACGACGAATGCGAGTTTCCGCAGGTATGGTCTCAGCTGGAACCACTTATCGAAGGATTGCCTCTCATTGCTCACAACTCACCCTTTGACGAAGGCTGCCTCAAGGCTGTTCACAGACACTTTGGAATGCCATACCCCGGTTACAAGTTCTACTGCACTGTAAGGGCATCAAGAAAACTCCTTCCTCAGCTGCCAAATCACAAACTCAACACCGTAGCCGCCCATTGCGGATACAATCTCATCAACCACCACCACGCCCTCGCAGATGCTGAGGCCTGCGCAGCTATCGCATTGTACCTCAGTGGACCTCACCTCAGAGGAAAAGTGTCAAATATCTAGTAAACACGCAGTTAATAGAATTGTCTAAAAGCTAGAAATATTTGACACATAATGATTTGACACTTTTCCTCTGAGGCATGTTGCTTTACCGGGATTTTTTTGTTATCTTGCAATACACCTGTTGCACCATGTAATACAAATACTGCCATGGATAAGCTGGAATTCACCGTCGATCCCGACATTTTCGAAAACATTGAGAGCGGTCGCCAGAAAGCCTTTGTTGCGCGAATCAAACCTTCTGAGATACATGAGTTTTTCTACCTCACCTCTGAGAACAAGATTGATGTTAAGTATTTCAATACCATAGAGTTTAAAACCATATCGGAACACATTTCAGATCTTGGGGACGGCTCAGTTGGTGCAGAGGGCTTTGACCTTGACGGAAGGCTCATAAAGACCTGCCGGTACAAAATAGGCTACGCAGAAATTGACTTTCTAATTCCAAATGAACTTATAGAAAAAGAGGTACCTGACCTTACCTCCTGCTACGATTGTGACCACATGCCACCGGTTGAAATCATGTTTCAGCTGAAGGAGAGACTTAATTAACAAAGAAATTATTTATCAGCCCATGAAGACACAAACAATCCGCATTTCTAAAGCCGATTTTGAAAAGGTAGTAGCCGGAAAGAAAAAGGTTATAACCTGCGAAATCACCCCGGAGAACTCAAAAAAGTATGTATTCTTTTCCGATATGAGCACACATATCGACTATACAGACTGGAGCCAGATACCAGACGGAGCAGTGAGCATAAAAGTTGAACCAAAAGAGTTTGACTCAGTAAAACTTATTGGCGGAGGCGGAAAGGGCCCTCTCCCGTCATGCACGGCTCAGATTAAGGGTGCAGAGGTTATTTTTCTTGTAGACGATCACAATGAGCAGGTTTTCTATGATGTAGACGGGATAGACTTTCCAGGTCTTGTTGTGGATTACGAACTGGGCAAAATCACACATAACTGATAAGGATTTTTCATTGCCAAAGTATATCTTTGGGCCATGAAAATCAGAAATGACAAAAAACCAGACTGGTTAAAAATAAAACTTGATACCTCCGGAGACTACTCAGAGGTAGGGCGTATAGTGAAGGAGCACGGACTGCATACAATCTGCAGCAGCGGAATGTGTCCAAACAAATCTGAATGCTGGAGCCGCGGAACTGCCACTTTCATGATACTTGGAGAAATCTGTACCAGATCCTGCAAATTTTGCGCAACAATAACAGGAAAGCCTCTTGAGCCCGACCAAAGCGAACCCTCTGCTCTAGCAAGGTCTGTTTCGCTCATGAAACTCAAACATTGTGTAATCACTTCCGTAGACAGGGACGACCTCCCGGACGGAGGAGCCTCCCACTGGGCAGAAGTTATCAAAGAGTGCCGCAAAGTAAATCCAGATACTACCATTGAAGTTCTTATCCCGGATTTCGACGGAAAACCGGAGCTTATAGACATAGTTCTTGAAGCCGGACCCGGCATTGTGGCCCACAACATAGAGACAGTAAGCAGACTTACCCCGCAGGTTCGTTCCAGAGCGAAGTATCCCGTCTCAATGAAAACTATAAAACACATTTCTCAAAGGGGATTCAGATCAAAAAGCGGGCTGATGCTCGGGCTTGGTGAGAGTGAAGAGGAGATCCTTGAAACACTGCTTGATCTGAGGCATAACGGATGTGAAATTGTCACAATTGGCCAGTACCTCAGACCAACCCTCAAACACCTGGAGGTTGCAGAATATGTAACCCCGGAAAAATTCGCACAATACAAAGATATTGCACTAAAGATAGGCTTCTCTCATGCAGAAAGCGGCCCTCTTGTGAGATCTTCATATATGGCAGACAAGGCGGTAACCGGTACCTCAAAAAACTAACGATAGAAAATCAGGAAATTCAGATGAGCAGATTCATAGTAAAGGAGATGGGCCTCATAGATTATAAAGAGGCGTGGGAGATTCAGAAACAACTTTTCAGCGAACTGATTGAAAAGAAGATGAAGGGAGAGAGCGGAGAGATGCAGCTCCTTCTTCTTGAGCATCCGCACGTATATACAATGGGACTCCACGGCAATACAGGCAACATGCTCTTCAGCGATGAAATGCTTGAAAAGATTGGAGCAAAATATTATAAAATCGAGAGAGGCGGCGACATCACCTATCACGGATATGGTCAGCTTGTGGGATATCCCATCTTTGACCTTGAAGAGCTGGGAATTGGAATCAAGCAGTATATCTGGGCACTTGAGGAGGCGATTATCAAAACTGTAGCCGACTATGGGATTTCGGCCTCACGAATGGATGGTGCAGTGGGCGTCTGGCTCGACTGCGGAAAACCATCGGCCCGCAAAATTGCCGCCATTGGAGTTAAGGCATCCCGCTATGTTACAATGCACGGATTCGCCCTCAATGTAACAACCAACCTTGACTACTTCAACTACATAAATCCCTGCGGTTTCGTCGACAAAGGTGTCACTTCAATCTCCAAAGAGACCGGCCTAACACCCACCCTCAAAGAGGTGGGAGAGAAATTCACAAAACACCTTGAAGAGATTCTGGGCTAAAACGTTGGCAGTGTTTATTTTTTCGTTAAATTTCGGGAAAATCAAACACTATGAAAGCTTTCTCAATTGCAATTATGCTGATTCTCTCCGCCCAGTTTGCCACAGCGCAGAACAAAGGTGAGGCAGAACTGCCGGTTCCGGTTATTGACAGTACAATATGTTACGAAGGTGTGATGAGTGCAAATCCGGCACTCACAAGAGATCAGCTATATCAGAAGGTAAGGCAGTGGGCATCTGCAAAAATTGTAGTTCCACCCCACATTCCAACATTATTATATGATAATCCGGCCGAGGGAAATCTCTCTGCACGAATGATGTTTCATACAATAAACCTAAGCGCATCAGCAAATACTAATTACATGATTCCGCAGGCAATCATTCACTTTCAGGTTAAAGAGGGTAAAGTAAAATATACAATAACTGATTTCCTTTACACACACGGAGAAATTACGGCCAGTTACAAACGAATAACCGAAGGCGGAGGTCTCGCTCTCTTTCTGAATGCCACATCTGAACAAACTTCCAGGGCACACAGAACAGAATACATCTATTACCTCACAGAAATCAACCGAATCATACAGATTCATCTTAAATCACTGCAGGCATATATTAAGAGACCGGTCATTGATGAGTTTTAAAAACTCTGCCTGAGTTTATTTCGCACAATTTCGCAAAAAAACAAACACTATGAAAGCTTTAACATTTGTATTGATACTGATTATCAGTACTCAGTTTATTTTTGCTCAAAATAAAAGAGAGCAGAATGTTCCTGTTCCAGTAAGAGATAGTATAATCTATTACGAAGGTGTGATGAAAGCAAATCCAGATTTAACAACGGATCAGCTTTATCAGCAGGTTAGACACTGGGCATCAACAAAGAATATAGTATTACCGGCAACAGCACCTGTTTTATACGAAAATCCAAAAGAGGGACTTATTTCAGCAAGGTTCGTTTTTAATTCAATCAGATTTGGGCCGGCAGTCTATGCAAACTATTTATTACCCCACGGAATAATATATTTTCAGATAAAACAAGGAAAAATTAAATATATAATTACTGATATTTCATATACACATGGGGAATATAATGTCAGTTATTACTGGGAGAGGTTGGGCAATAGTAAGAACCTGATATTCAAAGCAACATCTGAGAGAAATACCAAAGCTATCAGAACCGAATTCATGCATTATCTGACAGAAATGAATCAGATTATCCAAAACCAGCTTGTTTCACTTCAGGCATTTATCAGTAAACCATTGTTTGATGAGTTTTAAAAACTCCGGAAAATTTTGTTACCTGGCAGGATATGTGAGAAAAGACTCATTATTAAGCACATAACTTTCTAAGTGTATTAATGATTCTGTTTTCTCAAAACCTACACTACTGATTATCTGATAATTCTCACATATCCTGCCAGGCATCTAAAGTTTCCCACGTGCAATTTACCCCTGGGGAAAAGTGTCAAACGCCACATATACAGCGTGTTATAAAAATGCGCGGATTTGTCTAATGTGCTGGCTATAAGAAATCTGACACTTTTCCCCAGGGGTAAAATACCAAATACCAATCGTTTTGACACCTGCCAGCCTAATTTACATTTATCACATTTTGTGAGCTTTACAAATAGCTGAATTGAGAAATTAAGAGATTTTCAATTTACAACTTACTCAATATTAGCAGTATGGAAATTAGGCTGGCAGGTGGGTTGCACATGGGAAACTTTAGCAGGCACGCATGTCGAGAACATTAGCATGTGCAATATAAACCTCAATAGTTGTAATTTGTTTTTATATTTGTCGCAGGTTAAAAAACCGGAAAACCATTTATGCTTAAAAAAGCCTCTGCCATATTGCTGATAATCGTTGCCAACATTCTATTGCTGGGGCATACGATTGTGCCGCATCACCATCACGGGGAGCATATCTGCATCTGCAATTACAGTGAGCACTCTCACGACAAAATTTCTACGAACAATAATGCAATTAATGACCTGGTGTCAGAAGAGCATCGCGACTGCAACAGCTGTCCGGTTTCCGGACACAGCAGTGAAGGAAAGTGCAACTTTCTGGATTTGCTGGTGCTGATTCCGGTTAATGAAACTAAGTCTGTGCACAGCTCATTTTCAGAAAATTCAGATTTTGATGCTGACTCTGATTATGGTTTAGGTACCGGCTCGTTGCCCGGGTTCTTTATTGCATATCTGAACAACCAGTTGTTTCCTGATATTCCGGAATCGGCTCTCCTCTTAAAGGAGCATCATGACAAAACTCCGCTTCTCTGCGGAATCTATTTCACAAAAGGGCTTCGCGCCCCTCCCGCTGTTTAAGTTCTCCGATTGAACATCCACTCTTGCTATTTCAGTTGAAATTTCAGATTCAATTCTGTGAAACAGGCAAGGCAAAGTGTCAGTTCATTTCAAGCATTTGCCAAAGGCGTTATCGTATTTTAATACTTGGATTCATTAGTGTCCACTAAAAATTAATTTTCGTTCTTTGAAATCGTTATAATTTAGCAAGTTATAAGCTTTTTTGTTGCGTGACGACTTGAATTTAATAA